>JAGLHT010000012.1 GCA_023143455.1 Desulfobacterales bacterium
ATGTTCCTGGCTGCAAACCATAACGGTACAACCTTAATCGAGCAGCTTATTGAAGCCGGAGTACAGGTTGGCTGGAGCACACGAATAGCATGTTTCGGTCCTGATATTTCTTCAGCAGTATTTGCAGCAGGTTTTGCAAACAGGGTTGCAATGGCTTTCGGCGGTGTTCAGCCAGGCGATTATAAAAAAATTCTCATGTACAACAAAGAAAGAGTATTTGCATTTGTTAATGCCCTGGGGGATGTGGGAACCGAATGGGGCGTTGCTGCTGCCGGCTGTGTAAACTGGGGTTTCCCAACAATAGCCGACACCGACATTACCCAAATTCTTCCCACGGGTATCTGTACATACGAGCATGTTGTATCCCCTGTTTCCCATGATGAAATATGCGCAAAATCGGTTGAAGTCCGTGGACTTAAAACACTTATTTCCGATGTCGACATCTCATGTTCATTTGGTCCTGCTTACGAAGGTGAACGTGTACGTGGTGCTGATTTATATGCCCAGTGCGGTGGTGGAAAAACTCAATGTACCGAGCTTGTTAAAATGGCAGACATAGGTGCGATTGAAGATGGAAAAGTAATAGTTGAAGGTCCTGACCTTGATGGCATCAAAGAAGGCGATACATTCCCACTTGGGATTTTTGTACAAATTGCCGGACGTGAATTCCAGGAAGATTTTGAACCTATCATGGAAAGACAGATACATCATCTTGTTAACTATATCCAGAGTGTCATGCATATAGGTCAAAGAGATATTTCCTGGATACGTGTAAGCAAGACTGCCATTGAAAAAGGCTTTAAACTTGCAGAGATTGGTACAGTTCTCCATGCAAAATTCCATCAAGAATTTTCTAAAATTGTAGATAAAGTTCAAATCACGCTTTATACAAAAAAAGCAGATGTTGACAAACTTACCAAAACTGCAAGAGCTGAATATTCAAAACGTGACTCCCGTGTTGATAATATGACAGATGAAGATGTTGAAACCTATTACTCTTGCACACTTTGCCAGTCTTTTGCACCTAACCATGTATGTTCAGTAAGTCCAGAAAGAACCGGACTTTGCGGTGCTTATAACTGGATGGATTGTAAGGCATCGTTTGAGATCAACCCAACCGGTCCTAACCAGCCGATTGAAAAGGGTGAATGTATTGATCCTAAGCTTGGACAATGGAAGGGAGTCAATGACTTTGTATTTAAAGCTTCCAGGGGTGGTGTAACCCATTACAATTTCTATTCAATGGTTATAGATCCAATGACAACATGCGGTTGCTGTGAATGTATTGCAGCAATGCTCCCGGGTTGCAACGGTGTAATGACTGTTGGACGTGATTATGCAGGTGAAACACCATGTGGTATGAAGTTTACAACCCTTGCAGGAGTCATGGGTGGTGGAGCTTCATCACCGGGCTTTGTTGGTCATTCTAAATATAACATTACCCAGGGTAAATTCATACTTGGAGATGGCGGTCTATTAAGAATGGTCTGGATGCCTAAAGCTCTTAAAGAAGAACTTAAAGAGCGTATTGTAGCCAGAGGTGAAGCAATGGGAGTTCCTGGTTTTTATGACATGATTGCAGATGAGACTGTTGGAATTACTGAAGAAGATATCCTTCCATTCCTCAAGGAAAAAGGACATCCTGCTCTCAAAATGGAGTCACTTGTAGGATAAATTAAATAATTTCAGGGCTGTGATCACCAGAAATAATTCACAGCCCTGAAAATTAAGTGTATTAATCAATTTAAGGAGATAAAAATGGCTTTAACAGGTATTCAGATATTCAAACTCCTTCCAAAAACAAACTGTAAGGAGTGCGGTGTTCCTACTTGCCTGGCCTTTGCAATGAATCTTGCATCAGGAAAGGCTGAGCTTGACGCCTGTCCATACGTATCTGACGAAGCAAAAGCAGAACTTGCCGAAGCATCAGCCCCTCCTATCAAACCAGTTAAGCTTGGGAAGGGTGTTCGCCAGAAAACAACAGGTGGTGAAACCGTATTATATAGACATGAAAAAACTTTTTTTAATGAAACTATTTTAGCTGCCACTGTGTCATCTGATACAGATGCTGCTAAGCTTGAAAAGAAACTTAAAATTTACAATGCATTCCAATATGAACGTGTTGGTTTTAATTTAAGACCAGAACTGCTCGTATTAAAAGATGCCGGAAATGGTAAAGATGCTTTTGCAGCCCTTGCAAAAATAATTGCTGAAAAATCAGAATTCAACCTTGTTTTAATGACTGAAGATCTTGATGTCATGAAAGCAGGAGTAGCAACAGCAGGTTTTAAAAGACCACTTATTTATGCAGCTACAAAAGACAATGTAGATGCTTTAGGTGCTCTTGCTAAAGACAATGACCTTCCACTTGCTGTAAAAGCTGATTCTGTAGCTGATCTTATTCCTCTTACAGATAAACTTGTAGCAATGGGAGTTAAAGATCTCGTTATTGATTCTGGTGCAAGAGAAGTGAAACAGGCATTGGAAGACCAGGTAGCAATTAGACGTGCTGCACTAAAAAACAGCAATCGTTCTCTGGGTTTTCCAACTATAACATTCCCATGTGAAATGGCTTCCAACCTTGATATGGAAACCATGATTGCAGGCATGTTCATAGCTAAATATGGTGGAATTGTTGTATTGTCTGATTTCACGACTGAATCACTTTTTCCACTCTTGCTGGAAAGACTCAATATCTATACTGACCCTCAGAGACCAATGACAGTTACAGAAGGTATCTATGAGATCGGTAAACCTGATGATAAGTCACCAATACTTGTTACAACCAATTTTGCTCTTACCTATTTTATTGTTTCCGGTGAAATCGAAGCAAGTAAAGTTCCGACCTGGTTATTAATTAAAGATTCAGAAGGATTGAGTGTTCTTACAGCCTGGGCTGCAGGTAAATTTGCAGGTGATGATGTCGGTACATTTGTAAAGAAAAGCGGCATTTTTGATAAATCAAAAAATACTGAACTTATTATCCCAGGATATGCAGCTGCAATTGCCGGAGAAGTTGAAGAGGAGCTGCCAAACTGGACTATTACAGTAGGCCCTAGGGAAGCTGCTCATATCCCGGCTTTTCTTAAAACAAAATAATTTTAAATAAAAGGACTTACTAAAAATGATACTTTTTGGCGAAAGTTTAAATGTTATTGCAACAAAAATTGGAAAACAATTCAAGGAAATTGATCCTTCCAAACGTGATCCAAAGCCAATTCAGGAAGAAGTTGAGCTGCAAAAAGCAAAAGGAATGGACTATATTGATATAAACTTGGGACCTGCCAAAAAATTTGGTGAGGAATTAATGCCTTGGGTATGTAATATAGTCCAGGAAGCAGCTCCTGGGGTTCCATTACTGCTTGACAGTTCAAATATTAATGCGATTAGAGCAGGATTAAAAGTATTAAAACCTGCTGACAAACCTCACATTATCAATTCTATTATGGCAAGAGCAAAGAGATATGAAGAGATGGTACCTCTTGCAGTTGAATTTGATGCTGACTTTGTTGCTCTAATGTGGGGACCTGATGGACTTCCAAGGGATGAAAATGAAAGAGCAGCCCTTGCTGTTGAGCTTCTCTATTTTGCAAATGAAGCCGGGATCCCTAATGAAAAAATATGGGTCGACGGGATTGTTACTCCTGTTAACATTCAGCAACCACAATTAATCAGTCTGATGAACTTTCAGGCAATGATAGAAGATATTGCGCCTGGTGCAAAAAGCACTTGCGGTCTTTCAAATATTTCCAATGGACCTCCTGAACATTTACGATCAATACTGAACTCAACATATATGGTAATGCTTGAAAGATATGGCATGAAATCTGTAATTGCAGACCCTCTTGATGATGCACTTATTGCCATTGCAAAAGGTCAACGTCAGGATATAATTGATCTTATCAATGGTGTTATGGATGGGGAACAACCTGATATGTCAAGTCTTAATAAAGAAATGCAGGATTATGTTAAAACAGTTAATATAATTCTTGGAAATTCTCTTTATTCTGATTCATGGCTCGATGTATAAACAATTTAAACATATAGAATAAAAAGCCCCTTTGCTATTATTTTAAAAAAGGGGCTTTTATTATTTAGTTTAAGGTCTAAAAATGACTCAAGAACAAAAAAGTGAATGGTTTTATTGTATTGTAGAAAATTCAGGTACAAGTATAGACCAGTTAATGGGATTTAAAGATGATGAGACCCAGACAGAATTCATCCCAATATTTAAAACAAAAGAAGAAGCTCAGCAATGTTTTCTTTTAATGCCAAAAGATGTTATGAATTTAAAATATGAAATTCAGGCTGTTATAAAAGACGACATTCTTATGCGAACAAAGGAAACAGGACATAAAATTTTTCTTATGGATGACAAAGGGCAAATCATTAAAGAACTGGAGAAATAAATTGGGTTTAAAGCTTGCCATAGGCGGCAAAGGCGGTGTTGGGAAAACTACTGTTACTTCTCTTCTTGCAAGATGTCTTGCAAAAACAAATAAAAAAGTCATTGCTATTGATGCAGATCCTGTATCAAACCTTGCAGCAGGTCTTGGAATCGATGAAGATAAACCAATAACGCCTATTTCAGAACTAAAAGACCTTATCTTTGAACGAACAGGTGCAAAACCTGGAACAATGGGTGGTTTTTTTACGCTGAATCCAAAAGTAGATGACATCCCTGATAGGTTTTCCCTTGAAAAAGATGGAGTCAAGCTCCTAGTTATGGGTACTGTTCAGACTGGTGGATCAGGATGTATCTGTCCAGAAAGTACTATCTTAAAAGCCCTGATGAATCATCTTGTCCTCTATCGGGATGATGTTGTAGTGATGGATATGGAAGCAGGTATTGAGCACCTTGGAAGGGGTACATCAGGCTCCATGGATGGTCTTATCATTATTGTAAACCCCGGAAAAAGAAGCAGGGTTGCAGCAGAAAAAATAAAAAAACTTGGATCAGATATTGGCATTAAAAATATTTATGTTATAGGCAACAGAATAAAGTCAGAACTGGATAAAGACCTTATCAAAGAATCCATGAAAGATTTCACTATCTTAGGTTTTATTCCAGAATATGAAGAAATTGCCAATGCCGACAGAGAAGGCATACGCCCTTTTGATGATATTTCAACTATACCTGAAGAATTCCAAACTATAGTTGATAAACTTTTATCAAAATAATTCCGATTTTTTTAGTCCCTGCTTATATTTAAAATAATGATCAAGAATCTTTTTGTGATCAAAGACAATATTAGATGGAAGGCTCTCTTTTATAAATATTTCTGCATTTTTTTTTGCATCATCATCTGCTTTTACAATCCCTACTCCTTTTGCAATAAATACAACTGAAACAGTATGGAAACGTGGGTCCCGCAAAGGATCTGAATATGAATGGAATTGCTCAACCAAAGTCACATCAAGGCTTGTCTCCTCTTTTGCCTCTCTTATGGAAGCTTTTTCTAGAGATTCTCCGTAATCGACAAATCCACCGGGAATAGCCCATCCATATGGTGGATTCTCTCTTTCTATCAAGACGATCCCTCCATCAATTTCAATAATAATATCAACAGTTAAAAATGGGTTTCTCGGATTTCTACTCATTATAAGACCCCTATAATTCGTTCAAATTCAGTGTCATATTGTTTAATCAAAATTTTCCACGAATACTTTTCCATAAAAAGTGATAATTTTTCTCTTAACCCGATATGATTTTGGTAATTTAAAAGTAAATTTTCAAGCTTTTTTACAAGCTCTTTTTTATCTGAATATAATATTTCATTTAAGTGTTTTTTCGGCATAATCTCTGGATATGATAACCTGTCTGGTAAAAGCGGTATACAACCCATTCTTACAGCCTCAATTACAGAAATTCCAAAGTTTTCCTGAATTGAAGTGCTGACAACTATTGCACCTTTTTGCAACAGAGAAATGTATTCTTGTTTTGACTCAATATATCCAAAAGCCATTATTTCATCTGAAAATTTAAGTTCTGCTTTTTTAAAAACATCAGGTATTTTACAAGCCTGCTCCCCAAGCAAAGCAAGCTCAAAAGGAATTTTTTTCTGCTTTAATAGTTTTATTGCCCAAAAAAAATCATCTGGATTTTTATCCCATTCCCACCGATGATTCCAGATAATAAGGGGTCTTTTAATATCAATTTGATCAGGCTTAGTTTGTGATCGTGAGAATCTGCATCCGGGATAAAGAACGCTTGATTTTTTAAGGATTTCATCTTTTATCCATTTAGGTTTCAAGTCAGGAATAATTCTAAGCAACTCATCAATTTTCAAAATAAACTCATCAAGTTGAAACTTTGAATTAAAAAAAACTTTTGTTGCCGCGAGTGCAGAAGTGATATTTGTATATCCAAATTGCCAATCTCTTTTCTGTCCTGGTGATAAGGGGTACGTGAGTTGGTTTTCATGAAAATATAAAATAATTGGCAGGGCTTTGGTACGGGCAAGAGCTTTAAAATCAGCAAGGTTCATCATGCCTGTTGCAAATATTAAATCATACTTCTCGATATTCTCAACCTTTCGGAAAAATTCAAGTGCTGCCCCGCGCATTCTCCATTTCCAATTCCTGGCAGGCAAGGTTACAATGTCAATTTCATGATTTGAATACTCTTTTAAACCAAGGGCAAAATCCATATGAGACCCGCCAAAAAAAGATTCCAAGAAAAGTATTTTCATATTTAGGCTTTTTTATCTTTATTCATTATCTTTATCCAGTATTGTCCGGATAAAAACTGCAAGTTTTTCATTAGAAAGAGGCTTTTGGACAAATTTTTGGACTCCCATTTCAAGTGCTTGAACTTCAGTAAGCTTCTCATTGTATCCGGTACATATAATAATGGGGGTGCTCGGTCTATCTTCTAATATTTTTTGTGAAAGTTCATCCCCAGACATCTGTGGCATTGTCATATCAGTAACAATCAGATCATAGTAATCCGGATCATTTTGAAAAGCTTTATAAGCTTTGGCTCCATTCTCAAAAGTGGTAACTGAGTATCCTAACTCTGTTAAAAACTCTTTGACAATTATGCGGATATCTTCTTCATCATCAACAACCATTATTGTCTCTGTCCCGCTTTTTAAAATCCTGTTTTCTTTTTTACTTATTTCCAGATCGCCTTCCTGATCGACCTTGGGTAGATAAATATAAAAACTTGTGCCCTGCCCTTTTGAACTTTTAGCCTTTATAAAACCATCATGCTCATCAATAATTGCATGTACCACGGAAAGCCCAAAACCTGTTCCTTTTCCTACTTCTTTGGTAGTAAAATAGGGATCAAACACCTTTAACAAAGTTTCATCATCCATACCAAGACCTGTATCAGAAACTTCAAGTTCAAGGTATTGTCCTTGCTTTATAGTCTGTCCAAAAATATCTTTATCAAATGAAATTTCAACTTCTCCTATTTGCACTGTCAAAAGACCGCCTGTTTCTACCATAGCATGATATGCATTAGTGCACAGGTTCATAACAATCTGATGCATTTGGGTTGCATCAGCGATAACCTTTGCCCTGGAACTAAAGCTTTCACTGATTTCAATAGTGCTTGGAATTGAAGACCTTAATAGCTTAAGTGCTTCTTTCACTACAATGTACAAAAAAAGTGGCTGTTTTTTATATTCTGACTTACGGCTGAACATTAAAATTTGCTGTATTAAGTCGGCAGCTCTCTTTGTACCTTTGATAATTTGTGAGATATGCGCTTTTGCTTTTACCGGGGCGTTAAGGCTTAACTCTGTCAATTGCGCATAGCCCAAAATTCCCGACAAAATATTATTAAAATCATGGGCGATTCCTCCTGCAAGCGTTCCTATTGCCTCCATTTTCTGTGACTTTTCTAATTGAACTGCCATATTCTTTCTTTCCAGAGCAGCCAGTTTATATTCTGTAATATCCCTGCTCTCTGTAATGATAAAGGCTACTTCACTTAAAGTATTGAAAACAGGTTTTAGGCTGATATCTATATTTTTTATCTCGCCATCTTTTGAAACACTTGTGGTTTCAAATCGCACAAAAGTGCCCTGAATAGCTCTTTGTACGCCTTGTTTCACATCTTGTTGGACATCAGCATCATGGCTCCACCAAGGCGTCTCCCAAAAGGGCATGTTCACAACATCTTCTGATGCACAGCCTGCAAAATTTAGTGCGCTCTGGTTTATTTCCTCAAGTGTTCCAGCCAAAGATAAAATACCAGTATACTGAAATGACTGGTTAAAAAGACCACGAAACTTCAACTCCTTTTCCTCCAGAACATTCCGTACTTCTATATTTTTTTTAATTTCAAATTCAATTTCTTCCTGGTTTTTTCCCAGCTGACCCATAAAAGAATTAAAATGGCGTGACAACTGACCAAACTCATCATGACCTTTATCATTCATGCGGACGGAGAAATCACCTCTTGCTCCTTCTGCAAGCTTATCCATTAATGATGCAAGCGGTTTTGTGACTAGTTTACTTATTAAATATGTAATGCCAATAGATAATAAAACAACTAAAACAGGTATGATGACTAAAAAAGTCCTAAAAGTTTTCAATGGTGCAAACACCTCTTCTACATAGCTTGAGGAAGCGACAATCCATTTATATTCCGGCAGGTGTTTAAAAATTACTATCTTTTCACGTAGTTCTAGCTCATCAGGGTTTTTCCACAAATAATTTATTTTACCATTTTTCTTTTTAAGAATCTGTTTTAAAAATTTATTTGAATAATCTGATTGGTTTACCAGATTAATCCCTTGAAGTTTTGGGTGCACCACTACAGCCCCATCTTCATCCAGCACATAAGCATACCCGGCTTCCCCGGTTTTATAGGCAAGTATGCTCTCTTTAAAATCATCAATATTCACCAGATGATTAAATTCTTCACGATAGGAAGAGACTGAAATAATCCAATCAAGAGGTTTAAAGTAAACCATGTATAAAGCCTTAGGTCTTTCTTGTGCTTCTCCAGGGTTTTTCCACTCATACTCAAGATAACCTTCCTTTATTTCCATCTGTTTTTTAACAAAACCAAACCTGGAAACATCAGAATTCTTTACTTTATCATTTGGATGGATTGTAACGATCCCTTTACTGTTAAGACAATAAATATAACCGCTTATACCAATATGCTGGCTTAAAAATATTTCTTCAATGCTTTGAATCGCCTCGGACCTAGTCAATAGTCCTGACCTATGCTTGCTATAATAATACTGAGCAATATCCAAATTTTTGTCAGCAATGGCATGAAGCCTGTTTTTTATTGAAACCTTGACAGATGTTTTTATCAGGTTTACCAAAGAGTCAGTTGTGTCCTGCAATTTTCTTTCAATACCAGTTTGAAGTATTCTCTTCACCTGGTAATATGCAATAGTGCTTCCAATTAAAATCAATGGAATGAAAACAAACATGAAAGTAACCAATAGCTTGTTTCGAAATTTTAATCTTTCAAATAGCATAAGATACTTTACCTTTTAAATAACTTTTCTTAATCAGTTAATGTACGTTCTTGCTCCAGCGTAATGCTTTTGATAATAGGAAGAATTAAGAGATTGAGAACGGACAGTTTTCCCTTTCCGTGGTGCGTGAATAAATCGAGAATTACCAGTGAAAATTCCTACGTGGGAAATTGCCTTGCCGCGGGTTTTAAAAAAAACAAGATCTCCCTTTTGCAAATCTTTTTTCAACACAAATATCCCTGCTTTATATTGCTCTCTTGATGTTCTTGGAAGCATGATTCCCGATTCACGATAGACAGAAGAAGTAAGCCCGCTACAATCAAATCCCGTTACAGAGTTTTCTCCCCCCCAGCTATATGGGACTCCAATATATTTGCCAGCTGTTTCAATAATTGTATTCCTAATTTTAGATGTTTGGGCATGCTTATTTTCATACTCTTCAGGCAGAACTACAAAATAATCATCAATGACATTCATATCTTTCAATTGTTGTGCTTTTCTCTGAGCATTCTTTTTTGAAAAATAATTGCCAAATCTAACCTTGAAAAACCCATCTTTATCTTTAAAGCTAAAGGCGTCAACATATTGATCAAGCTTTCTGCTATAAGCATCTGCATTTCTAAAACTCTGAAAAGCACCAACCTGTATAGAGTATTCAACAAGTTTTACTTTTGTAAATCCATTATCGGTTTTTATATATTTTTTTTTAAAAGAAGGGGGTTGCAAGTGTAATCTTGATGTACAAGAAAAAAAATATGCGAGGCAAAATATGATCAATAATAACTTTAATATCTTCCACATAATTTATATTATACTTAACTCAATTTGAAAAACAAGGGCTTAAAGACTTTGTGCTTACCTTGCTTTATCAAGGATTTTCTTAACTTCAAATGATAGATCAACCAGTTCATACGGCTTTTCCATATATTGGCTTACCCCCATCGCTTTTGCTGCTTTTTTGGTCATGGTTTCGCTGTATCCGGTGCATAAAATAATAGGCAAATTCGGCTTAATTTTTAAAACTTCAGCTATTAGCTTCTTGCCAGTCATTCCTGGCATCGCCATGTCAGTAATCATAAGATCAATCCTAACTTTATTGATTTCGAAATATCCCAGCGCATCATCTCCTGACAAGGCTGTCATCACGGAATATCCTGCATTTGTCAGCATCTTTTGACCAAGGTTAACAATTACCTGCTCGTCATCAACAAAAAGTATATTACCCTCACCTTTGACAAGTTTTTTGTTGTTTGAAACTATTTTATCTTTTTTCAGTTTTCCATCATTAACTGGGAAATATAAATAAAAAATTGAGCCGTTTTCATTTTCACTTTCAACTTTGATATACCCATTATGAGCTTTCACAATTCCCATGCAGGTAGCAAGTCCAAGACCTGTTCCTTTGCCATGTTTTTTAGTTGTAAAATATGGATCAAAAATTCTTGCCTTAACCCCGGGTTCCATGCCCTGACCGGTATCTGAAACCTTCAACTCTATATATGCTCCAGGTTCCATATCAAGAAATTTCTCCACAAACTCTGTATCTAGGTCAACATTATTAAGACCAACCTTAAGTGTCCCTGTATCATCTTTTTCCATTGCATGCATTGCATTTGTACAAAGGTTCATAACAATCTGGTGTATTTGGGTTGCATGCCCATTAATATTCTTTAAATTATCTCCAATCTCCACTTTGATTATAATATTTGAAGGAAAAGTAGATTTTATAAGTTTTAAAGCTTCTTTTACAACTGCACCAATATTAAGAGACTCTGTCATAATTGTCTCTTTTTTTCTTGTTGCTGTTAAAATCTGCTTTACTAAATCTCTTGCCCGGTTTCCAGACTCATGAATCAATTCAAATGCTTCTTTAACTTCATTTTTGTCATCTAAATCTAAGAGTGCAAGTTCAGCACTTCCTATAATTGATGTTAGAATATTATTAAAATCATGAGTTATTCCACCAGCAAGAGTACCTATAGCTTCCATTCTTTGAGCCTGGCGCAATTCATCTTCAAGCATTTTCTGCTTGGTTATATCTCTTATAAAGGCAAGGCTTGCAGGCCTTTTCTCCCATTCAACAGCAACTGATTTTATTTCTACCCAAATAATACTTTTATCATTTCCTACTACTCTTATTCTATAATGCTCATCCCGCTGTTTTAAAAGTATATTATTTTCAAAATTTATCATGACATCATCAACATCATCAGGGTAAACATAATCAAAAAAATCTTTTGGTGCAGCTTTTCTATCCTCAATCTTTAACAGATCAAGCATTTCTTTATTAACAAACTTAACCTTATCATCCTGCACCACGACAACGCCGTCTCCGCCATTTTCAACAAGAAGTCTGTATTTTTTTTCACTTTGATCTATTTTATTATATTTTTTTAAAAGCTTTTGGTAATCAGGATCAAGACCAGAACCTGTATTGAATTCAATATCAGAATTGTAGAAAAAAAGCTTCTTTAGCCAATCAATCATAAAACACTTTAACCCTTAACTATTGTGTTAAAAAAATATGAGATTTCGCCTAGCTACTTTAATTTTGATGGTTAAAGGATAATACCACATTTTTTTATCAAATTGGAATAATTTTTAAAAACATTGGGAAATAAATTAATTAATCCAATTGAAAAGCCCTGCGCCAATATTTTTTTATATTATTCAACGGCTGTAACCTTGATTTTATATGGGTTTAATGTTAGCTATTTTACCTATGAAAACTATAAAAAAAATCTCTGTACATGGTGGTCACAGCAAAGAATTTTGCCTTCATGCCAAAGATTTACTTGAGGATATAATAAAAAAATATATTAAAGAAGGATTTACCTGGGTTGGAATATCAGAGCACTGTCCTCCAATCAATGACAATTTAAGATACCAAGATGAAAAAGATGCAGATATTTCAGCAGATCAGTTAAAAAATCAATTTAAAAATTATATTTTGAAAATTAATAAGCTTAAGAAGAAATATGCATTAAAAATCAAAATATTCTCAGCCTTTGAAACCGAAGCATATGACGGATATATTGATTATATAAATAAACTTATTCAAACTTATAAACCAGATTATATTGTTGGTTCTGTTCATCATATCAACAACATTTGTTTTGATTATTCAAAGCCACTGTATGAAGAAGCAATTAGATCAGCAGGGGGTATAAACTCATTATATAAAAAATATTTTGACAAACAATATGAACTTATTACTCATTTAAGGCCCGCAGTTGTCGGGCATTTTGATGTAATTCGAATCTTTGATACAGAGTATAAAAAAAGAATTGAAGAAAACGAAATCTGGGAAAAAATTGTCAGAAACCTCAAGGCGTGTAAAGAGAATGACCTTATCTTAGATTTTAACACAAGGGCTTTAATGAAAAAAGCAATTGAACCTTATATTTCAAAGTCAATTCTAAAAAAAGCAAAAGAACTCAATATTAAAGTTGTTCCCGGTGATGATTCCCACGGTACAATGGATATTGGTACTGATATTAAAACAGGAATAAAAATATTAAGCCAAGCAGGTTTTAATACTGACTGGCCTGAACCTAAAATTTACACATATACTTAAAGAGCAAACATATGAAAGCTGTAGTACAAAGAGTATCAAAGGCCAATGTAAAGGTTGAAGGAGCAATTATTGGTGATATTATGACAGGTCTTGTTGTACTTTTAGGCATTGGACATAACGACAAAGAAAAAGACGCTGATTTTCTTGCAGATAAAATAGTTAACTTGAGAATATTTGAAGATAATAATGGAAAAATGAACGAATCTCTCATGGACGTAAAAGGCGACATGCTGGTAATTTCTCAGTTCACATTGATGGGAGATTGTAGCAAAGGCAGAAGACCCTCTTTTGTGAAAGCCGCCTCCCCGGACATGGCAAACAACCTTTATCAATATTTTATTTCTCAAACAAAAGCAAAAGGCGTTAAAACCGAAACTGGAAAATTTCAGGCCCTCATGGATGTATCTCTTATAAATAATGGACCTGTAACTATCCTGCTTGATACAGAAACTTAATACTGCCAAAATAATTATGAATTTTGAAAATATCTCAATCATATTAGTTGAACCCCAAGGTCCAATAAATATTGGTGCATGTTGCAGAGTAATGCAAAACTTTGGATTCAACGATTTAAGGCTTGTAAATCCCTGCCTTGAGTATAAATCAAAAGATGCAAGAAAGATGGCATTGCATGCTAAAAATATGCTTAAAACAGCAAAACTTTATGAAACTCTAAAATCAGCCCTTGAAGATTGCAATATTGCCTTTGGAACTACAAGGCGTTCAGGAAAATATAGAAGTAATTTTATTACACCGGGCATCACTGCTAAAAAAATTCAAAGCTATGATGACAATACAAAAATCGCGCTTGTTTTTGGCAGAGAAGACACTGGACTTACAACAGATGAGCTTAAAATCTGCCATAAATTTGTAACAATACCAACCAATGATTCATTTGCCTCAATGAACCTTTCCCATGCTATTGGAATATTTCTTTACGAAATAAACAATGTAAGCAATACCACAAATAATTCTGAAGCACCAAAACCAATAGATGGCCAGGATCTCGCAAATGGTAAAGAGCTTGAACAAATGTATGCTCACATGCGAAAGACCTTAATTAGAATTGAATACCTTGATCCACAAAACCCAGATCACCTTTTAAAAAGCTATCGGAAAATATTTGGCAAAGCAGAACTCACAAGCCGTGATGTAAGGATAATTCGTGGCCTTATAAGCAAAATCGACTGGATAGAATCTCTTAAAGGCAATAGTAGATAAAAAGATTATTAAATATTGATCTTAATTCGTAAATACGATATATTGATTAAAGCTTTCATAAGTTATGACACTAATACTAATTTTATTAATACTGCCCATTAACAATTATGTCTAATAATAGTATTCAGGCAAAATTTTTAAGGAATATGATTTTGATAGCCGTAGCATCCATAGTGCTGTGGAGTTTACTATGGATACAAAGCGAATATTCGGACTTTAAGGCTGAATCACAATTGTTGCGATCAAAACATATCAAGTCCCAAAAAGCATTAATTAAAAAAGAAACAACTAATCTCATAAAACATATAAAAGTACTAAAAGCCAAAGCTGAAAATGAACTTAAGTATAAAATGAAAGAACGTGTTTACACGGCTCATAAAATAGCTTCAAATATATATAAAGAGAATATTGAATCAAAAACTCCTTATGAAATTGAAAAAATGATTAAAGATGCCCTGCGACCTATAAGATTTGATAATGGGCACGGATACTATTTTGCAGTTTCAATGGAAGGAGTTGAAATCCTTTATCCTATAAAACCTGAATTTGAAGGGAAAAACCTTATTAACCTGAAAGATTCAAAAGGTAATTTTGTAATTCAGGACGAAATTTATATTGTTAAAGAATATAATGAGGGCTTTGTAACACATTATTGGATAAAACCTGAAACCGACCCTGACAAATTATTCCCCAAAACATCTTTTGTAAAGCATTTCAAACCTTTAAACTTGTATATTGGTACAGGCTCCTATCTTGATGAAGCTAAAAACCAAATTCAACAACAATTACTTGCCCGCCTTGCCGTCAATCAATTTGGTGCAGATGGATATTTTTTTGGAACCACATATAAAGGGGATTCGCTTTTTTCAAATGGTGAGGTTACTCTGGATCAAGACAATATTTGGAATCTAACAGATCCAAATGGAGTAAAATTTACCCAGGAGCAACGAAAAGCTGTTGAGAATCCAAATGGAGGGTTTGTTTATTATTCCTGGAGGAAACTGAAAGATTCTAATCCATCACCCAAAGTCTCCTTTATGCTTGGAATACCTGAATGGGAGTGGATGATTGGAGCGGGTGTCTATCTTGATAACATTGAAAAATCAATCTTTGACAATAAAGCTCTAATGGAATCACATCTAAAGAAACGAATTATTCGAAGTATCTTTGTTCTTATTGTATTACTGACTTTAATCTGGTTCTGGTCCAAACGCATCTTGAAACAGGTTCAAAAATCAATAAATGTTTTCTCCTCTTTTTTAAAAAAAGCAAGTACTGATTCTATAACCATTGATCCAGACCGTCTTGAGTTACAAGAATTTAAAGAAATTGCAATCTTGACCAATGAAATGCTTACAAACAGGATACAGGCTGAAGAAGCCATGCAGGAAAGCGAGGAAAAATTTCGTGGGATGTATGAATTTACTCAAATTGGTATAGCAAGAGTCTCTTTAAATTCCAAAATAATCCAGGCAAATAATGCATATTGTAATATACTTGGATATTCTGAAAAAGAACTTATAGAAAAAACGATAAAAGATATTACTTATCCTGACGATATTCAAGAAAACATTGAGTTGCAGGCAAAGCTTCAGCATGGAAAAATTGATTTTTACCAGATGGAAAAACGATTTATCCATAAAAATGGAAACACTGTCCATGGCATGCTGAGTGGTACCCTTATCAGGGATAAACACAAAAACCCACATTATTTTCTTGAAAATGTAATTGATATTACCCCTATAAAAGAAGCTAAAGAAAATAAAAAAGAGCTTGAAGTAAGACTTCAACATGCCCAAAAAATGGAGGCAATAGGTTCTCTTGCAGGAGGCATTGCCCATGATTTCAATAATGTTCTGTTTTCAATTATTGGCTTTACTGAATTAACTATAGTTGATATGCCTGAAGATAACAAAGACAAATCTAACCTTAATCAGGTTTTAATAGCTGCAAACAGGGCAAAAGAGATGGTACAGCAGATCCTTGCTTTTAGTCGACAAACTGAAACTGAAAAAAAACCTGTTAATATTCAATCTATTATAAAAGAAGTAGTAAAACTATTAAAATCCTCAATACCATCAACCATTGAAATTAAAGTAAATATTGATAAAAATTGCAAGCCTGCTTTTGCTGACCCGGGACAGATTCACCAGGTAATCATGAATCTTGCCACCAATGCTTCCTATGCCATGAAAGAAAGAGGCGGGGTCATGGAGTTTGCCCTTAAACAGAAAGAAATTATTTCTGAGGATTTATCAATATACCCTAATCTTCATACAGGAACATATATCAAACTCACAGTAACGGATACTGGACAGGGTATTGAAAATAAAATTATGGGAAAAATTTTCAACCCTTATTTTACTACCAAAAAAGTGGGTGAAGGTACTGGCATGGGACTTTCAGTGGTGCATGGGATTATTTCAGACCATGAAGGAGATATTATTGCTGAAAGTCAGCCTGAAAAAGGAGCTTCCTTCCATATCTTTCTGCCGATTATTGAGAAAACTTTAAGTACTAATCAAGACAATGAACAAAATATTACGTCATCTGCACAAATCCCTACTGGTACAGAAAACATTTTGTTTATTGATGATGAAAAACAAATTGCTATCATGACAAAACAATTTTTAGAACGCCTTGGATATAATGTCACATCACATACTGACAGCCAAAAAGCTTTAAATGCTTTTAAAAAAGAACCTGATAAATTTGATATTGTTATTACAGACATGACCATGCCAATCATGACTGGCACTGAACTTGCGACAAAACTTTTTAAAATTAAACCCGATGTTAAAATTATTCTCTGTTCCGGGTATAGTGAATTAATTGATAAAAAAACAGCCCAATCTATGGGTATTAAAGAATATATAACAAAACCTATAACTCAAAAGAAAATTGCCGAGACAATCAGAACAGTGCTTAAAGAGGAGGAGGAATTATAATGGCTCGTGTTTTAATTATAGATGATGAAGAAAACATATTGAAAATGCTTAGTATGGCTCTTGAACGCGAAGGGCATAAAGTAACTACTGCTTCTAATGGTAAAGAAGGAATAAAACTGTACAAAGAAACCCTTGCTGACGTAATTATCACGGATATAGTTATGCCTGAAATGGAGGGATTAGAAGCCATTAAAAAGCTACGCAATGAATTTAAAGATATAAAAATAATTGCTTTGTCTGGTGGCGGATTTGTCAATCCTAAAGAATACCTGAAATTAGCAAAACATTTTGGTGCACAATACACTTTTACCAAACCTGCTAACTTAAAAGAACTCTTAAGCGCTATAGAAGAACTTACAAAATAACTCATAAGCTTTGTATTTTTTTTATAGACCAACTCTTAGGCTCGAGAACATAATAAATTGGACAAAAATTGCGAAAGATTTTGGTTCATCTGCAAGGCGCATTAAAGGCTTAATACTATACGTATTCGACCTTTGGTGCAAAGCAGCAGATGGGCCAAAAGACAAGTAATTTCGTTCAATTTATTTACTTTTCGATCCTTAGCTCTCAAAATTTGTTAATTTTTGTATTTTATTGCATATTTTTCCACAGCATGATAATTATCCTAGTTTTTTAATCGCATTTTGGAATAATCTCTTTATATGAACAAAGGTTACAAATAAAAAGGCTAAATGGAAGCAACAACATCAAATATAGTATCTGAACTTGCCAATAATATTAAAATCAGACGGACATTTGCAATAATAAGCCATCCTGATGCCGGAAAAACAACACTCACGGAAAAGCTTCTTTTGTTCGGAGGAGTAATTCAAGAGGCAGGTGCTGTAAAGTCAAGGAAAACAGCAAAAAAAGCCACAAGCGATTTTCTATCTATTGAACAACAAAGAGGAATCAGTGTTTCCTCTTCTGTAATGAAATTTAATTATAAAAACTATGAAATCAATCTTCTTGATACTCCAGGGCATCAGGACTTTTCTGAAGATACATACAGGGTTCTTACAGCAGTAGATTGTGCTGTAATGATAATAGATAATGCAAAGGGAGTTGAACCCCAGACAAGAAAACTCATGGAAGTCTGCAGAATGAGAAATACTCCCATAATCACATTTATCAACAAGCTTGACAGAGAGGGATTAGAACCTCTTGAAATCTTTGCAGATATAGAAGACAAACTCCAGATCGAATGTACACCTTTTACATGGCCAATAGGAATGGGGAAAAATTTCAAAGGTGTTTATAGCTTTAAATCAAGGGAATTGGGACTTTTTACACCAGGTTACACTCCAAAAAGCAAAGATGGCATCATTATTAATGACCTTTCGGATACAAGACTTGATGAAGCGATCGGAAACAATCGAGCTTCTGACTTAAGAGATGATGTAGAGCTTATCGAAGGCGCAGCAGATCCGTTTGAACTCGATTTATTCCTCAATGGCACACAAACACCTGTATTTTTTGGAAGCGCCATAAATAATTTTGGTGTTAGAGAAATGCTTGATTCCTTTGTTAAAATAGCTCCTGCTCCAGGCAAAAGACCTACTGAATCAAGAGATGTTGACCCTCATGAACAAAGCTTTTCAGGATTCACTTTTAAAATTCAAGCTAATATGGACCCAGAACACCGTGATAGAATTGCATTTTTTAGAATTTGTTCCGGGAAATTTTCAAAAGGGATGAAAGTTAGACACCACAGACTTGGCAAAGATATAAAAATTGCCAATGCAACATTTTTTTTAGCCCGGGAGAGAAGCAATATTGAAGAGGCATACCCGGGAGATATCATTGGTATTCATAATCATGGAACTATCAAAATTGGAGACACATTCAGTGAAAAAGAACCCTTAAAATTTTTAGGGATTCCTAATTTTGCCCCTGAGCAATTTAAAAGAGTTCTTTTAAAAGACCCAATGAAAGGAAAAGCACTTCAAAAAGGGTTGATTCAGTTATCTGAAGAAGGAACCATTCAGGTATTTAGACCATTGATTAACAATGATTACATCTTAGGAGCAGTTGGAGTGCTCCAATTTGATGTTACAATAGAAAGATTAAAAGCAGAATATAATGTCAAGGCGGCCTATGAGCAGGTTGACCTTTCTGTTGCCAGATGGATTACCTGCGACAATGAAGCCATGTTAAAAAAATTTAAAAATGCTAACGAATCCAATCTTGCAATCGATTCTGAAGGGTGGCTTGCATTTTTAACAACAAGTGAATTCCAGCTTGGCTTTACAACGGATGAATGGCCTGAAATCAATTTTCACAAATCAAGAGAGCATAATTAGAAAAATTAATAAAAAAATGCCTGAAGCCTATAGAGAAATACCATACAATTACACCTCAGCGGAAGATAATCAGGTCATAGAACATCTTTTTGGATCAAAAATGGTCCAGGTTATTGAGAGACTACGTCCAAAAAGAGCAACAGGAAGATCAGCACGATTACTTAACAGATTCATGGGAGATATGTTCATAATTGAACGAAACCCTTTTATCTTTCAAAAACTTATAGACAATCCAATTGAAAGAATCAAATTTGTTCAAGCCTTTGAAAAAGACCTTAACATAATTCAAAACAATTCTAATGACAAAGATGTAGAATGGGTAATTAAAGAGTGCTGGCAATACCTTAAAAGGCTTCGGAAAATAATAAAATCAATTTCTTCACGCCAAAAACTTATTAATAAAGTACTTGGGTCAATTGTTGAAAAGAACAATATATATTTTGATCCATTCAATCTTACTTCTCACATTACAGATGCAACAGACTGGAGGCTTTATACACCTGCTGTCATTATCCGTCCATATAAAGAAACCCAGGTACCAAAACTTATTAAAGCCATTACAAAGCTCGGCTTAAAAATAATCCCCAGAGGCGGTGGTACAGGGCTTACTGGTGGAGCAATCCCTCTTTCAAGAAATTGCGCGATGTTAAACACAGAAAAACTTAACAAAATAAGAGGTATTACTTATAAACAAGGAAGAGCTGGCAAAAAGTTTGCTGTAATTGAAGTTGAAGCAGGTGTTATAACAGAGGATGCTATAAAATTTGCCAAAGCAAACAATTTAGTTTTTGCAACTGATCCCACAAGTGCATGGGCATCGACCATTGGAGGAAATCTTGCTGAAAATGCAGGAGGCAAGAATGCACTCAGGTGGGGAACAGCTATTGATAATATTTTTTCCTTTAAAATAGTAATGCCAGACAATACTGTCTTGAATGTTGAAAGAAAAGATCATCCTCTAAGAAAAATATCCCCGGAAGATACCGTCTCTTTTTTAATAAAAGATCATGATAATAATCTTATAAAAGAGATTTTTATCCCGGGCAATGAAATCCGTAAACCAGGCCTTGGTAAAGATGTGACTAATAAATGTTTAAACGGACTTCCCGGTATCCAGAAAGAAGGATGTGACGGTATTATTACTTCTGCCAAATTTATTCTGCATCCTGAACATAATTTAAAAAGAACATTCTGTATTGAGTTCTTTGGTGATGATATGACAGAAGCCGGAAAAGTTATAACGGCAATATCATACGCCTTTAAAGATCAGACAAAAGAACCTACATTAATTGCCTTAGAGCATTTTGATGCCGAATATATAAAAGCAATTAATTACAAGACAAAGGCAGCAGGCACAGGCAACCTCAAGGCTGTTTTACTGGCAGACATGGTTGCAGACACAGCTTTTGAACTTGATAGTGGAACTGAAAAACTTAATAAAATTTTACACTCTTATGAGCATACTTACATCACAACTGCAAAAGATGAAAAGGAAGCTGAAAGATTCTGGAGTGATAGAAAAAGATTAGGCGCTATAGCAGCCCATACAAATGCTTTTAAATTAAATGAAGACATAGTTATTCCCATTGAGTCCATTGCTGCTTTTGCAGAATATATTGATAAATATAACTTAGAAGAAAAAAAATATAATTGTAAAAAAATTTTAACAAACCTTACAGACTACCTTGAAACAGCAGTACCTTTAGAAGATATTGAATGGTTTGGTGCAAAAGTGACCCTTTCAATTGATATTGCAGCAAAAGAGCTAAATAGAATTGATACTGCAACCAGACATACAATTGAACAGGAAGTCCAATCAAATACATTTTTAAAAGAACTTTTAAACATAATGCGCGGATACAGTTTTATTACTGCAAATTTAGAAAAAATATATAAAGAAACCAAAACACGGCTTATTATTATTGCAACACATATGCATGCAGGAGATGGTAATATTCATGTCAATATTCCTCTTATGTCCAATGATAGAGAAATGATGCGAAGAGCCACTAGGACTGCTGATAATATCATGAAAAAAGCAGTTGAATTTGGTGGTGCTGTATCTGGTGAACATGGAATCGGAATAACAAAAATAAATCATCTCCCGGAACATAGATTGCAAGAGTTCATGAAATACAAAACAGAAGTTGATCCAAAAAACATCATGAACCCATACAAGCTTACCAGAACACCTCTTATTAATACAATTTATACACCATCTTTTAATATTCTTGAATTTGAAGCAAATATTTTAAAATATAGCGATTTAGAATCTCTTGCTACAAAAATTGAAAACTGTGTTAAATGTGGACGGTGTAAATCAGATTGCTGTGTTTTTTATCCTGAAAAGGATCTTTTTTTCCATCCCAGAAATAAAAATATGGGAATAACTTATTTAATTGAGGCCCTTTTGTATATCACACAAAGAAGGCATCCCACTAATTTATATATTTTAGAATATTTAGAAGAAATTGCAGATCACTGTACAATATGTCATAAATGTTTATCAAACTGCCCTGTAAATATTGATTTAGGTCAGATTACCATAGCCGCAAGGGAAATACTTGCTGAACAAAAGTTTAAAAAAACGCCTTTTCTGACAAACTTATCTCTCAAATATTTAGCTTCCACCAATAGAATTGCAAATTCGATTTTAAGATTTGGTTTAATAACTATTGGAAATAAAATACAAAGAGCAGGATCAAAAATTATATCTTTTATCCCTGACATCAAATCGTTTAAACAAAAAAGATTTTTTTTACTTTTCAAGGCTCCAATACCTAAGATGCCCGCTACAACATTGTATTCCATGTTAAGGGAATGTGAAAGTGATCAGGCAATTTCACTCGAACCTGAAAGCCCTGCACAGCACACTGTATTCTATTTTCCCGGTTGCGGCAGCGAGAGACTGTTCTCTGATATAGGAAAAGCATCCATCTATCTTTTGTTGAAAAACTCAGTCAGGGTTATACTACCACCACCATTTCTTTGCTGTGGATTTCCTGCTAAAACAAATGCAAAAAAGGATCAATTCAACCGTATTGTCTTAAGCGATATTATTATTTTCTCTCAGATTAAAAGAATGTTTAATGACCTTGATTTTGATGCATGCATAATAAGCTGTGGAACATGCAAAGAATCTCTTGAAGAACTTGATATCCAATCAATATTCAATTGCAAAACAGAAGATATCTCAAAATTCATATTAAAAATTAATAAAAATATCTCAATCCCAAAGGCCTATTATTACCACGCTCCCTGTCATGATTCCCTTTCAGGCAAAGGCGTTGATATCTTATCAAAAAATAGTGATCATAAAGTAACATCCATACCTTTTTGTTGTTCAGAGGCTGGTACAATGGCGATCTCCAGACCTGATATATCTGCTGCCATGCTTGAAAGAAAGGGGAAAGCCATAAAATCCTTTGTAGGTATCAATAAAACTTCTAATAAAATTTTAACGAATTGTCCATCCTGTATCCAGGGGCTTGGAAAAAATGAATCTTTTGGTCTGACTCCAGCCCATATAGCAGTAGAACTAGCAAAAAAATTTAATTCAACAAATTATGAAATTGAGCTTGCTGATCTTGTAAAAAAAGCTCGTATTATTCAATTTTAATGTTAACTTTGAATCATGAACATTATCCTTTTACACGAGACTGATTTTATTAATTCTAAAACTGTTATTTTAAAAGACAGAAGAAAAAATCATATCATCAATGTTTTAAAATCACAGAAAACTGATACACTTTTCTGTGGGCTTATTAATAATAATATGGGTAAGGGGATAATCTCTAAAATAGATTCATCAAAGGTTGAGCTAAAGGTCAATCTTAATCAGCCTCCTCCGCCGCCCCTGCCCTTAACCCTTATCCTTGCTCTTCCAAGACCAAAAATGCTAAAAAGGATTATTGAATCATCAGCAACACTTGGTGTAAAAAAAATCTATCTTATAAATTCATGGAGAGTTGAAAAAAGTTTTTGGCAAAGTCCTGTACTAAACGATGAAATTTTACAGGATATCCTTATTTCCGGACTTGAACAGGCAAAAGATACAGTACTGCCACAAATTTTTAAAAAACAACTTTTCACTCCATTTGTAAAGCAAGAACTTACAGATATCTCAAAAAACTCTCTTTGTATTACGGCTCATCCAAAAACCACAAATTCATGTCCCCAGAACGTCAACCAACAGACCACTCTTGCAATAGGCCCTGAAGGCGGATTTATCGATAAAGAAATAGAAACCCTTGAACAAATCGGATTTAAAACCGTAAACCTTGGCAGCAGAATATTGCGCACTGAAACAGCTGTTCCTGTACTTATTTCAAGACTTTTCCCTGATTTATTTGTTTCCTGACAATCCAACGATAACGACTCTATTAGAGGATGCCCCCTAAAGGCAGGTAGTTCCTTTGTTTAGTGTGAAAGCAAGCAAATTAATTGTTTTACTGAATATTTGCCATAAGGAATCTTAGCCCGACATATAACATATTTAGATCCATTGGTTTAACCCATACAGAATCTGGTTGTCTTTTCTTCCACCGTTTGAACATTTTAAAAAACAAAAATGACAACCGAATGCTCCAGAAAAGACAACCAGATCCTGTATTAGCTGCCTACAATACAAAGATTAAGTATATTTCAAATTTTATTAAAAAAACATAGTAAATACAAAATTGCCGGGCTGGGTAATTTTTCACAAACCCTTATAATCCACAAAAAGAGACCAGGCAGGCATTGCTAAACACCTTGCTGAGGGTAAAAACAGCCTGTTCAGAGAAGCATGGTATGATGTTAGAATAACTATCCAAAACCAAATCTTATGGCAAATATCCAGATTGTTTTATTATTTAAGTATTTTTATTTCCTCCCCTACGGTCGGTACCATTGCATCAAATCCATTCTCATTGAGGTGCCTGGCAAACTCAAGTGACTGCTCTTCTTCGCCATGAACCACTGCAATTTTTTTGATATTGAGGTTTGATTTTTTTAAAAACGTAGTCATCTCTTCCTGATCAGCGTGGGCACTAAATCCATTCATTTTTTCAACTTTAGCTAAAAGCGGATAAGATTTTCCTAACATCTTTACCTGTGGGGGTTCACCTTTTCTGCCTGCTTCTTCAAACTCCTGGCTCAGATCAACAATTCTTCGACCAAGGGTATGTTGAGCCATAAAACCAACAATGAGTATTGCATTTTTAGGATTATGAATTTTATAACGTAAATGATGTAGAATACGCCCCGCCTCACACATACCAGAAGAAGAAATAATGATATGAGGGGTTTTTTCTTTCATGATTCTCATAGAGTCTTCAACAGATTCTGTATATTCAATTTCCTTAAAGGAAAATGGATTTTCCCCATGCTCAAGAAATGTTTTATGGGTAGCCTTATCATAAACTTCAGGATGTTCTGCATATACTTTTGTCATTTTATTTCCCAAAGGAGAGTCAACATATATTGGTATGCGTGGAACTTCACCTTTATTGTAAAGTTCATGAAGGACATAAACCACATCCTGAGTACGCCCAAAGGCAAAAGATGGGATTAGAACAGACCCTTTATTTTCAACAGTTTCATTAATAACTGTTTTCATTCTTTCTTTAAGATCATCTATTAATCCATGATGTCTTGCCCCGTATGTACTTTCCATAATCATTAAATCAATATTCTCTGTATCTTTAGGGAAATTCATGGTTGGGTTTTTTATAACCGGGCTGTCATATCGACCTATATCACCCGTGTATAAGACATTATATTTTTTATTATTTTCTGTAAAACTAATCAGAGACATGGCTGATCCTAAAATATGCCCTGCATCAAACTGAGTAATAATCATCTCCTTGCCAATGGTCACAGGAGTATTGTATGGGTATCCATCAAAATAGCTCAAAGCATTTATAGTATCTTCATAACTATAAAGAGGTTCAACTATATCCAGGTTATAATCCTTCATCATACTTTGAATAGTTTGTATATCCAATTTATGACGACCTTTTTTAAGGAGTTGACTAATCTTCCCTTTTTCATTATTTGTAAGCCCGGTTTTTTTCGAGTCTTTTAAATTGAAAAGATGACTTCTTAATGTTTTATAATTAAGATAACCTGAATCTGATTCCTGAATATGTGCTGAATCTAAGAGAAGATGCTCGCAAGCATCAGTAGTTGTGCGTGTACAGATAACCCTTCCATTGAACCCATTCTTTACTAACAATGGGATACGACCACTATGATCAATATGTGCATGGGATAAAACCATATTAGTAACAATTTTTGGGTCAATAGGGAAGTTTTGATTTTTCAATGCACTCTCCCTTCGCCGCCCTTGAAACATCCCACAGTCTAAAAGAATATTATCATTATTCACAGACAACATATGCATTGACCCGGTAACCTCTCTAACTGCCCCATAAAAAGTTGCAATCATTTTGTGCTCCTATTATAAATGTCAATAAAAATTTTACTTGCATCTCAGTGCTTCATGCCTTATAAAAACATAATTAAATTATACATAATTTATCAAATTAAGTAGCAGGAAACAATACAATAAATAAGGAAGAAGTTAAGGAAAAGTCATGGTCAAAAAACAGAATGAAAAAAAGGGGAAAAAAATTGACCCTGAACGCAAACAAGCATTTGATAGTTTGCCTCCCAATATCAAGCAAAGACTGACAGATGAGGAAAAAGAATTATTTTTAAATTCAGAAGAATGGCCTGACTCACTTTTTGACAAACTTAAAGAATTTATCACAACATAATAAGGCAAATACTATGGGCGAAGTTATACTTATAAATATCACTGGTAAAGACAAAAGAAGGCTGACATCAACTTTCACAGGAATTATTGCAAAAGCAAAGGCCAATATTCTTGATATTGGGCAGTCTGTTATCCATGATCAGATATCATTAGGTGTTTTAATAGAAATTCCAGAATGCGGTAAATCTGCATCAATTCTAAAAAATATTTTGTTTGAAGGTCATAAATATGAATTAAAAGTAAGCTTTACACCAGTTAATTTGAATGAATATGAAGCCTGGATTACTGAACAGGATAAACAAAGACGCATCCTTACTCTTATGGGTAAAAACCTTTCAGCAAAACAAGTATCAGATGTGTGTGGAGTTATGTCTGACCATGATATAAATATTGACACCATCAATAGACTCTCAGAAAGAATATCTCTTAAAAAAAATAACCCAGACCATATCACAGCTATTCAGATATTTGTAAGCGGAACACCCAAAAGTGCCCTTAAAATGCGTGAAGATATTATGAACATATCAAAAATTGCCGGAATAGACGTCTCTTTTCAAATTGATGATATCTATAGAAAAAATAGAAAGCTTGTTGTCTTTGATATGGATTCGACCCTTATTCAAACTGAAGTTATTGATGAGCTTGCAAAAATTGCAGGAAAAGAAAAGGAAGTTTCAAAGATAACTAAGCTTGCAATGGAAGGGAAAATGGATTTTGACGAAAGTTTCAAACAAAGAGTTGCTCTTTTAAAAGGCATCACTCTTGATGAAATCAAAAAGCTGCCTGCAAAACTACCACTTTCAGAGGGAGCTGAAAGAGTTACTAAAATCTTAAAAAGATTAGGGTATAAAATCGCAATAATTTCCGGTGGATTTACCTGTGTAGGTGAATATTTAAAAGAAAAACTTGATCTTGACTATGCTTTTGCAAATGAGCTCGATATCAAAGATGGAATTGTAACAGGAAAAATTAGAGGCGAGATTATCAATGGTGAAAAAAAGGCCATAATTTTAAGAGAACTTGCCCAGAGAGAAAATCTCTCACTTGCCCAGACAATTGCTGTGGGAGATGGAGCAAACGACCTCCCCATGATTTCCATAGCCGGTCTAGGCGTTGCCTTTGAAGCTAAACCTGCTGTAAAAGAAAAAGCCGACAGTGCGATTTCAAAAGTTGGTCTTGATGGACTTCTTTATCTGCTTGGCATACATGAACGGGAGCTCAATGAATAAAATCTATTTTTTTGTTACAACAAACTCTCCAAAGGGATCACCGCATTCAATACTCAATTCAATAAATAGTGCAATAACATTAGTATTTTTTTTTCGCCGAATAGTTCTATTTACTCAAATATCTTTTATGAGGATTTTATTAATATGGTCCCTAAAATCCTTTCCTTTTTCTAACAAAAACTGCTCAAAATCTATTGTTTCTATATGGGACAGCGAATTTTGCAAAAACCGTTCTGCAATTTCCTGAAACTTATGGGACAAATCGCTGACATATATTTTTAATCCGGACTTTATAGATTTTGATGAAAAAAGATTGTTTGATTCTAAATATCTTTTAACAACCTTTGCAGTTTCTTCACCAGAGTCAACCATAACCACATCTTCACCAAGTATTCTCTGAAGAGTGTTCTTGATCATGGGATAATGTGTGCATCCTAAAATCAAAGTATCAACATGATTTTCAATAAATTTTTCTAAGTATCGCTTGGCAATTAAATGAGTTGCTTCATCCTCAAAAAAACCTTCTTCGACCAAAGGCACAAATAATGGACATGCCTGATCAACCACATTAATAGAGTTATCAAGCTCAAAAATCCTCTGTTTATATTTTTCTGATCTTATTGTTGTTGAGGTGCCAATAACTCCAATTTTTTTATTCTTTGTTTTATTGACAGAAGCATCAGCTCCAGGCTGCATAACTCCGATTACAGGGATATCCAAGTGCTCTTCTAAAAGATGAATCGCAGTGGACCCCACAGTATTACAGGCAACTACAATAATTTTAACACCATGTTCTAAAAGAAAATGGCTGTCTTCAAAAGCAAAGCGTTTCACAACATCTTCAGATTTAGTACCATAGGGTAATCTTGCTGTATCTCCAAAGTATACTATGTCTTCATGGGGCAATAAGTCCCTTAGATGCTTTACAACTGTTAAACCGCCGATTCCTGAGTCAAACACACCTATGGGGGAATTATTATCTATTAATGTCATGCCAATACACTCCTAAAAGCCATTAACTTAATCAGATCCAAAATTAGTTGAACGCAATCCCAGCAATTGCTGAAAAAAATCTGCAATATCTTTTACTATCAAATACAAAGAAGGAACATAGACTAAAGTCAAAATTGTTGCAACCAAGAGACCAAAGCATATGCTTATTGCCATGGGAATCAAAAACTGAGCCTGAAAACTTGTTTCAAGAAGAAGTGGAAAAAGCCCTGCAATAGTTGTAACTGATGTTAAAAGAACTGGCCTGAACCTACTTTTTCCTGATTCCATTACAGCACTTATAACATCTTCTCCCTGCCTTATTTTAGAATTTATAAAATCAATTAAAATTAAAGAATCATTAACAACAATACCTGACAGAGCAACAATTCCAAAAAAACTTATAATAGTTATGGGAAATCCCATAATAAAATGACCAATGATTGCACCTACAAGTCCGAAAGGAATAGCAACCATTATTATTACAGGTTGTATATAAGATTTGAACTGACTTGCTAATAGAAGAAACATACCCATAAGTGCAAATATATATCCAGTTTTAAGGCTGTCTACTGATTCTTTTGTTCGTTTTGCCTGACCTTCTAAATCATATGTTACCCCTGGATATTTCAGAACCAGATCTTTTAAAAACTTATTATTCAAATCTTCTACAATTTCACTTGCATTACCAATATTCTCATCAATATCAGAGATTACAGTTATTACTCTTTTTCTGTTTACCCTGCTAATCAATGAATAACCCCTTACATCGGAAATAGTTGCGACTTCTCCAAGGGGTATTTCTCTGCCATCAGAAGTTCTTATGCGCATTTCTTCAATTGAGGAAACTTTTTTTCTTTCATCCTCAGAATATCTCACAACAACTTTCAAATCGTTTTCACCTCTTTGAATCTGTAAGACTTCATCACCATAATAAGCTTGCCTTGTCTGAATAGCAATATCTGCCATTGTAACCCCTAGGGATCTAGCACCATCTTTAATACTGATTCGTTTTTCCATTTTTCCCGGGCGGAAATTATCAGTAACATCAAACGCACCCGGAAATGTTCCAAGCTCTTTTTTAAGATCTTCGGCTGCTGCTGTAAGTTGATCATAGTTATCACCTATAAGCTGAATTTCAATGGGATTTCCAGCAGGCCCGCCACTTAAAATGGAATAGGTCAATTCTTCTGTCCCAGGCAATTTCCCAACTAACTTTCTCCATTCTGCAATAATATCTGTCACTGGAAGATCAGGTCTATTCTCTGAAGGCTGAACTTCAATGGACACTTCACCGCAATGGGCTCCATAAACCCCTGGGTTCCAATCCACTCTAGGTATAATACCTACAAGAGAAAAAGTATGCACAACCAGAGAATCATCAGTTTCGATCTTTTCTTTTAAAATGTCATTTAACTTTAATGCTGCGTTTTCAATATATTTAATACTTTTTTCAGTTACTTGGTATGGTGTGCCCTGAGGATAAATAATTTTAGCTGTAACCCAGTTACTATCACCTTTTGGGAAAAAAACAAAAGGGATATGCCCCCCTGCAAGTGCACCTAGGCTAATAATAAGGATTCCGATGCCAATGGCAAAGGTGAAATATCGGTTTTTAATAGTGTATTTTAAAACTGAAGTATAAGTGGTATTAATAAAACTATCTAATCTTGATTCAACCCGGCTTCTGACTCGTTCATGCCAACTAAAAAACTTTTTAAACCTATCTGATTGTGCAAGGGAATGCTCAAGATGGGCGGGTAGTATTATTAGTGCTTCGATAAGTGAGAAAATAAGAATCACAATAACTGTCTGGGGCATTATAGCCATAAATTTTCCCATTATGCCTGCAATATACATAAGGGGCGTAAAAGCAACAATTGTTGTCAATACAGCCATCAAAACAGGCGTACCTACCTGTCCCATACTATCTATTACTGCTTGCTTTGGCGATTTACCCATGGAATAATGGGAATAAACATTTTCACCTACAATAATTGCATCATCAACAAGTATACCAAGGGTCATTATAAAACCAAACAAAGATAACATATTTATGGAAGCACCCATCTGATGCAGAACAACAAACGCTCCCATAAATGATATAGGAATTCCCACCGAAACCCAAAATGCAAGCCCGAGATTTAAAAATAAAGCAAGTACTATAAACACAAGTATAATACCCTGAATACCATTTTTCATTAACAGGTCTATTCTGCCCTGAACCATCTCTGCCAAGTCCTGCCATTGTGCCAAATAAACTCCTGCAGGTTGTTTATCCTTATTCTCAGCAACATACTTTTTTACGGCTTCTGAAATTGCTATTGTATCCTGCATGGATGTTCTATTAACCATAACAAGAGCAGCGGGCTTTCCATTGAAGCGAGCACCAAGATCTGTATCTTTGAAGCCATCGATTACCGTTGCTACCTCACCTAAAAGAATTTGAGTCCCGTCTTTCCTAGTTAATACGGGAATTTTTTCAAATTCTTCACCAGTATAGAGTTTTCCCTTAGCACGGACTATAATTTCTTGCCCTTTTGTTTTTACTTTTCCGCCGGGAAGATCAATACTGCTGGTCTTAACAGCTCTTACAACCTGATCAAAAGAAAGATTAAATCGTCTCATACTCTGTTCAGAAAGTTCTATTGATATTTCATAATCTTTAGTACCAATAAGTCGAGCAAGAGATATATCCTCTGAATTTACCAAATCATTTTTGATTTTATTAGCTGCTTCTTTTAAAATTTTTTCGTCAACGTCACCATATACAGCAATTGTAATGGCAGGGTCATTTTGTTTAATTTCTACAATAACAGGATCTTCGGCTTCTTGGGGAAATGAATCAATAAGATCAATTTCAGTTTTAATATCATCTAATTTTTCTCTTACATTAACACCTTTTTCGAGTTCTAAGAAAACATCACCGTAACCCTCTAAGGCTGTTGAATAAATATTTTTTATACCTTCTACGCCTTTTAGCTGTTCTTCAATTTTAAGACAGATTCCTTCTTCAACTTCCAGTGGTGTAGCTCCTGGGAACGAGATATTTATATCAATAAAATCAAGGGCAAACTGAGGAAACATCTCTCTTCGCATATTCTGAATAACCATCATACCGGCAACAATAATGAATATCATTAACAGGTTAACTGTAACTCTATGTTCAACAGACCATTTGCCCAACGCTTTCATAGTATCTACCCTTTAAGTTTAACCTTCATGCCATGTATTGCTCCGGGGATGGGAGTTGATAATATCTTATCACCTTTTTTTAAACCAGACTGAATATAGACCTCTTCTTCAAATTTACGTAAAACTTTAACTTCTTTTTTTTGCAATTTACCGTTTTCTACAATAAAAAGAGTGTTTTGATTAATAAGATACCTTGGCAGAACGAAAATATTCTCAAATGTTTCTCCATTTATATTACATTTAACAAATGTACCAGGACGGAGTTTATAAATACTTTCAGGGCTGTTATCAATATTATCTATTTCAATTGTCATGGGAAGTGTTCTTGTCTTTTCATCTATATTGGCTTTAACTCTTACAACTTTTCCATGCCATATCAAAGAATCGTCACCTACAGGTCCAGCTATTTGAAGGTCAACCCTGGGCATTGAACCATCTTTCATTGTATGCTCAAACCATTTCATCTTCTCCATGGGTATACTAACATCGACATCAAGTTGAGATTTTAAATAAATATGACCAAGAGCTTGACCAGTATTGACATATTCTCCCTCCTCAACAAATTTGTCCATAACATAGCCTTCAAAGTCAGCCCTGATCTTTGTTTTTTCCAGAGCTAAATTTGCCTTTTCAAGATCAACTCTAGCCATTTTCAAAACACCTTTTTTTTGATCCATAATAGAATCTGTCAGTGCAAGCCTATTGGTGATATCCTGAACTTGCATTGTAGCTTTAAGATAAGCCATTTCAGAACTGTCAAGTTGATTTTTTGTAGCATAGTTAACTTTTGACAATTTTGTCATTCTGTTAAACTCTGCGGAGGAAAGTTTAAAATTCCTCTGGGCAAGCAAAATATCGGTTTTATAATTAACTATTTCCTGTTCTAACCTTGCTATATCCGCTTTTGCTTGCCTAATATTAACAAGACTGGCATCACGGTTTAGTTCATAGGATCTAGAATCAATCCCAAGCAACAATTCACCTTTTTTTAAAAATCCACCTTCTGCAAACAAAGGGTTAATGTATTCTATCCGACCAGGTACCTCAGCAGTTATTTTGGCTGATTTTCGAGGTTTTACAGTTCCAAAAGCCTCTACCCTCATTATTATTGACGAAGGTGTAGCAACAATAAATTCAGCTAAAGGGATTGATTCCTCACGTTCTATTTTTTCTGGTTTGGCTTTTATTGCAACTAGAAAAACAGCAATACTGATTGCTATTGCAAGGACTATGATGACACGTACGCTTCTTGAAAAAAAACCCATCAGATCTGCCTCCGGCTAGATTTACAAAGTTCATTTAACTACTTACTATAAGAGGAAAAATCTAAAAATCAAGCAAAAGTATTAATAACTGAATATTTGCTATAAGGAATCTTAGCCAAATAAAAAATATATTTGATGCATGGAGATAACCCATGCTGCGAGAAGCATGCATCTTCACTTTTACTAAATTGTTTGATAATTTAAATATTAGCCACTGTGTTTATTTTATCAAAATCATTAACAAAAAATGTTCCGATTCTCCTATACTCAACTATATCTTAAGTTTGAAGTATTTAACTATCAATTTATTTCAATATCTTAATATTATTATATACTTACCTTGACAAAAAAGAACTTTCTGTCTATAAAGCCTAAAAATAATTGCATATGTGGTGTCGAAGGAATTATTATTAATAGTATTTACGATGGTGTCGGATATACGTTTTTTTTCCATAATGGCTCTTGAATGTATAAAATGTGGGATTAAAGAAGCAAATAATAGCAGCCTATAAGATTTTATGAACAATCATGTAAAATTGACCCCCTATGAAGTTTAACGTGATTGATCAACTTATTTAATCGTAACTTTATTAACAAATATTTTTGCAGTAACGATTTGTATACCATGGTAATGCTTAAGTTCAAGGAGGTGATTGTCACCTGATACAATAAAATCAGCTTTGGCTTCCAGGGCACAGGAAAGGAACTTATTATCGGTTTGATCTTTTTTGATTTTATTGGTTTTGTAGCGGTCTTTAGTGACTATAAAGGCTTTGGTAATCCATAGTTCCTGAAGTTTAAATGTATAACCTTTTTGGGCAAAAAGACCGCTGATAAAAAGGTTAGTATCAATAACTGCCCTAGACGTTTTTTTCTTCAAGCCTTACCGCCCTTACTGACTCATCCACGATCCGCATGATATCATCTTCAGAATATCCCCTTGCTCGTTTGCGTAGCTTAGAAAGAGTCTGTCTAATTCTGTCTTCCCATGGAGAATTTTTAGACCTCATGACATCACAAACTTTATTTTTAATAATAATAGCTTCAATAAGGCTCTTAATGATGTTTTTGTTCTCTGCATCCATTTGTTCCACTTCCTTAAATTTCTCAAAAAGATCAAGGTCTTCTATCTGGCTCAACCCGGCTTTGGGGACATTATCAAAGATAAGGTAATCAGCACTTGTCTCAAGTCCTTCTGCAATTTTTCTTAATGTATCTGCCGTGGGTATTATCCTGCCATTTTCATATTTACTTAATAGTTTGGAGTTAACCCCGGATTTTTTCTCAAGTAGAACTTGAGATAATCCTTGTTCCTGTCTTAACTGTCTTATTTTATCTCCCAGAGATGGTGTCATGTATATGCCTCCTTGTTTTTATATATATTATAACACACATTTTTAAAATGTCTTTATCTCTATAAAAGAAAAAATATGTTGATTTTGCAAATAGTATCCTATATGCCACCTAAAATAGTAACACATATGCTATAATATTTATTTTTGATAATAACAAATCTTTTTTAAGCTTTTACGGGAGTAGACAGTATTAGAAAAAAAGACCATCAACTAAGAACTCGGCAAAGTTAACCAGCTAATGACCTACAAGAACCATAGAATCCATCAAAGCAACCACTGATCTAAAATTACTTGCAGAATCCAAAGGCATAAAACTAAAAAAGAACGGCAAAGAATACTTTGGCCTGTGCCCCTTCCATAACGACACCAATCCTTCTTTATCCATACACACCATCAAAAAACGAATGGCATTGCTTTGGCAGTGGCAAGGGATGGTGACGTGATCAGGTTTATAGAACTTTATGATCAGGTAGATTTTAAGGAAGCTGTAAAAAGACTTTCTTTTAATCAAATTGTAAAATCGGCAGTTAAAAATAAAAATCAACCCAGCCTGACACTATTAACTCCAGAACACATAAAACTCTTAACCAGAGTAATAGAGTTCTATAGTTCAGCTTTTGCAAAAAATAACAGAGCCATGCAATACCTTGCCAAAAGAGGTATCACAGATAAATCTATATTCTCTGATTTTAATATTGGTTTTGCCAATGGAACCCTTTTAAATGTTCTGCCTGAAGATAAAAAGATCATAAGGCAGCTAAAAAAAATTGGTATCCTTAATGACAAAGCCCATGAACACTTCCTTAATAAATAAAAAACCGCACAGATTCAAAAAAAAGAAAAGGAGACAAATTGAATCTGTACGGTATATTTTTTAAAAGTATTCTTAATTAATTAAAGGTCTTTAATCTTTTCTGTAAGTTCAGGCATAAACTCAAGAATATCCCCTATAATCCCTACATCTGCAACCTGGAATATTGGTGCATTTGCATTCTTATTTATTGCAATTATAAAAGGATCGCCTTTAATACCGCCCATATGCTGGAATGATCCACTAATGCCCAAAGCCAGATAAACTTTTGGTTTAACAGTTTGCCCGGAAGTTCCAACCTGGCGTGATTTTTCAAGCCATTTAGCATCAACAATAGGTCTTGAACATGACACAACTGCACCCATTGCTTCGGCAAGTTCCTGAGCAACCCCAATATTTTCTTCTTCCTCGATACCACGTCCAATGGAAACAAGTACGTCTGACTTTGTAATATCAACATCTCCAACTTCAGCTTCAACTATTTCAAGGAAACGTCTTTTAGTTGAGATATCACCTGCATCACCTGATTTATCGACTATTGTCCCACCTTCAGAGCCATCTTCAACAGGAGCAAATGCACCTGGCCTGATTGCTATTACAGCACCGTTAGAGATATCTAAGTCATTATGAGTGCTAATAATACCACCTAGCACCTGGCGGACAATTTTTAAAGTTGCTCCCTCTGTCCCTTCAAAATCAATAACATCAGAAGCACAGGCTGAATCAAACTTTATTGATAATCCAGGGACAAGATCCATTCCAAAAGTATTATGAGGCGCAAGAATAATTGCATCGGAAGGAAGCACATTACAGAGTGCTTTTCGTACAACTTCAGCATTAGGGTAGGCTAAATCATCATGACCAATCTTAATGACTTCTTTAAAAAGAGAAGTAAGATGCCCGGCAACTTTATCTAAAGTGTCACCAGAACCTGTTACAATTGCTGTAACCTGTGCATTAGAATCAAGCTTTCCTGCAGCTGCCTGAATTTCATATGCTATATCATCTGCCACACCGTCTTTATGTGGGATATATGCAAAAATCTGTGCCATTATGCCAATCCTCCTTTGCTTTTCAGTTTTTCAATGAGCTTTTCAATAATTTCATCAGTTGAGCCCTCAAGCATTTCAGCACCCTCACCAAGATCTGGCACAAAATAATCAATTCTTTTCATTTTTGCGCCATCTTTACCTACGGAACCTGCATCAATACCAAGATCTGAAGCGCCTTTAACAGGTATCTCAATCTGTGCAACTTTTCTTATTCCACGGATACCAACGTATCTTGGTTCATTAATACCTGTCTGTATTGAAAGTACACAAGGGAGTTCAATCTCATTCATTTCCTTGTTACCGCCCTCAATTTCTCTTCCTACTTTTATGTGCTTATCACCATCAATGTCAATCTGATTAACTAAAGATGCATAAGGTAAATCAAGCATTGCAGCAAGCATTCCGCCGACTTCGGCAGCTCCATCATCAGCCTGAGCACCTGTGAGGATTAGGTCATAATTTCCCTTTTCTACTTCTGCCTTTAAAATAGAAGCAATTCCTCTTGAGTCAGAATCTTCAAATGCATCATCTGAAAGAAGAATACCATTATCAGCACCCATTGCCATCTCTCTTCGCAATACTTCTTCAGATTCATCATCACCAACACTCACAACAGTAACGCTACCGCCATGTTCACCCACTATTTGAATAGCTTCTTCAACTGCATAGTTATCCCATTCATTCACAGAATAGACAAGATCATCACGATCAATATCATTGCCTGCACTGTTGAGTTCAAACTCATTTTCTGCAGTATCAGGCACTCTTTTGATACAAACCAAAATCTCCATTTTTACCTCCAAATTTATTATTCTAACTTAAATACTTAGTTTTTAATCTAAATCAAATACTAAAAATTTTAAACAAGATGCTCCTCTACAAGTGCAGTGAAATCAATTACCTCAATCTCACCTTCTTTTCCTGCTACCTTAATTGCATCTTCTATATTTACAAGACAGAATGGACAGGCAGTAACAATTACATTTGCTCCGGCTTCTGCTGCCATATTAACTCTTAATACACCCATTCTTACTTCTTCTTCAGGTTCATAAAAGAGCATTAAACCACCACCACTGCAACAAAACGAGCGGTCACGGCTTTTCTTCATTTCAACTCTGTTCAAACCATTAATAGCATCTAAAACATTTCTGGGGTCATCATAAACTCCATTATGACGTCCAAGGTAGCATGGATCATGATAGGTATAAATTTTTTCAGGATTTTTTGCATCCCCTAAAGAAAGATCTCCTGAAATTACTTTTTGAGCCACAAACTGACTTATATGCTGAACAGGAGGAAGATCGGGATATTCGTTCTTTAAAGTATTGTATGCATGGGGGTCAGCTGTAACTATTTTTTTCGCACCACATTTTTCTATTGCTTCAATATTATGATCTCTTAATTCCTGAAAGAGAAGCTCTTCTCCAAAACGAATAACCTCATTACCGCTGTCTTTCTCCACCTTACCAAGAATACCAAAATCAACTCTTGCTTTAGTAAGTATTTTTGAAGTTCTCCTTGCAATCTCTTGAATATTATCATCATAAGATGTGATACTATCAACAAAATAAAGAACGTCTGCTGTTACTTTCTTTTCAAGAATTTTGACTTCACATTCTTCTTTGAATTCTTCTTTGTTTGTCCAGTCAGCACGCTTTTTTTCCATTTTTCCATATGGATTACCACGCTTTTCAAGTGCGCTTAATGGTTTTTGAAGACTTTGCGGGACCATTCCCTCTTCAACCATGCCTCTTCTTAAATCAACTATCTTATCTATATATTCTATGCCAAGCGGACATTCTTCTTCACATGCACCACATGTAGTACATGACCATATTTCATCCTCGGTATAAATTGTTCCAACCAAAGACTCGGATTTATAAATCTTTCCGGAAAGAGGATAATTCTTAAACATAAGATCCCGTGCCTTGATTGTAATAAACCTTGGAGAAAGAGGACGACCTGTTGTATTTGCCGGGCATTGGTCAGAACATCTTCCACAATCCGCACACGAATAAAAATCAAGCATATGTTTCCACGTAAAGTCCTCAAGTTTTTTTACACCAAAGGATTCCAAAGCATCCAGTTCTTCTTCACTTACACCATATTTAACAGGCTTAATCTTACCCTTTGTAAGCTTCATGAAAAAAACATTGAATATTGATGTAATAACATGAAAATGCTTACCTAATGGAAGGAAGCAGAGAAAAAAGAAAAAAGCAATATCATGTAAAAAATACATGAGAACATGGACTATCTGTAATGTTTTAAAGGAAAAACCAAGCAATAAGCCTTTAAAAATCCACGTCAAAGATAAAGGAGGAAAAAACTCAATTTGTCCTGCCTTATTAAAATTATATGCAGCTCCTGATGCCTCAAACAAACTTTCAGTCAACATAAGGACAGAAATAACAAAAAGAACAAATACAGCCTCTACAGTATGGTCTGTACCGTAATTTTTATGTGCAGCATATCTTGCAGGCTTGAAAATACCCCTTCGAATTGCTGCGACAACACATGCAATTAATACAAATGTTGCAGCATAATCTTTAATAAAATAATATGCATGGCCCAAAGCTCCACCAAATCCAGGGATTTCAAACCCCGCTGAAAAGCCAACAAAGACAAGCGCAAGCGTTCTTATGGAAAGTACTAAAAAGCCCGCAAAAATTACAATATGTAAAATACCCGCTAGCATATATCTAGGCTGCCTATACTGAACAAGCCAGATAACAATGACTTTTTTAATTCGTTCTGCAAGGTTATCTGTTCTGTGATCCGGTGCAGACCGAACCAAAGGAGCAATACGCCTTACAATAATATATGCAAAAACACCTATCCCAATTACTGCAATTATTAAAGATATAATATACCCGGGAATAAAACCGAATAATTTGTAACTTGCCGGACCAAATAACAACATTGTAAAAACCTCCTAAACTTTTTGTCTTAACTTAAAAAATATATTCTAAATTTTTAATAAAGAAAACCAAATTCGTCAAGCAAAACTGAATTTTTCTTATGTATTGAATTTATTAAATATATACCGTTTATTTAACACCTTTTAGGCCATTTAGAAACAAATCAACAAGTGGATCTGACATGGAAACCAAATCGTATTTCCCATCAGCTGCCACCCATGTATTAATCACACCTTCAACAGCCCCCAAAACAAAACGCTTGGCAAGACCTACAAAAAGATCCTGCCTCATCTCACCTTCGATTTGCCCTTGTTCTATAATATCAGAAAGAAGTTCCAAATACATTTTGGAAATATCTTTCACTTGTGGCTCAATGTCTCGACGGTATCTTATTTCAGATTGAAATATCACTGCCATATTTTCATCACGCTGAAATTGATCGAGATGACACTTAATAAGATTTCTGAGTTTATCCTCTGCGTTATTACCTTTACTAACCGCATCATACATTTTTTTGAAAACTGCCTCAGTTTTATAACTTATAAACTGATAAAGAATATCATTTTTATTCTTAAAATATAAATATATTGTCCCGTCTGCAATATCTGCTTCTTTTGCAATTTGGGAAATAGTTGCTTTATGAAATCCTAAGTGCGCAAAAACAGCTCCGGCACTTGTTAATATTTCATAATATTTTTTTGATTTATCTTTCTCCAAAATATAGCTACCCCATAAAATTGTTAATTAATGAATAATCATTCATTAATACAACTATATTTATTGGAAAATGTCAAGGTCTTATTTTAAAAAAGCACAAAGGCTTTTCTCTTGTTTTACAATCAGTTACCCAAACAATAGAACTTTTATTCATAAATATGAACCCTGTTTTTCTAAAATTTATCCCATGAAGGTATATTCATTTTTCAGAACCCCAGGTAAACCTACAGCTTGGGCAACGATTACATCTTTACCATTGTATTGTATGTTATTGATGGCAAGAAAGGTACTGATTATTATACAGTTTTGTTAAAACTGTAATAGGGAAATTATTATTCAAAAATGATTTGTAATTTAAGATAAACCAATCAGTCCGACTTAAGACATAATTGCAACCACTGCCATATAAATCTGATTTATATTCAAACCCCAATCATCTGAAATAGTATGCACTGGTTAGAAGGCATTAAGGCAATAGCCATTCCAGTTATTAATTTTATTAACCTCATTGAAATTGTCCTTCTTTTTTGGAAGACTCAAAGGCGTGAATTATGTATTTTTTCAACTGATTACTCAATATCTCATGGGGAATTTGTACCAAATGTTTAATGGAACTCAATAATTCATAATTTCGGGAAATCAACTTTTCAGCAAAAAAGGGTAAAAGAATAAAAGATCAAAGTTTAATCCTGGAACAACGAAACCCGAGAGTGAAGTCCCGTAAAAACGGGCTGTCGTTGCCGCGACTGGCACAACGGCAGAGACCACTATCGTCGAAGAACGACCCGCCGCGCAATACAGGTATCTTTCTTTTCTTGTTTTGTAATTCTTTAACATATTCTTCAATAGTATCTTCTTTTAGTAATTTTAGTAACTTTTCATCAAAAATAAAATCATCACGGTTTTCACCATCGTGATAATCAGTTTGTGTCCATTCCCAAACATTACCAGCTAAATCATAAACGTTTTCAGGAGTTTTACCCTCCTTAAAAATTCCAACAGGTGAAATTCTGCCTATTTTTGATTCCTCGTAATTACATTTATTCGGATCAATATTTTTTCCCCATGGATATTCACGCTTTTTTTCTCCTGCTGCTGCTGCCTGCCATTCAAACTCAGAAGGAAGCCTGTACAAGTATCCATCTTTTTTACTTTCAGTCAGCCATCTGCAAAAAGCATCTGCCTCATACCATGAAACACCAACAACAGGAGAGTTAGGGCAGTTCCATTTTCTTTCATTCCAGTATGATGGCTCTTTATCTTTTAAATTTTTGAGAAATTTTATACCTTCTTTACTCCAATAATCTTTATTTTTGTATCCTTTATCAGCAACAAACTTTTTAAACCATAAATTCGTTACCGGATATTTTGAAATCTCAAAAGCGGGTATTTTTTTTAGACCTATTTTTTTAAGATCATAATCTCCTTTATTAATTCTTATAAAATCAGTATACCCTCTTTCATATCCAAGTCTGCCAAGGTTTTCTCCGACTTCATTTAAAATTTCCGGTTTTTCTTTGCCTGCACGCAGAATAGTCAGCATTCTATCCTTTGCAAGACCACAGACCTTATCTTGTCTATTATCCTTATGAATATCAAGTAATGCTTTTGAAACAACTCTCCATCTATAAAAATGATTATTGGCATCATCATTTAATACATCTCTGATAATCCCATTTGCACTCCCACTGCCTCTGATGCTCAAGAATCCAATAAAAAGTTCTACAACCTCACGATATCGTTTATCATCTATAAATGGTGAGATTATATCATATGGGGATTTTTCAGAAGTATTTAACATATAACTTGCTGTTAAAAATTCCTGAAATGTCAGGTGGGAAAATCGGTACTGGCCATTTTCTAAATGCATAAGACCACTGCCGGATTCAATTCTTTCAAACCTGTCTTTTGGCAATTCATCGGTTTCTTTGAAATGTTTTTTTATTATCCTTACAGCACCCAGCTCATCTATTCCCCTGCTATTATCAACAAACATAGTATGAGCAAGTTCCATCATAAAGGAATATACTTTAGTTTTTTCATTTTCAAATTTACTGAACAGTCTTTTTATAAAACGTTCATATAGCTCTGCTCTCTGATCAGGTAATTCTTTCAAATCATTATATAATATACACATGGCTGTCAGCATAAGAGGATTTCGTTTTAAGGCGTCTATATCTTCATTAGCTTTTATTTCACCTGTCATTTTTTTTGCAATATCTTGTCCTGTGACTGATCCTTTCTGATAAACCGCAGCAAACCACGTGTTTATAAAATTTGTAACCTGTTCATTTGTGAAATCTTCGACTTTGGCAATTCTATCGCCAAATCTTTTGTTAGAAGCGCCTTCAATCCCATGTTGCCTTCCTGCAAGTATGACTTTAATGCTATCATGCTTGAGCCTGAAATCAGCAAATGAATTTACAATAAACTCTCTAACACCAGTTTCAACTTCATCCAACCCATCAATAAGAAAAACAGCTTTGCCCTGTTCACAAAATTCTTGAATTACTTCCATGCTCAAGCCATTATCAACCACTTCCTGAATATGCCATTTTAAAAGATTAGAAACACCCTTTGCCATACTGATTTTTTTATATGGATACTTTTTAAAGTCCTTCATAAAAAGAATGATTGGCAGGATATTTTTTTCAAATAATTTTGTATTATTACTAATAATTGATCGCAAAAGATGCTTCATTAATGTAGTTTTACCTGAACCGGCAGAACCCTGCACAACAAGGTATTCACCTTTTGCAGCAAGTTCTTCTATATTGATAATGTTATCTTTTCCTCGAATATTTTTAACATCCTTGCTTTTTTCAGGATTCTCAGTAAAAAGAGGTTGATACAAATCAGGAAGGCTTATATTTACAATTTTTTCATCTCCCCTTAAAAGATCAATATCCATATTTAATAATTCACATACTTCTTTGATAACCGCTCTCTCTTCTTGTAGATCACCGGGAGAAGCTATAAAAACATTATACTCGGCTATAAAATTAGACATAAAACTCTCCTGATATAAGTAAGTATGAAATAAATTCTGTTTCGGGTTTTCGGTTAGCCTACTAGCCCGAAACAGAAAGAGCATAATTTGTTCTAAAGGTTAAATTATTAACCAAAAGAAGCAGGATCAGAGTCTGGATTAAAACATAGCACTCTCTTTTTCTTTTATTTGGAAAAAGACTCTGGCTAAAGATAATTTTACTTATCTTTTTTAATACTGGAACAACGAAACCCGATATTGTTGTTCCGTTTATTCGGGTTGTTGTTGTTGCGATTGGCACAACGGCAGTTATCACTATTGTTGTTGAACGACCCGCCGCGCAATACATTTTAACTCTGCCCCTTAAATGAAACTGATTTTTTCCTGACAAATTTTATTTTTGAAAACATTTCACCCCTGAGTCTATAACTGTTGGCATGTTTTACATGTCCTATCCAGCTCATCAACGAAGCCTTTATTTTATCAAGATTGATGATTCCTTTAGAATACTTACTCTCCATTATTTTTAATCTTTTTCGATATGCTTTAACAATACTTTTTCTAACTTTAGTATATTCAGGGAAAATGCGATATCCTAAAAAATCAACACCTTCAGAAGTCCGATAAACCCTTGTCTTATTTTTATGCAGTTTAAGTCTTTCCGTGTCAAGGAAATTTTGGATTTCAACTTTAATCGTTTTAAGCTCCTTTTTTGAATTACCAAAGATTACAAAGTCATCACAGTATCTGATATAATGTTTTGCTTTTAATTTCTCTTTAACATAATGGTCAAAGTCATTCAAATACAGGTTCGCAAAAAACTGGCTGGTAAGATTGCCAATGGGAATACCTTTCTTGTTTTGCAGAGGTGTAAAAAGATCATCACCGGAAAAATAAAATATATTATTTTTATCCTCCCTTGAGTCAATTATTTTTTTTATCAGCCATAAAGTATCTTTACATTTAATTTTTTTCTCTATTTTTTCATACAGAATTTTATGATCAATGCTTGGAAAGTATTTTCTTATATCGCATTTTAAAACATATGGATTTTTTTTCTGGAATTGTTTATATCTCTTAACTGCTCGATGTGTTCCCTTAAAGCGTATGCAGGCATAAGTGTCATGAATAAATACTGGTCCGATTAAAGGTTCAATAATATTAATAATTGCATGATGAATTACCCTGTCAAAGTAGGGAGCTGCACTGATCAGTCTCAATTTAGGATCATAAATATGAAAGTCCCTGTATCTGCCAGGCTGGTAGGTTTTATTTTTCAAGCATTCAATAATTTTAAAAATATTTTTCTCCAGTTCCAGTTCAAACAAGGTTGTTGAATGTTTAAGTTTTTTACCTTTTCTTGTTTTCCTTGCTGCTTTAAAAATATTTTCAAAGCAGATTATTTGAGAAAACAAATTACCATGACGTTTCATGTTTTTGTCCTGTTTTTACAAAACTTTAGCCATCCACCGATCTCTTTTCCTATTCCATCGATTTTTTCCGAAAGAAAAGTATATCTTTTAAAAGTCAGGTATTTTAAATCCATTGAAAGTCTTACCAGATATCTCAACTGCTCAAGTTTTAAATTTACTTTAGTCAAAAGCTCAACTTTACCTTTAGAATAAACAGCCTGGATAATCAAATCCTGAATATCTAAAAAACCGGTTTCAATCCTGTCTGCCAATAAAAACTTCTGGGAGCGAGGAAATTTTTCAAGTATGGGAATGATCCATAAAAGAAGATCATATATTTTTGTCAATGCATTAATGTTCTTATCTATTGTTTGCATATTTTTTGCAAAAAAGGGTAAAAGAGTAAAAGATCAAAGTTTAATCCTGGAACAACGAAACCCGATAAAGTAGTACCGAACATCCGGGTTGTCGAAGAAGCGATTGGCACAACGGCAGAGACCACTAATGCTGAAGAACGACCCGCCGCGCAATACAAAAGCGCCTTCATGGTTTTCATGGGGTGATGAAGTCCACTCCCAGACATTGCCTGCCATATCATAGCATCCATACGGGCTTATTCCATTGGGATATACTGTCACTCTGGTGGTTTTATTGATTCCGGATTCCTTACTATTACATTTTTCCTTATCAAACTCATCTCCCCAGGGATACTTTAAACCCTTGTCTCCTCTTGCTGCTTTTTCCCATTCTTTTTCATCGAGCAATCTGTATCCATATCCATCATTACGGCTTTTTGTTAGCCACTTGCAAAAAGCCTGGGCTTCATAAAAACTTACACCAACAACAGGTTGTTCTGGATCATTGAAATTTTTATCAGACAAATAGACTGGTTGAAATATATTGTCTTCATTTTTCCAGTTCCATCCTTTTTCATCCCAATAATCTTTATTTGAATATCCTCCTGCTGAAATAAATTTTTTATATCTCTCATTTGTTACAGGATAAATGTCGATTTGAAAATCATGATCAATTATTTCTTCTTGTTTATCATCTCCGTAAAGAAAACTACCTTTTTTTACAAGATTCATAATCTCAAAAGAAGCTCTTCCTTTAATATCAATTTTTCTTTTTACATCTTCTGTACTTTCAACAATGGTTGTCAAAGTAATAAGTTGTTCAATTTCTTCTTTTGAGCATCTGAGTTTATCAATAATAGTCAACAAATCTTTATCTTTAAAATACTCTTTTAAAGAATCCGGCAGTTTAATCTTTTCTTCCATCTTTTCTGTAAGTGTTGATAAATCATATGAAGGATCCTCTTCTTTTATCTGCTTAAAAAGCTTTTGCATGGTTTCAAAATTTCCATGCTCATTTCCTTTTATTGATTTTAAAAAGCCTGAGTATTTGTATTCAAGGATTAACCATAAAAAAAGATGGATTCTTTTGATATTAACCTTTTTATTAGCTAAAAGGCTCTCCATCAAGCTAAAATTATTTACAAACCTTTTCAGATTCCTGGGATTATTCTCAAGTGCTGGTATTAAAATTGGTAAATATTCTGAAATATCATCCTGCTTAAATTCTTCTAAATTGTTCAGGTATTCAATAAAATCATCTGGGGGGATTTTTGGAAGATTAAAGGTAACCTGGACAATTTTGCCCATAAAATCATTTGCATCTTCTTTATATGTATCCCATAATGCGTTTGCAATTATATCATTGGCAGCTCCCAGTATAAAAATACAGCCTTCAAGATCCATAAAAAGCTTTATACTTTCTAAAACACTTATGATTTTTGACCTGGGGCATCTGTCCAGATCATCGATAAATATAACAAGTGCTCCGTTTTTATCATTTGTCTTTTCTTCTTTAGTTAATTTCGGCCGCCAGTTAAGATATGTCCAGATAAGATCTTTAAAAAAATCTTTAAAAACATCATAAAATCCCAGATTTTTCTTATGGGGAAGCTCAGTAAATATCTCACTTATATCAACTTTAGTTATGGCTTTAGTGATTGCTCCAAATAGTTTTTTGCCGTTTACGCCTTTAACTAATTTTTCAACCTCTGCTTTTCCTGCATTAAAAAGACCATCCTCCTCCATTGTATGAAAAATTTCTTCGATTAAAGCTGCAAGTATTTCATCTTCCTTTCCATGCTTCCAGGGTTGAAACCACATGGTTTTTGTTATACGAAAATCATTATCGGTTTTATATCTTTGATCATCATCAAGACTTTTTTTAATGCTTTTCATTAAAGTTGTCTTACCTGTACCCCAGGAGCCATAAATACCGATTGTAAAAGGTGTTTTGTTTTTATTATAAGAAATAAGATCAGAAATTGTTTTGATGTATGCCTCAAAACCGAATTCGGCATTTTCGCTTTCAGGATTATCACTTAATATTTGCACAGGCTTTGCTTGAACAATCTGGTTTTCAGGCATGACATTCTCTTTAGAATTCATATAACTCTCCAGAAAATAAAGTTATGTGATGAGGTTTTAATCCAGAATATGGCATTCTTAAAAACCTCGTGAATTTTTTAAGCTAAATAGAAACCATGATTTTGTCAAGGAGAATATTAAATGCTCTGTATTATATCAACCTGCTTGATAGAGGTTTAAAGGGCTTTTTGTAGCGCATCTTTTAATTTTTTGGGGTTTAAAAAATTAAAAACCTAAGTGAAAAAAGCCCTTTAAACCTCTATCTTGAATACAAATATCAGGCATTGGAGAATAAAATATTTTTTTGGCAAATTTTCTGTTTCTAAGGATTATTTCTTGCTTTTTCATAATTTTCATGCAAAAAATTAGAAGTTTCTAATGTTAATCTTTTTGTCCATAACTATATAGGGAGGAGACACTCATGCCTTTACCAGATTATTCAAAAGATTTTGAAAAAGTACTTGAAATAGGAAGACCACCCAATATAAAAAAACTATTCCCAAATTCTAAAGCATTAATTATCAGTGGAAAGTATATTGACAGAGGAATGCTTGCAAAAAAAAAATGTATGACCATTGCTGCAAACGGTAGAAGCTCTTTTGTAATAAAAGGTTCACTCCTTGCTGCCCAAAAAGCAAATGCAGCAATCATTATAGAAATTGCAAGGTCTGAAGGTGGAAAAAACGCTTATTGTGCAACAAGCCTCTGGAATATAGCAAGACAGACAGATGCCTATATGAATGAACTTGGAATTACTGTTCCTGTTGCTATCCATGCAGATCATTTTGGAATTAAATCGACAACTGATATTGAACCTGCCAAAATCGAAATCCCAACTCTTTTTGATGCTGGCATAACATCCATTGCCATTGATGCATCCCACCTTCCAGATGACCAAAACCTTTTAGCAAATATAGAACTGAATCCTTTTGTTCCCAAATGGGCTGGGCTTGAAACAGAAGTAGGAGAAATTAAAGGCAAATTTGGACTTTCAACTTCAGAAGAGGCTCTTTTACTGATTCAGGGACTTAATGCGCATGATATTTTCCCAGACTGGATAGCTCTTAATAATGGTACTACACATGGCATAGAGGAAAGTGACACTGGAATAAATATTGAACTTACAGCCGAAATACATGAAGCATTGTCAAAATATCATATTTCAGGTGCGCAGCATGGGACATCCGGGAACAGCTCTGAACGATTAATAAATATTGCCGGAAAAACCAAAACAACAAAAGCCAACGTTGCAACAGCTCTGCAAATGATATCCTGGGGAGTCAAAGTCAATGATTGTGGAAATGCTATTCTTGACAAGGATAAAAATTTCAGTAAAGTAGAAGCTTTAGGGGTTTCAGAAGAAGTATGGCAAGAGATGCTTGCCTATGCAGATGCAAACAATATAAAAGGCGGTGATTTCAAAAAACTTAACCTTCCATTTGAAAATAAACTCCTTTCTCAACCTAAAGCTATACAAGATCGAATGATAAAGTGTGTTGAGGATTTTGTCTACAACATGCTGGTAAATGTTTTTAATGCTGAGAATACATCTGATATTGTCCAAGAACAAATTTTAAAAGTCGGATCCTTTGATGCTGGCGCTAAGGCAAAAAAAATAGAAAGCCCAGAAGACTGGACAAAAGAAAAAATTATTGCAAAAGCAAGTAAAATCACCACGAACAAGGGTCCTGATGGTGATTTTGATGATTAAATACAAAATATTAAAAAAAATATTTTAGTTTATTATCTCCTTAGCCGATACCCTTTTTAAGGAGAAATGGAAATGCATATACCGTCGTATCAAATACAGAACGTTCTCAAGGTTTACAGCAAGCAGCTGAGCCAACAGAAATTTCTTGCAAAAAATAAAACCCTTGGGCAGAATACTGCTTCGGCGGATAGTGTTACCATTTCTTCTAAAGGTAAAAGGCAGGCCATCATTGAGAAAGTTGCCACTAATATCATTGACAAAATCATTTTGGTAGGCCCCAAAGAACAGGTTGGAGAAACAATAACCACTCAAATTGAAAAAGAACTTGGCAAGAAAATAAATTTTACTGAAAAAAAAGAAAATAAATTCACCTACACTTATATTGATGAGAATGATGAAAAAGTTACAAAATCTCTTTCCATTGAAGACTCCGACTTTGTAATGCAAAGAATGACCGAACTTGCCAAACAGGTTGCGGATAGCAATATGGAACTATAATTGAAGGGAACAAAACAATGAAAATATCAAATTCAACCACAAATCTTATTAATCAAGCTTATGGTAATAATACAGTTCACCAAAATGCAGCAAATGCCAATGCAAAATCAGAAAGAAACAAAGAAACAAATCCTAGTGCCAATGTTGATCTCTCAAGCAGAACAAAAGATATGCAAAAAATCTCCCAGGCTCTCGAAAATGAACCTGTTGCCATGTCTGAAAAAGTTATCAAACTCAAACAAGAAGTAAATGAAAACCGATATAATATTGATGCTGACAAAATCGCAGGCAAAATGGTGGGTTTATTACTGAATGAAATCATCTAAATTCTTTCAACACTAGGCATATTTTGCCTCTTTTCCAGAACACACCTCTTTTTGGTATTCTTCCTATTCAAACAAAGATCATTCTAACAATCTTTTATTTTCAGATACTTAGATTGACAAAGTCAAAAAACCAATAGACATGGCATGATCATTGCTTTATTTTATATTGAAAACATTTAAAAAAGAAGGAGAGAAAGATGGGAAATATAAATCAAGTTAATAATGACACACATCAATTTATTAATAAAAATAAAAAACCCAATGCAATTAACCCCAACGATCATACATTTAAACAGACTTTTGGTAAAGTTCTTGAGAATATGGAGCCTTCTAAAATGGAAACTGTACAACCCAAAAGTTTAGAAGAGATACCCACACAAAGTTTTATATTATCTGATTCATCCAATAGTATAACTGATAAAACAGAATATCTACTTGAACTTCTTGAACTATATTCATCAAAACTTGAAGACAACTCAACTTCTTTAAAGGATGTTGACTCTGTACTAAAAGAGATAATAAGCGATGCTCAAAGCCTGCTTGAAAAAGTTAAGAATTCACCTGATGCAGATGAAAAGATTAAAAACCTGGCAAAAGAATTTGCTATTTTTGCCAATACAGAACAAATCAAATTTCAACGCGGGGATTATTTATCATAGACATTTTTAGCTTTACCCCATAATTCTTCTTTATCTTTTTTTGATAAATCTTTTAAACAGGCACCTTGTTCTTTAAGTAATTTTTCCATATACTTGTAGCGTCTTTCAAATTTATCTATTGATCCTGCCAGAGCAGTTTCAGAATGGATTCCAACAAATCTTGCAACATTTACAAGGGTAAAAAGAACATCACCCAATTCATCAGCCATGGCTGCTTTGTCTTTTGTATGAATTGCTTGTTCAAGTTCTTCAAATTCTTCTCTTACTTTTTCTAAGACTTCATCTATATTATCCCAATCAAACCCTGCTTTCACTGCACAGCTTGAAACTTTATGACATCTCAATAGGGATGGCATTCCTGAAGGGACTGAATCAAGTTCTGATTCTAAAGCTTGCTTTCCTGCTTCTTTCTTTTCTTCCTTTTTGATGGTTTCCCAGGTTTCTATTAATTCTTTTTTTGTGCTGAATATTTCCTTGCCATAAACATGAGGATGGCGACGAATCATCTTTTCAGACACTTTTTTAATGGAATCAAATATGTCAAATTCTTTTCTTTCGCTGTATATTTCAGAAATAAAAAGAAGCTGGAAAAGAACATCACCAAGCTCTTCTGAAATATCTTCCGGGATATCGTCCAAGATAGCATCTCTTAGTTCATAGATTTCTTCGATAAGGCATTTCCACATTGAAATGGGCGTTTGTTGCCTGTCCCAAGGGCAGCCGCCATCAGGGTTACGAAGGGTTTTTATAATCTCAAGAGCCGTATTTAACTTTTCCAAATTTTTCCCATATTCTCGAATTTCTCCATAACCCCCCGGGTCATATTCTTTGATATAAAAAGGGTCAAAACTGAAGAAACTCTTGCAACATAGGGGGCAAGCGTTGATTGGGATATTAAGGCATTATTTTGAGGGACAACATTGGTAAGGACAATATAAATTACTGCTGCTATTAAAATCCCTTTTAGAGCTCCAAACGCCGCTCCAAAGGTTTTATCAATCCAGCCTAAGAATGCAACCTTTAAAAGTTTTTCAAGACCAATAGCGATGATAATAATGAATGCAAATATCAAAGAGAATAATACAAAAAAAACAATAACACTTATTAAAGCCTGGCTTGTGATCCATTTTTCAAGAAAAGGTGTGAACTGTCTATAATAATTGTAGGCTCCGTAAAATCCAGCAACAACACCAATAATATTGGCAAGTTCGCCTAGAATTCCTCTGAATACACCCCTAATCAGGCAAAAGGAAATTATTATTATTATTGCAATATCAAAAAAATTCATATAATAATCACCGTTTTAATTATTTTTTAGTTATAAGTAACTAACAAAGATAAGAAAAATTATCAAGTTTTTTGTTGATTTGTAATTTATTTTGGATACACTGAACAATATGAAAACAATAACATTTGAATCAATTGAAAATGTAAGAGAACTTTTTGGGCAACACAACACTAATCTTTCAATCATTGCCCAAAGGACAGGGACAACAATCAATGCAAGAGGGAGCACAATATCAATTTCAGGAGAAAAAGATGAAATTATTCTTGCTGAAAAAGTACTTAACCAACTCTATAAGTTAATTGAAAAAAAATTTTCCATTGAACCTTCTGATATTGCAGCTGCAATAAAAATGCTGGAGAATAATATTGATTGTGATATTAAATCAGTCTTTCTAAACACTATCCTGACAATGGAAAATGGCAAACCCATTGCCCCTAAAACAAATAACCAAAAAAAATATGTTGAAGCATTAAGAGAAAATGACATTCTTTTTGCAATAGGCCCTGCAGGAACCGGTAAAACATATCTTGCAATGGCAATGGCTGTGGCAGCATTTTCAAAAGGCGAGGTTAAAAAAATAATTCTTACCAGACCTGCTGTTGAAGCAGGGGAGGCCTTGGGATTTCTGCCTGGGGACCTTGCTGAAAAGATCAATCCATACTTAAGACCTCTCTTTGATGCATTATATGAAATGTTTAACTTTCAAAAGACACAAGCCCTGATTGAACAGGGTATGATTGAGATTGCTCCTTTGGCTTTTATGCGTGGCAGAACCCTTAATAATGCATTTATAATCCTTGATGAAGCTCAAAATACAACTCCAGAGCAGATGAAGATGTTTCTGACCAGAATAGGATTTTCCTCCCGGGCAATTATTACAGGAGATATTACTCAGACAGACCTTCCTGCAGAAAAAAAATCAGGACTTGTTGAAGCAATAAATTTACTTTATAATATTAAAGGAATAAAAATTTTACATTTTTCCAAAAATGATATAGTAAGGCATGAGCTTGTGTCTAAAATAATTGAAGCTTATGAACAAAAAAATACTTCAAAAAATAAATAAAACAGACTCGTTAAATGTGTTTCTTGAGTCCAAATCCACAATTCTATGGGGAATTCTCATTGTTGTGACATTGGTCTTTACACTGGTGTTCTACCCTGGTGAAGACAAATTAACCTTATCGTATGAAATTGGTGACATTGCAAGCCGGGATATAAAAGCACCAAAAGATTTTTTTATTGAGGATAAAGAGGCCACAGAGCAAAAAATCATTAATACAAAGGACTTAGTAAAAATAGTATATGACTTTGATTCAAACCTCAGGGATGAAATAGTAGAAGGAATTCAAAAAAGTTTTGACTCTTTGAGGGAATTAATTAAAGAAAATAGCGCTGGCAAATCTGATGCACCTCTTCCTCCATTTGAAATAATACTAAAAGAAAAACAGAACTTTGAAAAACACCTTGGAATAACCATAAGTAATGGTGCTTTTAAAATTTTATATAATAATAGATTCTCAAAAAATATTGCTGGAAAAATTACTATTATAATATCTGAAATACTCAGCACCGGAGTAGTAGCAAACAAAGAACTATTATTAAAGGAACAAGATAAAGGCATTATTCTCAGGACAATCAGCTCTTCTGAAGAAAGCCTGGTGACAAAGCTTAAGGGCATTTATGGCATTGAACAGGCCCAGACAATGGTTAGAATTGTTGGGGACCCGCTTTTGAAAAACATGAATTATAACCTGAGCATTTGCATTGTAGACTTATCTCAACTACTTATTCGACCGAATATCACCATAAATACAAATGAAACAAAAAATAGAATTGAAAAAGCTGTATCTGAAATAAAACCTGTATTATATAAAATAAAAGCTGGCGAGATGATCTTAAGAGAGGGTGAGAGAGTCAGCGAGATCAAGCTTGTTAAACTTAAAACCTTAAAAAGTCAAATTAAAGATAATAACAGGTTTAGAAAAAGCATAGGGATGGCCCTTGTTACCTTTCTCTGCCTGCTTGTTGTTTACATACTCTTTCTCAAAGATCATATGAAACTTCAAAATAATCACAGCAAAAACATGCTTTTTATTGCATCGATGCTTTTTATCTTCCTGTTAATTGCAAAACTTTCAATCCCCATGGCAAATCTCTCAATACCAATTGCAAAATCGGCAAGCACGGGGCTATCTCAGGACATGTCTTCTGTATCAATATTTATGGGAATTCCGCTTCCAGCCGGGGCAATGACCATATGCTTTTTTCTAGGATTTGAAGTTGCATTATTTTTTGCCATAGCCCTATCTATTCTAACAGCTCTGCTCTTTTCAAGCAGCCTGCAAGTCTTTATTTTCTTTTTTCTATCATCTGTAATTGGAGCATACTGGATAAAAGAATGTAATGAGAGAAAAGATTTTATAGTCGGTGGTTTTAAACTTGCTGTATTTAACGTGTTTATTATATTTGCACTCAGCATTTATTCTTCTGCCCGCCCGGATGTGATTATAATACTAAAAGAGATTGCCCTTGCATTTTCAGGTGGGATTATTGCAGGGATTATTAGTGCTGGCTTAACTCCTTTAATAGAAATGTTCTTTGGTTATACAACAAAAATAAAACTTTTAGAATTTGCCAACCTTGACCAGCCAATAATGAAAAGACTGATGATAGAAGCCCCAGGCACATATAACCATAGTGTTATTGTGGCAACTCTTGCTGAAGCTGCAGCATCAGCAATTGGTGCAAATCACCTCAGAACAAAAGTATGCGCATATTATCATGATATAGGCAAGCTTGGTCAGCCCCTCTACTTTATTGAAAATCAGGCAAACGGGAAAAACAGACATGACAAAGTTTCACCTAGCATGTCTGCTCTTATTCTTATTAAGCATGTAAAAAAAGGGGTTGAACTAGCAAAAGAAAACAAACTGAGTGTTGAAGTGATTGATACAATCCAACAGCATCATGGAACTACCCTTATTCAATATTTTTATAATAAACATATTCAACTAAAAGGTGAGGACCAGACAAATGAAGCAAATTTCAGGTATCCCGGTCCAAAACCACAAACAAGGGAAGCAGGAATTGTAATGCTTGCCGATGTTGTTGAAGCTGCAGCAAGAACTTTAGAACGCCCTACTTCGGCGAGAATACAGGGAAAAGTCAAAGACCTTATTAACAGCATCTTTGCAGATGGACAACTTGATGAATGTGAACTGACCCTGAAAGATTTACACGAAATTGCCAAAAATTTTAACAATATTCTGACAGGCATATATCATAGTAGAATTGAATATCCTGAAAAAACAAAGGAAAATCAAAAAGAAAAAAATGGAAAACCAAAAGATACTAATAAACAACAAACAAAACCTGAAGAAGCTGCCAAAGGACAGAATCAGCAAAAAGATAGCACAGATCTTAAACGCCTTGGGATATAACGACCATGAAATCTCTATTTTATTTACTGATAATACTGAAATTGAAAAATTAAATAATACTTTCCGTGGCTATCAAAAACCAACCAATGTGCTTTCCTTTCCCATGCTTGAAATTAGTGATGATAATAATAAAGACACAAAAATACTCCCTGGAACAAAACTTCTTGGTGATGTGGTAATATCTGTTGAAACGGCTATTTTCGAGGCAGATCAAGCAAAAATTACTCTGGAACAAAGAATATCTCAACTCCTTATTCATGGCATACTTCATTTAATTGGATATGATCATGAGAAAGGAGAAGACCATTTTATAAAAATGGAAGCAAAAAGCCTTGAACTTTTAAAATTAATTGAAGACGATACAAACTTACATGCATTTTAAAAAAATGTACTTTAAAAGGAGATTTTATAATGGCACACCTTGCAGTAAATGTTGATCACGTTGCAACTTTAAGAGAAGCCCGGGGGGCCAAATATCCTGAACCAATAGCAGCTGCTATTGCAGCAGAGACAGCTGGAGCTGATGGAATTGTAGTACATTTAAGAGAAGACAGACGTCATATTCAAACAAGAGATGTAAGATTGTTAAAACAAGTCGTACGAACAAAACTTATCCTGGAAATGGCTGCTACAACTGGAATGCTTGGTATTGCCCTTGATATTAAACCAGATGTTGTAACGCTTGTGCCTGAAAAACGTGAAGAGCTCACAACAGAAGGTGGACTTGATATTATTACTCATCAGGACAACATCAAAGAAGCTGTTGCAACGCTTAAAAACAATGGTATTGATGTATGTATATTTATTGACCCTGATCTGGATCAAATCAAAATTGCTCATAAAATCAACGCCGACATGATTGAAATACATACGGGTGCATTTTGTGATGCAACCTCAGACAGCATAAAAAAAGCTGAATTTTCACGCATTGTTGATGCTGCCAAAATTGGAAGCAAACTCAAGCTTGGTGTAAATGCCGGGCATGGAATCTGTTATAATTCAATCAAAGCATTTAAAGGATTGAATGAAATCAGTGAATTCAGTATTGGACACAGTATTGTCTCCCGCGCAGTCATGACAGGTATGGAACAAGCTGTAAAAGATATGGTGCAATTGATAAAAGAACTATAAAGTAAGAATAATGTATTAAGTGCCTCGCCAAAACAAAAAATACGGAAAATGAAAATAAGAAAAGCCACAGAATCAGATTTAAAAGATGTACTATATGTTGAAACGCAAGCATTTGGCAATGAACACGGTCCCGAGATTGCAAAGCTTGTAAATGGATTGTTAGGTGACCCTACAGCAATGCCCTTGTTGTCTCTTCTTGCTTTTGACGATAAGCAGGCAATTGGGCATATCCTGTTCACAAAAGCTTATATCACAGGTTCTGAAGAATCAATATCAGCTTCAATACTTGCACCGCTTGCAGTTCTTCCTGATTCACAACGTCAAGGTATTGGTGGCCAGCTCATTGAAGAGGGAATGAGACTATTGTCAGAATCAGGGGTTGAAGTGGTGTTTGTACTTGGACATCCTGACTACTATCCGTCCTTTGGATTCAAACCAGCAGGTGCCCTCGGATTTGAAGCATCCCACCCGATTCCTGATGAACACGCTGATGCATGGATGGTTAATGAACTTCGTCCCGGTGTGATTGGTAGCACAAGCGGCAAGATAATATGCGCAGACGTGCTGAATAAACCTGAAAATTGGTGTGAATAAATAAATATAATGAGGCTTTGTAAGAAATACGATTTCAATGGGATTAAAGGATTTAAACTGGGTTAGTCCTTCGTTGGTCTGCCTTTGATGACCACTTATTGCTATGTGCTCGGAGATCTGATGATAGATACCGGGCAGTCCCATATGCAAAAAGAAGTACTTGAAATTGAATTTTGATACTCTGCTTTGTAGTCATTATCCAAAACTAAATAATGGAAAAAATAGAATAAAAAGTAAGCTTACGTTTTCAGAAGAATTGGACGGTAACATAATCAGGTTTTGTAAAAAAGGATATTCAGAAAAACAAATATTCAGGGCTCTGAAACTAAAAGAAAATTATTTAACCAAATGTTTTTGCTTTGGAAATGTCAGCATGATAAATGGTGTGAAATCGGTTGTTCGGCACTATAGCGCGAATAAATGCTAAAGGAGAAAATATGCATATTGAAACAAAATGTATTCATTCGGGCAAAAGTATAGATACAATAACTAAAAGACATTCAGGTTTTCATAAATTTGTATAACTTGGTGTTTATTAAACTATTATGAAAGGTTGATTATGAAAAAACTTTTATTCTTATCCATTACCGTTTCAATGTTGTTGCTAAATTCATGTATCCTTTCAATTGTCAAACCGGATAGGATCTCTGATAAAAAAATCAGCCTTTCTCCTTCGGTTGTTAAAAATTTTACAGACGATTATCAAAATCTTCCGTATCCTTTATACTTTGCTGTTTCTGAAAATGGAAGATATTCAGTATCCTGGCGATGCAATTATAGTGAATGTAACAAGGTGGGAGCCTATGAAAGAGTTTTAAAATATTGTGACAAGATTGGATTGGATGGGAAATGCAAAATATATTATCAAGGGAAAAAACAACTATACAATTTCCCCATGGTAACAGAGGAAACACTTGGCACAAATATAGTTTTCCCGTCAAAAAGTATTTCATATGGGCATCAAAAAGCAAAAGGCATCATTTTTTATTTCCCTGGTTATTCAGGTAGCCTTTGGCCGCCTGCATTAAATAATGAACAACTCCCCAAATATGTTAAAACAATGAACAAAAATGGATTTGATATTGCAAAAGTAAACATCCCTTTTTACAATAGGTCTCCTCTTATGATACCGGATATTGCAATATTTATTTCAGAATTATTCAACGAGTACAAAACAATGGGTTATAAAAAAATTGTTTTTGCTGGACAGTCAAGAGGTGCATGGTCAATCCTATATGCATCCCGCCATATTGACAGCCCTAATGTTTACTATATATTAGCAGCTCCAGCAGCACATGGGAAAAAAGAAAAATCCCAAAATTTCAAAAACCAGAACCCCGAGTTTAAAACTCTTATCAATTCAGTAAAAAAAGGCAACTTAGCCTTTTTCTTTTTCCAAAACGATCCCTTTGATGCTGGGAAAAAGGCTGAGATCATAACAGATAATATCTCTTCAAACGCCATTACCATGATTATTGACGCCCCTATCAACCACACCGGACATGGCTCGGCATGGTCCCATTTATTTGATATAACCTATACCCAAAATTTGATAAATTTTATTCAAGGGGAAACAATCATAAACACTGAAAAAACACCAAATTTAAAAAACTGGGAAGAAATAACTACAAACCAACATGTAATAGACAGTGGGGCAAAAGAAATAACCGGGAAAAAGCTCAAAGAGCTACTGGACGAATCTACAATCTTTAACCCAAAAGATGACTATAACAAATATGGATGTTACATAAAAAACTCTCCTTCTCAAAAAAATAACCTTAAAACTGAAATACAATTTCCCGGGAGCTATTTAAGAGGTAACTCCTATAACACAACTTGTCATATTAAAAACGACATCTTCAAAATATTCAGAAAAGATATAAATAGCTGGGAAAATTACAAAGTTTTTCAATATAATGCTGACATTTACTTCAGGGTAAGGGATGAAGATCTGAGAGCATACCCTTTTAAAGTGAAAAAAGGGTATTTTTTCAGCAAAAATTAACAACCTTCGCAGATTGCTAATATAATCAATGATACCAAGGCTACTAAGACATAACATAAAGCAGTAAAAGATCAGAATCATCTGAAGTATCAATCTGTTTAAATGCTTCTATTGTTTCAACCTTGCCATTTATTTTCACAGATTCGCAGGCTTTTAAAAAATTTTCTGGTTGGCTAGAAAAAAAATCTGATAGTTCCTTTTTTGAAACTAACATACCTGATTTAAGAAATGCTGGTCCCAATTCCTTAAGAACCAGATTAAAAAATTTTATAGTAATGATACCGTTTTGACTCTTACTTTTCTTAATTTCTTTTTTGACACCTTTTTCCAGGAACCAAAAAAACGCTGGTACCATATTTTGGCTAATAGATATATGAATAGTTTTAAGGTTATTATTTTGTCGCACTCATAAACAATCTCCTCTTGTCAGGCAATCGGGCTTTATTATATAAGTTTATACCGATATCCGATCCCGTGAACAGTGGTAATAACCTTAGGATCTGCCGGGTGTTCTTCTATTTTTTTTCTAAGTTGTGCAATGTGTTGATCCAAAGTTCGAGTGGTGCCAGAATAATCAATGCCCCAAACCTTATCTAATAGAACATCCCTTGACAATACTTCATCGGGGTGATCATGAAAAACTTTAATCAATTTTACCTCCCGCTCTGACAGATCAAATTCAACATCATTCCTAAAAAGCTTATACTGCTTGAAATCAATAGCATGCCCACCAAAAAACTCAGGATCTTTAGCAGTCGAACCTACCTGTAGAGATAGGGATGATCTTCTGAGAACAGCTGAGATTCTGGCAAGCAGTTCATGAATCCCAAAGGGCTTGGTAATATAGTCATCTGCACCAAGCTCAAGTCCGATAACTTTGTCAATTTCCTCACCTTTTGCAGTCAACATGATAACTGGTGTTTGTTTATTTTTTACACGTATCTCACGAAGAACATCATACCCGTTTTTGCCTGGCATCATGATATCTAAAAGCAAAAGATCAATATCATACATTTCAAACGACTTAATAGCTGCAAGACCATCTTGCGCCTCTAAAACTTGATAGCCTTCGCTTTCAAGCGTATCAACGAGACCCATACGTATATCAGGATCATCTTCAACAACAAGAATTCTATTGGGATTCATTTTTTTGGTATCCTTGCAATAAAGCAACTTCCACCTTCCGGCACTGGTTCAAATATTAGATCACCATCAAGATCTCTTAAAATTTGCCTTGCAATACTTAATCCTAAGCCAGAGCCAGGGAAAGTGGATGTTAATGAATTATCAATTCTATAAAATTTTTCAAAAATTGCCTTTTGGTGTGTTTTTGAAATTCCAGATCCATGATCACTAATTTTCAGTAAAATAAAATCTTTGGAATCATTCTCAAGCTTAAAAGCAATAAATTTTCCTTCTCCTGCATATTTCAACGCATTATCAACCATGTTCAACACTACCTGTTCTATAGCATCAGGATCAGAAATGACCATAAAAGAAGATTCATTGATTTTTGGTTCACCAATATCAGTTTTTATTTCAAACCCTGCTTTTTTTATCCTAATACCATGGGCATCAATTATTATAGCCAGTAATTGGCTTAAGTCCACAGCTCTTTTATTGTATATTTTTTTACCCTGCTCCAGTTTACCAAAATCCAGTATATTGTTAATCAGCCTTGTTAATCGTTGGCTTTGGGAAACCATAACCTCAAGATAATGCTTTGTTTTCTCAATAGATTTACTACGCCCATCCAACATAAGTTCAGCATACATTCTAATGCTTGTCAGAGGGGTTTTTAGTTCATGGGAAACAGATGATACAAAAGAAGTCTTCTGCATTGCATCTTTCATATGCTTACGGGTTTGAGAAGTCAAAAGCAGGCCTCCGGAAATTATGGCTGCCATAAAAATAAAAAGAAGTAACACAGATACATATAAAAATCCCTTCCCTTGGGTAAAGCTTTCTCTATCAAGATATATGCATACTTGCCAATGTGGCAAAAGATTTGACAATGAAACTGCTATATCACAAGCCTGGGCATCCTCTACTGCTGTATCTCCTGACATGTGCATTATTTGTTTTCGACTATTTAAGATAGCAAAGGAAATACCTTTTTCCTTTATTTGAGGCAAATCTGGAATCAGCCGTGACAAAAGGCTTGCAAGTTCCAACTCAACACCGTAAACAGGCCCGTCCCTTGATTTTTTTACCCAGCCCAGTATAAAAAGTTGATCCTGAGCAAACCAGGGAATCCATCCTGATTGAGGTGTAAACATGGTCTGAACATTGCCTTTCTTTATTGTTTTACCTTTGGCAAGGTCATAAAGGGATTCTTTAGAAGACTGAGAGTCTATGGATAGCTCACTCTCTGCTTTTTGCGAATCTGTATCAAAAGCTTTTCCAGTTACAAAAATAGAATCAAATCTGGTAATAAACTGTCTTTCTTCAAGAGTTGATGCCATTCCTTTTAAAGGATACTCAAGCAAATTTTGTTTGTCCCAAATATAAACATTCCTTATTAAAGGGTTTGTTTCTTCCCAAAGCAAAAGAGTAGGTTCCAATTGCTCAGGCTTAATGTCAATAAGTGCCTGTGACAAACTTTTTTCAACTTCTCTAACTATGATATGAATATTACTTGCAATTATTTCAGCACGTTCAGTAAGTGATGTTATAATAGTGAGGTTGATCCGCTCCTGCTCATGGAACAGGAGCTTAAATGCAACCGCACTGATTATAACCGCAGGCACTAATAACAACACCCAAAACAATGTAATAAACCGCCTGCTTTTCATAATATAAAACCTTTTAATCACTCAGCTTTCTGCTGATTTTTCATTTGATAGGATTTTGTCCTTATAACTTTACGCATTTTTTTATTCATGCCTTCCTGTTCTATCACTTCTGCTTGTTTCTCCATATCCTTTGCTTCTTCTAAAAGAACTTCATCGCCATATTCTTTTGCGATACTCTTCATTTTAACTGCAGATGCTTTAAGAGCCTGCACAGCTTCTTTCTTTTTACCTTTATCAGACAAAGAAATAGCTTTTTCCTGCTCCAGGGCATTTAAATTACGCTGATATTCTCTTACCACATCAACATTAGTTGATTTTTTAACAATTGTATAATCTTTGCTGAACTTTACAATTGATTTCCCGTATACTACCTCGGTTTTTTTACTAAAGGGATTTTCATAACGCACTTTGGCTTTAGCGATCTCCATGGAAACACCTGTATCGGATTTTGGTATTTTTACTTTCACAAGCGCATATTTTTCCTGATCCCCATAGAGCTGATTCATGGAAAGCTCAATAGTTCTGCCCTTGATACGCCCTTCCCTTCCTATAATTGAAATAGGTTCAACACCATCAGGCATTGTAATGGCCACCTTCACCTTTTTAGCAACAACATTAAGAACATCTCCTAACTCTGATGCAAAAATATGAGGCAGTTCAGAACCTGTTTCAACAAAATATGAGTTGCCATCACTTTTTTGGGATAATCTTGTCATCAAATCTTCATTATAATCATATCCCACACCAATGGTTGTAACAGAAATATTCTCTTTAATTAGTGCTGCACCAAGTCTTCCAAGCTCGGCAGGAGATTCTGGCCCAACATTTGCTAGACCATCAGATAAAAGAATAATCCTATGAACGTATTCTGATCCAATATGTTTTCTTATTTCAGATGCACCCTGGCTTACTCCGCCAAAAAGAGCAGTGCTGCCAGCAGCATAAATTTGTTGAATTTTTGCAATAATCCGATCTCTGTTCCTGACTTTCTGTGCTGGTATTATTGTTCGCACATTAGAATCATATACTACTAAAGAAAAAATATCTGCTGCTCCCAATCTTTGAACCGCTTCAATTGCAGCGGCCTTGGCTTGTTTAATTTTCTCGCCATTCATGGATCCTGACTTATCCAATACTACAGAAAGATTTACAGGGGG
>JAGLHT010000013.1 GCA_023143455.1 Desulfobacterales bacterium
AATACCATTCAGCGAGAATTGCTGTTGATTGACAATATAATGAATCTGATTTATTATGCAATTAAGGTTCATTGCAAACAAGCCGCATTCTATTCAGAAAGGAAGCTATCATGAGCAAATCAATCCATAAACTCATTGATGAGCAGATTAAAAGATGGGAACTGGGAAAAAAGGAAGAAAAACCCATTTCAGAGGTTATTAATGTTGTTACCATTTCAAGAGAGTCCGGGAGTCAGGGGCTTGAGGTGGCTAAAAAACTTGTCCGGGAAACCGGATTTGACCTGTTTCATAATGAAATTTTAGAAGCAATGGTGGAAACATCAAAAAACAGCCGAGCTCTCTTAGAAACACTGGATGAGAGAGGAATGAATATTGTTGATGATATTGTATCCAATTTTGTAAATGAACACCACTTATGGCCTGATGAATATTCCAAACTCCTGTTTCGAATACTTACGACAATTGGAAAACATGGGAATGCTATCATTCTGGGGAGAGGAGCAAATTGTGTTCTCCATAGAATGAATGTACTCAAGGTAAGGATTGTAGCGCCTCCATCTGCCAGGTGTGACTATATACAAAAAATCCGTGACCTTAACAGAGATGATGCAAAAAAATATATGACCAACAAGGATGCTAACAGGACAGCTTTTGTAAAACGATACTTTAACTCAGATGCAACTAATCCTGCTAATTATGATCTGATGCTAAATACCGACACCCTCTCAGTTGATAAAGCAGTGGGTGTGATCACCTGTGCAATAAGATGATTTCAGGCTTGGGAGAAAAGAAAATCTTCGATCTCGGTGAAGCTTACTTTTTCAATTAGGCTTTTACCTATTTTTTCAATGAAAACAAAATAGATAAAATCTCCATCTCTTTTTTTATCAGCTGATAGAGCATCTACAATCCCTTTTGTGGCGATACTGTGGGAAACAGGCAGGTTAAGGTCCTCTAATAAACTTGTTATTCTCATCTGCTCTTGTTTTGAAATATACCCTTTTTTACAAGAAAACTTCGCTGCTGCGACCATTCCTATACTCACTGCATTGCCATGCCCGGGCTGGGAAATTTTTTCAATGGCATGACCGATTGTGTGTCCAAAATTTAATCTGCGTCTCTCGCCAGCTTCTTTTTCATCTTTCTGTACAACATTTGATTTTATTCTGATGCAATCAGTGACAAGCTGCATAATGACTTCTGGGTCAAGGTTCAATGCCTTTTCTTTATTCTTTTCAATAAATTCAAACATTGAATAATCTTCGATTAATGCATGCTTTACTATTTCTGCAAATCCGTTGGCAACTTCTTCTTTTGGCAGAGTGTTCAATAATTTGATATCACAGATAACAAATTCAGGCTGCATGAACACACCTACCATGTTTTTATAAGAATCAAAATTTACACCATTTTTCCCACCCACACTTGCATCAACCTGGCTTAAAAGCGAAGTAGACACAAAGCCAAATCTCAAACCTCGTTGAAATGTTGATGCAACAAATCCTGCAATATCACAAACAATACCTCCGCCAATGGCAAGGATAAAAGTCTGTCTATCTACATCCAGATTGATTAGTTGTCTATAAATTGACTCCACAGTTGCAAGAGTTTTAATGGATTCACCGGTAGAAATTGTAATCACAGGGCAATCAGGAAAATCGCTTAAGTAATGATTTTTAACATTTTCATCAGTAATAATTATTGTTTTACCTTTAGGAAGGTATTCCTCAACATTCTGAAGGCTCTCACCAATATATATATTGGAGTTTCCTGTTATTCCTTTAATTAAGAAAGTTTCCATTGCTGTTTTCCTGTTTGGATTCTTTTTATGAATTTATAAGAGAATGAATACTTCTGACCTTTTGCATACATTCTTCAAACTGTTCCGGATATAGAGATTGTGCTCCATCACTCTTAGCTTCTTTTGGTTTATGATGGACTTCAATCATAAGAGCGTCCGCACCAACAGAGGTTGAGGCTAAAGCAAGAGGAATAACCTGACTCCTGACTCCTGCCGCATGACTTGGGTCAACAATAACTGGTAAATGACTTTCTTTTTTAGCTGCCAAAATCACGGAAAGGTCAAGTGTATTTCTGGAATGTTTAACAAAGGTTCGAATACCCCTTTCACAAAGGATAACATTATGATTGCCCTCTTCCATAATGTATTCCGCCGCCATTAACCATTCTTGAAGCGTTGCAGACATTCCTCTTTTTAAAACAACAGGTCGTTTTGATTTACCGGCACGTTTTAAAAGGCTGTAATTCTGCATATTTCTGGTCCCGATTTGTACTACATCAGCATATTCTTCAACTATTGCAAAATTCTCACAATCCATAACTTCAGTTACTACCGGGAGACCTGTTTCTTCTCTTACTTTTGCAAGAATTTTAAGACCTTCTTCTCCAAGGCCCTGAAACGAATAAGGCGAAGTTCTAGGTTTAAAAGCTCCACCTCGGAAAAGCAATGCCCCTGATTTTTTAACAGCTTTGGCAATTGTAAGAGCCTGCTCCTCGCTTTCAATTGCACATGGACCTGCAATAACAGGTAAAGATCCATCCCCAAAAGTAGCATCACCCACTTTGATTAAGGTATTTTCTTTTTTTATTTCACGGCTAACAAGCTTATAAGGCTTTGTTACCGAAATAACCTCTTTTACATCCTCAAAGTCCAAAAAATAACCTGAATCCACTGAACCTTTATTATATAAAATCCCGATTGAAACTCTGTCTCCTCCGGGAATAGGGCGTGCAACATAACCTCGTTTTTCAGCAGCATCAACCACAGCTTGTATATTAGCCTCAGTTGCGGCTTTTTTCATCACTACCAGCATTAATGTTTCCTCCATTTGCTTCGATCAAGTAATATCAAATACTTATTTGAACAATTAAAAAAGGGCTGAAGATTGTTTCTACAGCCCTAAAAATGAGAAGAGCTGAAGATTTAACCTACAGCCCTTTAAATAGTTATATTGTAGCTTATAAATCAGGCAGAAAACAGACCGCAGGTATTCCCAAAAAACCAATAATAGTGCCACTGCCAATAAAAAGAGACAGCAAGGTTGCTTCCTTTCTGCGTCTTTTGAATATTATTTTCTGTCAGCCTAAAATACATAATCAAATCTCTTACACATATTACAAATAATTGTCAATATATTTCTTAAATCGACCTATACAAACCATGCATTTTACCATTCATGCCCTGCAGGAGTATTGCGTTTATGAATGGAACGAGATATGCAACTGAGCAAGCACCGAATCTGCCGCCTTTACACCGTCAACTGCGGAAGAAACAATACCCCCTGCATATCCAGCCCCTTCGCCAACCGGGTACAAACCTTTATGAGAAACAGACTCATACCTATCATTGCGCGTTATTCTTACCGGAGATGATGTCCTGGTTTCCGGCCCAATTAACAGTCCTTTTTGAGTAAAACCTTTTAGCTTTTTATCAAAATGATTCAGACCTGTTTTCAGTTCATTACAAATCCACATTGGCAGATATTCCTGTAGCCGGGCAAAAGCAACTCCTGGCCGGTAAGAAGCATTGCTGTAAACATCCTGCGTATCTCCATTACTATCATTTTGTAAAAAGGCTTCTATGGTCTGAACAGGTGCTGTATATCCTCCCCCTGCTGCCAAAAATGCTTTGCGTTCAATCTCCTGCTGAAATACTAATCCGGCCAAAGGACTGTCTGCAAGGTCTTCCGGTTTTACAGACACCACAACCGCAGCATTTGAATACGGGGCATTTCTCCTGGAATAACTCATGCCATTAACACAGAGCATATTTTCCTCAGATGAAGAATTTACCACAACCCCGCCGGGACACATGCAAAACGTATATACACTTCGCCCGGTCTGTTTATTGTTCAAGGCAGCCTGATAGTCTGCTGCAGGTAGCACGTTTCTATACTTTGAACTGCCATAGCGGATGCTGTTAATATACTCAGCCGGATGCTCTACCCGTACACCAATAGCAAAGCCTTTTTTTTCAAGGGCTATTTTTTTGTCATAAAGCAGCTGATACATATCCCGTGACGAATGACCGGTTGCCAACATTACTATCTTGCTTGTATATTCTTTCCCTGCTGCTGTTATAACGCCTTTGACACAATTTTCATTTATAATAAAATCTGTTATTTTTTTATTAAACCGGATAGTTGAACCCGAACGTGTTATATGCTCCCGAATATTTTTAATAATAAGGCTCAACCGGTCAGTGCCCAAATGTGGTTTAGCTTCGTAGAGAATTGATGTGGGAGCGCCAAATTCCGCAAGTTTTTGAAATACCCAGGCCATCTCAGGCCGGTTGGTACGGGTAGTCAACTTACCATCAGAATAGGTTCCAGCGCCTCCTTCCCCAAACAACACATTGCTTTCAGTATTAAGGAGTCCATTTTCTTCAAGCTGTTTAATGTCAGCCAGGCGTTCTTCTACTGGCTTGCCCTGTTCAAACAATTCCACCCGAGCGCCCGCTTCTATAAACCGCAGAGCGCTCATCAGTCCGGCAGGACCGGTACCGACAATTATCACATTCAGATCTTTTACTCTATGCATAACACCAGGAAATAGTTTTTCTTGGTGTTCGCTTATGTCTTCATACTGCAACAGTCTTGCAGCTTCCTGTTCAGACACGTCAATTATAAAACGGTAAATATAATATATATTATTCTGCTGCCGGGCATCTAATGACTTGCGGTCAATAGTCAGTTCAAAGGGACCGGTTATTGAGTAACACTTTCGGACTTCTTCTGATAAAACGCTTTCGTCTTTGTCAGGAGTGATTTTAAAATTTTGGATTTTTAGTTTCATATATGACATATTTCAATTATATAGAAATTGTTCAACAAATAATGAATCAAGAAACTTATTCATAGTGGCTATTTTTAACACATGAGTTGCTGAAAGCACAAATAGAAAGAAGGAGTGCTAAATGTATAAATGTATTTATATTCAAATAAGTACCCATTATTTTTTCTTTCATTAAGAGAGACCTCTTTGCTTAGTATATAGCTCCACCTGGTCAATTGGTTTAGCATTAGATAACAAAAAGCAACTATCTACTGCTCCAATAACGCAAAAGACGCTGGAAATGTCAAGAAAAACTGGTGAAAATACTTATGTATTCCTTGACACAGACAGCCTAATTTTCTATAAATCAAAAACTGGCCTTAGTGATTTTTGTAACTTTAATGGCTGTAACAATATACTTTGTGATTTTAATGAATAATGAAACCTCAAACTCTATAAAACTAAAAGGATCTGGTAATGGCTTCAAATTAACACTTGACCCATCCATGCCAGTATCCTCTATTGAAGAAGAGCTTACACAGCTCTTTGAAAGCTTAAAACATTTTGCCCAAAATGCAAAAGTTGTAATTGACACTGATGGAGTTAAGGGATACGATCACGTAATTGAAAATATTGAATCATTTTTAAAAAAGAAATTTAAAGTAGGTGAGGTCTCAACATTTTTACCTGAAAAAGAAATTAAACAAGGATCTGATTCTTCAAAGCCATGGATGTTCCACAGGAGTGATGTACTCATGCTGAAAGGACGTATAAGATCAGGGCAAAAAATAGAATCAAAAAAGCATATTATTATTGCAGGAGACGTTAACCCGGGTGCTGAAATATCATCAGGTGGTGATGTAATTATTTTAGGAAGATTAAATGGCAAAGTACATGCAGGGCTTCCTGACAAAAAAGATGCAATTATTTTTGCTCTTGAGTTTAACCCGACACAGATCAAAATAGCTGATGTTACAGCAATTGGATCAGATGAAAAATCAGGCAGCAAAAAAGCTGAATTTGCCTGTATTGATAAAGATAGAATTATTGTTCAGGATTATCTTAAAGCAAACCCGTTTGCCTCGATACCCTGGCCTGAAGCATTATAATGTATAGTTTTTAAGAGGTGTTAATTGGAAGGTAAAATAATAGTAATAACATCAGGTAAAGGAGGAGTTGGTAAAACCACGGCCACTTCTTCTATTGGAGCAGCTCTTGCCATGCAGGGCAAGAGAGTTGCTGTTATTGACATGGACATAGGATTAAGAAACCTTGATGTTATTATGGGACTTGAAAACAGAATTGTTTTTAATATAGTCGATGTTGTCAATAACAGATGCAAAATCAGCCAGGCTGCAATCAAAGACAGAAGAATTGATAACCTGTTTTTGATACCGGCATCCCAGAGTGACAACAAAGATGTTCTTACAACAAAAGGTGTTCAACGTGTTGCAAAAGAGCTTAAAAAAGAATTCGACTATATTATCATGGACTCGCCAGCAGGTATTGAAAGAGGATTTGAAAACTCAGTTGTCAGTGCAGATGAAGCCATAGTAGTATGTACACCTGATGTCTCTGCAGTAAGAGATGCTGACAGAGTTATAGGCCTTCTTTATTCTAAATCCATTAAACCAAAACTTTTGGTTAACAGAATTGAACCTGCAAGAGTTGCAAGAGGAGAGATGCTTAGCCATGAAGATGTACTTGAAGTACTCTCAATTGAACTTGCGGGATTAGTCCCCATGGATGAATATGTATTAACATCCTCAAACATGGGATTGCCCTTAGTTTTACAAAAAGAATCCAAAGCAGGTCAGGCTTTTATACGTATTGCAAAAAGGTTAAATGGAGAAACTGACTTGCCTATTGAAGTTCCTACACATAAAACAAGAATGTGGAATACAATAAGTAAAAAATTCGGATTTACAAAATAAGGATATCCCATGCTCAGTAAATTACTAAAAAGATTCACCAGTCAAAATAAAAAAAATAGTAAAAATGACGCTAAAAGAAGGCTCCAATTTGCACTTGTCTATGACAAACTGGAAATCAATGATAGCACACTAAAAGACCTGCAAAATGATATTATTCAAGTGATTTCCCGATACTTTGAAATTGACAGAGACGCTCTTAGCCTTGAAATCCAGCGAGACGATGATGCATCAGCCCTGGTTTTTAATACACCAATCCTAAATATGAAAAGAAAATGACAATTAATTCATCAATAAGTCATCACACCTCTGATTCTATAGCTGGTTCTTTTTTGGCAACTCTTATGGAAAGCTCCTGGAGTTGACTTATGGAGGCCGCAGATGGTGCACCTGTTAAAAGACAAGTTGCTTTCTGAGTTTTTGGAAATGCAATCACGTTTCTAATAGAATCTTCTCCGCACAAAAGCATTACCAGTCTATCCAAACCAAAGGCAATGCCTCCATGGGGTGGTGCTCCTGATGACAATGCATCAAGAAGGAAGCCAAACTTTTCTTTTGCCTCTTTTCCATCTATTCCAAGCATTTTTAACACTCTCTGCTGCAACTCATCAGAATGGATACGAATGCTTCCCCCACCAATTTCAACCCCGTTTAATACAAGATCATAAGCTCTTGATATAACGTCAAGGGGATCAGTCTCAAGCTTATCAATATCCTCTTGTACAGGAGAAGTAAAAGGATGATGAAGCGCCTGATATCTTTTTTCAGTCTCATCATAATCAACCAGAGGAAAATGTGTAACCCATACAAATTCAAAAACTTTATTTTCTGCTTTGTTATCTACAAGTTCAAGGCGTCTTGCAAGCTCGTTTCTTAATTGCCCCAGAGCTTCATTTGTGATTTGAGGTTTGTCCGCAACAAAAAAGACAATATCTCCAACTTCAAGATCAAGTCTCTCTTTTATGGCCTGCTTCTCTTCTTCAGAAAAAAACTTTACAATGGGAGACTGCCACCCATCTTTATTTATTTTTATCCAGGCAAGTCCTTTTGCTTGGTATATTGCGGCAAACTCAGTCAGTTCATCAATTATTTTTCTTGAAAAATGAGCACAACCCTTTGCGTTTATTCCTTTTACGAGTCCGCCCTGCTTTACAATATTTGCAAAGACTTTAAAATCTGCGTCTTTTACAATATTGGAAATATCCTTTAGCTCAAGATCGAATCTTAAGTCAGGTCTGTCAAGGCCATATCTTGATATTGCCTCATCATAAGTGAGCCTTTTAAAGGAATTTGCAAGCTTAATCCCAATGATTTTTTTAAAAATTTTCTGGATCAGACCTTCTGAAACCTTGATAATATCTTCTTCATCAATAAATGCCATTTCAACATCAATCTGGGTAAATTCAGGTTGCCGATCAGCTCTTAAATCCTCGTCTCTAAAACATCTAACAATCTGATAATATTTTTCAAACCCACTTATCATAAGCATTTGCTTAAAAAGCTGGGGCGACTGAGGTAAAGCAAAAAACTCTCCATGGCATACACGGCTTGGGACAAGATAATCCCTTGCTCCCTCTGGAGTACTTTTTGTAAGAACCGGAGTCTCAATATCAAGAAATCCTAAGTCATCAAAATAATCTCTTATGATTTTAGCAACAGCGCTTCTTATTATAATATTTTTTTGAAGACTTGGGCGCCTCAAATCAATATGCCTATATTTCAGACGAATATTTTCCGAGGCTTCTATTCTATCATCAACCTGAAAAGGAGGTGTCTGTGCTCTATTGAATATCTTAAGCTCTTCAACAAGAATCTCTATTGCACCGGTATCCATTTTGGGATTTAGCATATCACCAGGTCTGCTCTCAACTTTCCCTCTTATACCAAGCACATATTCACTTCTTAATTCCTGTGCCTTATCATGTACCTTTTTTGCAACTTCAGGGTTAAATACTACCTGAGTTATACCGAATCGATCACGAAAATCCACAAAAACAACTCCACCATGATCTCTCCTACGTTGTACCCAACCCATTAGTACAACTTCAGTTCCAACATCTTTGGCTCTCAGTTCACCACAATTATGGGTTCGTTTCATGCTTCCTAGTAAGTCAGTCACTTATATTCCTCTGTAAAATTAATTATTCTTTTTTAAAAATTCAACAATATCTGCCACTGGATTATCACTGCTAATTGATATTTGCTCTCTTGTATTCATATTCCTTAATACCAGTGGGTTTTCTTTAATCTCTTTTCTCCCTGCAATAAGAACATGTTTGGCGCATAGCTTATCAGCTCTTTTCATAAGGCTTTTTAAACTTTTGCCTCTATAATCAATCTCTGTTCTAATACCTTGAAGATTCAAATCAGTTGACCAATGATATCCCTCTTCAATAGCAGAATCTCCCAAAGCTATAATAAAAAGATCAAGCTCTTGATCATCAACACTTTTATTAAGAGTTTCCATAACCTGGACAAGCCTGTCAAACCCGATTGCAAAACCGATTGCCGGAATATCAGGACCTCCCATCTCTTTAACAAGCAGGTCATAACGACCTCCGCCTGCCACTGCGCTTTGAGCACCAAGACTTGTTGTCTGTATTTCAAAGGCTGTCCTGGTATAATAATCAAGTCCCCGTACAAGAGTTTTATCCTCAATGAATTCAACTTTTTGTTTTTTAAGAGTTTTTTTTACTATATTAAAATGATCCTGGCATTCTTTGCAAAGAAAATCCAAATTTGTAGGGGCATCTTTCAAGGCTTCTTTACATTGAGGCACTTTGCAATCAAGCGTTCTTAAAGGGTTGCTATCCTTGCGTCTCAGGCAGTCAGCACAAAGCTCTGTTTTTTTTGATTCCAATAACTTTAAAAGCGCTTTTTGAAAATCAGGTCTGCATTCAGGACAGCCAAGGGAATTTATATGAGCTTTAAGATCACTAAGCCCAAGTCTTTTAAACAGCTCGTTGAGCAAAAATATAAGGTTTGCGTCAACATAGGGTGCAGCAACACCAAAAATCTCTGCGTCAATCTGATAAAACTGACGATATCTTCCTTTTTGAGGTCTTTCCCGTCGAAACATAGGTCCGATGGTATAAAATTTTCTCACAGGATCAGATGCATACATTTTATGCTGAACATATGCTCTGACCATTGATGCAGTGGCTTCTGGTCTTAATGTAAGTTTGTCACCTTTTCTATCAGGAAAAGTATACATTTCTTTTTCAACAATATCAGTAGCCTCACCAATACTTCTGGCAAAAACTTCTGTTTTTTCGAGTATTGGTAATCGGATTTCATCAAAACCAAAATCTTTAAAAAGCTTTTTTGCTTCTTTTTCAACCTTTTGCCACAATTTGATATTCTCAGGAAGAATATCTCTAAACCCACGTATAATCTGCATATTTTTCTATAGTAAAACTTATAATATTATTATCAAATAAAATTAACCAAACTTGTAATATAATCAAAACAAGGACATAAAGTCAATATCCAATTTGCCGGAAAATATAAATCAACCAAAATCAACTGGTTTGATTTTAATAATAAAAAAAGAAGAGATAAAATAAAAAACTGCAAGATAAATAAAAACAATGGTGTACCCTCCGTTGCTTAAATCAAGCAGGAATCCACTTAACCATGGACCTAAAAACCCTGCAATGAACCCGTAAGCTGTAAAGACAAGTCCAAATATCCTGCCAAAATTAACAAGTCCAAAGCAACGGGATACAAGGGGGGCTGACACTGCAAACATTGCCCCAAAAGCAACCCCTACACAAGAAGCTAATAAAGAGACAACAACTAAACTGGTTGAAAATATGAGCATGAGATATGCTGAGCCTGATATTAAAAAACATACCATAAGAATTTTTTGATTGTCAAAATAATCCGCAAGTCTCCCACAAAACAAACGTGAGGCACCATTTGTGATGCTAAAACCAATAAGAATCCAGACATATTGATCAAGGTTGAATCCAAGAAAATCTCCATAGGATGCAGAAAGTGTTATCATGGATATGCCACTCGCTCCTGCCAGCGCCCATACACCCCATAACAACCAAAAGGGTTTTAATCTAAGAGTCTTTCTAAAACTTAAAACATGAGACTTGTCTTCTGCTCCAACAGACTTTCTCTTTTCTCTTTTAGCTAAATCAGGTAAACAAATAAAAAACGAAGCTAATGTTGAGATTGCCAAACATAGTAATGCTGCAATACTTGTCATAACAAATGCTCCATAAGACATGAGCAACATTGTAAGAAAGGGTGAAACTATTGCAGTGCTTCCTCCAAAAAGTAAATTCACCATCCCTGTTGAAGTCCCTTTGTTTTCAGGAAAAATAAGTTGAACAACAGTTAGTACTGGGATATAAACAAATCCACAAAAAAATCCTGTTACAACTGCCCAAACATAAATCATTGTCATGGAGCTTGCATAGCCAACGCAAAACATACTGATGCCACAAATAAAATTACCAAGAAAAATTAAATAATGATATTTGATTTTTTCCTGAAGCTTTCCTGTGAGATACATTGAACAACCAGTACCTATAAGAAGAAAAAACATCAATCTGCCAACATCTTCTTTTCCGACATCAAACGTTTCCTGCCAGTAAGATGTCATTACTCCTGGAAACCCAAACACAAACGATCCAACAAAGAAGATTGCAACACAGCACAATAGAAAATTTTTTCTTTTCAGGTAAGAATCCATCAATAAAAATCCTTAAGAAGTTATTATTGACATAGTATATATAATATTATGATCAACATTTTCAATATAAAATACCATTATTACTATTTTCAATATCAAACAGGTAGTAAATAGGAAAAACCAGGAGTTTCCAGGAGAGATTTTCTTAAAACCTTAACTGGAACAGCCGCTGGAATTGGTATTTCACAGATCTTTAACCCTGCAGTTGTTTTAGCGATGAAAAAAGGATTAAAAAATCATCCTGTGCTCTGGATTCAGGGTCAGGGCTGTACTGGGTGTTCAGTATCATTATTGAACAGTGTTGAGCCCACTATAGCTAATATTCTTTTGAAGGTTATTATTGCACTTGGTACCTGTGCATCATATGGTGGAATACCTGCTGCCAAGGGTAGCGTCACTGGTGCTAAAGGTGTAACAGAAATATTCAAACAATATGGTATTAAAACACCTACTATTAATCTTCCAGGCTGTCCAATGCATCCTGATTGGGTTGTAGGATCAATTCTACATCTGCTCGAAAAAGGTGTTCCTGAGCTTGATGCTGATGGACGTCCAGTTCTTTTCTATGGTGAAAATATTCATGAAAACTGCCCACACCTTGACGAACTGGATAACGATATTATGGCTAAAACGTTATCAGATCCAAAGGGTTGTCGAATGGACCAAGGCTGTGCCGGACCAAATACATCTGCTGACTGTTTCAAACGCAAATGGAACAGCGGTCTTAACTGGTGTGTAGACAATTCAATCTGTATTGGATGTGTTGAACCAGGATTTCCTGATGCATCATCACCCTTCTATGTAGCTAAATAAATAAAAACAAGACCAAGGAGGTTTTAATATGGCAGGTTGTAAACCACAATCGGAACCAGCTGGCTCCGGTAAAAAAATAAAGGTCTCCATTGATCCTGTAACCAGGGCCGAGGGACATCTTAAAGTAGAAGTTGAAGTAAAGGATGGGAAGGTTGTTGATGCCAGAGTTTTTGGTGGCATGTATCGTGGCTTCGAGCAAATTCTTAAAGGCAGAGACCCAAGAGATGCTTCCCAGATTACACAGAGAATATGCGGTGTTTGCCCTACAGCCCATGCTCAAGCATCAGCTTTAGCTCTTGATGATGCATTCGGCGTAACACTTACTGACAATGGAAGAATTGCAAGAAACCTTATTTTAGGTGCAAATTACCTTCAGTCTCATATTCTTCATTTCTATCATCTTGCAGCACTTGATTATGTAAATGGTCCTAATGTTGCACCGTTTATCCCAAGATATGAAAAAAATGATATTCGCCTTGACAAAGCAACTAATGCAGTCGGTGTTGATCAATATCTTGAAGCTCTTGAGATGAGAAAAATATGCCATGAAATGGTAGCTTTACTTGGTGGTAAAATGCCTCATGTTTCAGGAGTTGTTGTTGGTGGAACCACTGAAATCCCTTCAGCTTCAATTCTTAATGAATATGCAAAACGTTTTAAAATAATTAAGAAATTTGTTGAAGAAAAATACCTTCCTTTAGTATATCTACTTGTAGGACCTTATGGTGATCTTCTCAAATGCGGTGGTGGGCATAAAAACCTTATCTCATTTGGTGTATTCCCAATGGATGCAGCAGGTAACACATTATTAAAATCTGGTGTATATACTGATGGTAACTTTTCAAAATTTGATTCTGACAAAATTAGAGAATATGTAAAACATTCTTTCTTTGATGATTCTACAACTGGACTCAATCCTAAAGTAGGTAAAACTCAGCCAGATCCAGAAAAAGCTGGCGCATACAGTTTTATCAAAGCACCTCGATATGCTGGGAAACCCCATGAAGCAGGTCCACTTGCGAGAGTATGGATAACAAATCCAGGACTTTCAAAAACTGGTCAGCAAGCTCTTGGCGTTAAAAAAGTTCGTGATATTGGTGATGCAGCGTTCTCAATTCTTGGAAGACATGTTGCAAGAGCTGAGGAAACTTTAGTTGTTGCAACTGCTGTGGAACAATGGCTAAGCGAAGCAAAACCAGGAAAAGAAACATTAGTTCCTACTCCAATTCCAAAATCTGCTGAAGGTCTTGGACTGTCTGAAGCACCTCGTGGAGCACTGCTTCATTATGTTGATATCAAAGATAGTGTAATTAGTAATTATCAGATTACATCTGCAACTATCTGGAATGCTAACCCAATGGATGATATGGGACAAAGAGGTCCTATTGAAAAAGCTCTTATTGGGGTTCCAGTACCAGATCCTAAAAATCCGGTTAATGTGGGGCGTCTGATACGCTCCTTTGATCCATGACTGGGTTGCGCCGTCCACGTGTTGGACGCAGATACTGGTAAAGTTACAGTTGTTGATGTACCTCTCTAATAACTGAGTTTTAAAATTTGTATAAAAAAGGGTGAATTTTTTTCACCCCTTTTTGTTTTATATTATTGATGGAAAAATACAAACATGGAAAAACTGAAAAAACTTCTTGTACTGGGTGTTGGGAATATTCTAATGATGGACGAAGGTATTGGTGTCCATGCAATATATGAATTCTGGAAAGAAAAGGAAAACTATGACGAAAACCTAGTGGATTTCATAGACGGAGGAACTTTTACCCAGGATATCTTCTATCTCTTTGAAAAATATGAAACCCTTCTTGTTCTTGATATTGTCAGAGCAGGCAAAAAACCTGGAACAATCTATCGGCTTTTGGAAGACGAGCTTAGAAGGGATAAAAACCAACCATTATCATTACATGATATAGATCTTCTTGATTCTCTTGATATGACTGCTATGGCAGGGCACAAACCAGAGCTTATAGTTCTTGGGATTGAACCTGAAAAGATAGATTGGGATACTGAGCTGACACCAACTTTAAAAAAGCATTTCCTGCGTTTGTGCAGGCTGCAAGGAATGAAATCAAAAGTATCTTGGAGCAAGCTTAAGCAAAACACAATCTGCGCAAGTTTGCGACGACCAAACCCGTTACGGCCTGTTCACCTTGCGCTCGCAAGTTTGGATATTTCGACAAGTTCTAAAATAAGCTGCACTAAACAGCAAAACTCGGGAAAATACACCCTCAAACACTTGCTGTTCTTAACGTTCCGCTCATTTAAGAACTTGTAACAAAATCATCCAAAGATAGACTCGCCGCAAGGCAAACAAACCTTCACTGGATGGTGGCAACAATTCCCCATGCATCGCCCCTGAGGGTTAAAGGCTCGAATCAGAACATCCGCTTTAAATTTAATATCTCATAAAAAAATATTTACTTAACAGGATTTATAATGTTATTGATATAAGGAAAATATAAACAATTGTTCTTACACCTCAACAATTTGATGATATAAGAACAATAAACACTGGCACACATTATATGAAATGTTGGGGAAGCTAAAAACAAACTATTGAAATAAATATAAGTAAAGCTAAGAAAGACAATGATAGTAGAAAGAATATCGGAGATATATAATGAAAATCGAAAAAATTTCAATTAAAAATTTCAAAGTTTTCAAGAACGTTGTTTTTAATAATTTAGGAAGCATGACCGTTCTTGTTGGTGCAAATGGTACTGGTAAATCAACCTTTTTTGATGTGCTTGGATTTTTAAAAGATGCTCTTTTTTACAATGTCGGTGTTGCACTCTCAAGAAGAGGTGGTTTTAAAGAAGTGATAAGCCGTGGAGTAGATGACAACATTGAAATTGAAATAAAATTCAGAGAACCATCCGGCAAATTGGCCACCTATTTTTTGTCAATTGGACAAAAAGATAAAAAGCCAATTATTTTACGAGAAATACTCAAATTTAGAAGAGGGAAAAAGGGACAGCCGTGGCATTTTTTAGATTTTAAAGAAGGAATTGGCAAAGCAATTACCAATGAAGAAGATTATGATGGAATAAAGCACGTTGATATCCAAAGAGAAGAACAGCGCTTAGCATCGCATGACACCCTTGCTATAAAGGGGCTTGGGCAATTTCAGAAATTCAAAGTTGTCAATGTATTTCGAAAAATGATTGAAAAATGGCATGTTTCTGATTTCCATATAAATGCAGCACGAAATATTCAGGATGATGGCTATGCCGAACATCTTTCTGAAGAAGGCGACAATCTTCCAATTGTTACAAAATTTATCTATGAACATCATCGTAATATTTTTGAGACTATTCTCTCTAAAATGGCATTAAGAGTACCGGGTATATCACAAGTTGAAGCTAAACCTATGGAAGATGGAAGAATTGTTCTAAAATTTAGAGACGGATCATTCGTAGATCCATTTATTGCCCGTTATGTTTCTGATGGAACAATAAAAATGTTTGCATATCTGATATTACTTCATGACCCAACTCCACATAATCTTCTCTGTGTTGAAGAGCCAGAAAATCAGCTATATCCAGAGTTAATGAGTGAGTTGTCGGAAGAATTTAGAGAATATGGAGAGCGAGGTGGGCAAATTTTTGTCACAACACACTCTCCTGATTTCTTAAATGGTATTAATCTTGATGAAATATTTTGGCTTGAAAAAAAAGATGGATTTTCTCAGTGTCATAAAGCAAGTGACTTTCCTGAACTCTCAGCACTTGTTAATGAAGGCGATAAGCCTGGCTATTTATGGAAACAAAAACTTTTCCGTGGTGCCAACCTATGATCCATAAACTTGTTTTTATGACAGAAGAAACTTCTATGGAAGCATTTTTAAATATTGCTTTGAAAAGACTTTTATCTGATAACTTAAACTTTATGGTTATCCCTCATGAAGGGAAGCAGGATCTTGAGAAATCAATTCCTATCAAACTAAGAGCATGGAAAAATAATAATCAGATACATTATCGGTTTATAATTATTCGCGATAAAGATTCTGGAAACTGTGTGATTATTAAAAAAAATTTGAAAAGTTTATGTACTCAAGCAGGGCGGAAAGATGCCATTGTGATTATTGCAATTCATGAACTGGAATCGTGGTTTATAGGTGATTTACTAGCAATTGAAGCCTCTTACAAAATTACAGGATTGCATAAAAAGCAATATAAAAATCCCTACAGAAATCCTGATAGCATTGCTAATGCATCTGAACAACTCTTTAAACTTTCAAAAGACAAAACAAAGGTTGCAAGGGCAAGAAAGATTACAAAAGAAATGAGTTTTCAAGAAAACAAATCATGTAGTTTTAAATATTTTCTGTCTAAAATAAAAGAACTAAACACAAATGAACAATTTTCTTAATAATGCCTTCTGCACAATTTATGGATTCTAACAACAAAAAGAATATGCAAGTGTGAATAGAATACAAGGCTCTATTATAAAAGATAAGAGCCTTGTATTCTATTTAGTATTTTTATTTACACTTCTGGTCTTGGGTAAAGTCCGCTTCTTTCTACTATTTCCGGGACTTTTTCTTCCCATTCTATTGCCATAATATGAAAGCCTGAAACACCTTTAACTTCTTTTAATCGCTGAATAGCTTCAACGCAAATATCAATTCCTTCTTGAGCCTGTTTCTCTTTTGGAACACCTGCAAGGCGATCAATAATCGCATCAGGAACATCCATTCCAGGCACTCGGTTCTTCATATATTTTGCCATGCCAACAGATTTCATTGGTGTCATGCCTGCCATAATAAATGTTTTCTCATGTAAACCTCTTTCCTCAACTCTTTTCATCCATTCTTCAAATTTATCCAAATTGTAAATACATTGGGTCTGAATAAACTCTGCCCCACATGCTATTTTTTTGGCAAGACGGGGAACTCTTATTTCAAAGGGATCAGCAAATGGGTTGGCTGCGGCACCTACAAACATTTTTGGGGGACGTTTAATATCATCTCCACCAAGAAACTTTCCCTCATCTCTCATGTGGCGAACAGTCTGAACGAGCTGCATGGAATCTAAGTCATGGACATTCTGACCCTGGGCGCAATCACCAAAGCTTTGATGATCACCTGAAAGACAAAGCATATTATTAATATCAAATGAAGCAGCTCCGAGGATGTCACTTTGAAGTGCAATCCTGTTTCTGTCTCTTGTTACCATCTGTAGTACTGGTTCTACACCCATTAGTTTGAGATGAATGCAGGCTGCCAAAGATGACATTCTTGTCATTGCAGTCTGGTTATCTGTGACATTTACGGCATCTACATAATCTTTAATCAGCTTGCCTTTTTCTTTAATTCCTTCAGGATCACTTCCTCTGGGAGGACCACATTCAGAAGTGACACCAAGATGCCCGGCTTTTAGAATTTTTTCAAGTTTACTTTCTGTATTTAAACTCATATCTTTACATCCTCTCTGGTTACTGTTCTCGGTCCGCCCGCTCTGTCTGTTGACCAGTCTTTAATTGGAGCAACTTTTTCATAATCATCAAGTTTGCCAAGTGCTCTTAACCTGTCTATAATCAGCTGCCATGCACAATCAACATCTTTGCCCAATTCACATTTGCCATTGGTTGATCCACCACATGGTCCATTTAAAACTCGCTTGGCACATCTTGATACGGGGCAAATCCCTCCGGTTTTTGCTAGAACGCATGAACCACAAGCCTGACATCTTTCAGTCCATAGACCTCTGTCTTCATTTGCACCAAGACAGACTGTATTAACACCAGGCACTAAAGGAGTTGTCAAATATTTTTCAGCGGCAAATTGAACACCAACACCACAGGCAAGAGATACAATGGCATCATAGTCATCAATATTTTCTCTAATCTCTTCTAAATATTCATGATCGCATTGACGCTCCAGAGTCTTCTCGTCAATCTTTTTTTCATTCCCTTTATTGATGAAATACATTCTAAGTGCTGAGGCAAGTATTTCAACTTCTTTTTTCCCACCTGCTTCACATACAGTTACACATTCATTACACCCCAGAATAAGAATCCTTTGAAAATCTTTGATTTCCTCGATTATTTCCTCTATGGGTTTTTTTTCGGCTATTATCATAAGAAACCTCTTATTAAAATATTAAGTCTTTTATTAATATTATCAGGCTGCATTTGCCTTCTTGTTTTTTGCTATTTTTAATGGACTGGGCCCAAGCTCCCTAATCAATTTATCCATTTCAATAGCGTATTCTGCGAACAAAGGTCCTTCACCTGCGGAAAGGTTATACATTCTAACACGCTCTCCTCCAACACCAATCTGATCAAGAATTTTTGCAGCTTGTTCAACCTTTTTTCTTGCTCTGAAGTTGCCTTGATCAAAATGGCAATCCCCTTCCATACAGCCTACAACAAATACTCCATCAGCTCCTTTTTCAAAGGATCTTAAGATATGTATTATGTCTACTTTCCCAGTACATGGAAGCCGAATAATTCTAAAATCTGTAGGGCATTTCAATCTCATGGAACCTGCCAGGTCCGCAGCTGAGTACCCTCAGTAGTTGCAACAAAAAGATAAAATTATAGGTTCAAATTCTTTACTCATATTACCCCCTCCAACAAGGCTTCAACCTTACTCAACAACTGATCATCTTCATACCAGTTAAGCTTTATAGTTTTAGCTGGGCACTCAGATGCACAAATTCCACATCCATGACACAGCGCTGGATCAATATAACTGACACCATATTCATTAATTACCGGAACATTATATGGACATGAACGGACACAAACAAGGCAGGAAGCGCAATTATCAGGATTAACTTCTGCTGTCACAGCTGAAAGCGTTAGAAAATCCTGGGCAAGAAATGTAGTTGCCCTTGATGCTGCTGCTATTGCCTGGGATATTGTTTCATTGATCAACTTAGGACCATGGGCTGTTCCACAAATGAATATTCCTTCTGTTGCAGCCTCAACAGGTCTAAGCTTGACATGTGCTTCTAGAAAAAACCCTTGGGCATTCCTGTTTGTTTTAATGATGGTTGCAAGTTCTTCTGTATCTGCTGCCTTTACACCAGCGCTCAATGCTACAAGGTCTGCATCAACTGCCAGTTTTTGTCCAAGTACATGATCAGTAAATGTTACTTCAATTTTACCATCATCAGTTTTTACAAGCTGTGGTGGATCATCCTGGCTGAACCTTGAAAAAATAACACCCAAATTTCTTGCTTTGTTGTAATATTCTTCAAGCATTGAGTATGTTCGCATATCTCTGTAAAGAATAAAAACATCTGTATCAGGGCTCAGCTCTTTAATCTGAATTGCATTCTTAACTGCATTCTGACAGCAAACTCTTGAACAATTAGGGTTATCATCATTTCTTGAACCAACACACTGAATCATCACAACCTGATCAAGTTCTTTTGCACCTTTTTCTTCAAGAAGGTCTGCAAGTTCAAATTGGGTAACTACCTGATCACTTTCATTGTAAAGATACTCTGTTGGCTTATATTCATTTGCGCCAGTGGCCACAATCATAACACCATGATCTATCTTTTTCTCGTGCATACTGGGAGCTACAATTATTTCGGTGGTAAAATTTCCTTTATAGCCTGTAAAACCAACCACAAGGCCCTGTTTAATAACTTCAATTTTCTCATGGAATTCAACATTAGTTATAAGATCCTGAACAAATTTTGGGACATTATCACCTTCAATGGTGTGAAGAATTCTATTTCCAAGACCACCCAGTTTTTCTTCCTTTTCCACAAGAACTACTTCAAAACCTTGATCAGCAAGATTTTTAGCTGATATCATACCGGCAATTCCACCACCAATAACTAGTGCTCTTTCAGTGATTGGAATCTGTTTCTCATGGAGAGGCCTAAGTTTGGCAACTCTTGCAACAGCCATGTTAACAAGGTCTTTTGCTTTTTCTGTAGCTTGTTCTGGTTCATGATAATGCATCCAAGAACCCTGATTCCTTATATTGGCCATTTCAAAAAGATACTTGTTCAGACCTGCTTCCTCAAGGGTGTCCATAAAAATACCCTCGTGGGTTTTTGGAGTACAGGAAGCCACAACAACCCGATTAAGTTTATTTTCAGCAATAATTTCCTTTATTGAAGCCTGGGCATCCTGAGAACAGGTAAAGAGATTCAGCCCTGTGTAAACTACGTTTGGCAAAGTTTTAGTATACTCTTCAACACTTTCAACATCCACAACGCCTGCTATGTTGATACCACATTTACAAATAAAAACTCCAATTCTTGGGTCATCGCCCTCAACATCAATTTCATCTACTTTTACAATGCTTTTTGTGTCGGTATTTCTTGCCGGGGCAAGTATTATTCCAGCAGAACCAGCAGAACCACTTGCATCTGTAACTGAGGTTGCAATATCTTTTGGACTCTGAAATGCCCCGGAAACAAAAACACCCGGTCTTGAGGTTTCAAGAGGACTAAATGTCTCTGTTTTAACAAAGTTATGACGATTGAGCTCCACACCTATTCTATTGGCAAGGTCAATACTTTCCTTTGGAATTTCAAGCCCAACAGAGAGAATGACCATGTCAAAGATTTCCTGCTGCATCTTACCTTCTTCGTCAGCATAGTTTAGAATCAAATTATCTGTGCCAGGTTCTTCAATAACACTGTGAATCCTTGATTTTACAAAACGGACTCCATTCTGATCACGCGCCCGCAAATAATATTGCTCATAATCTTTTCCAAAAGTTCGAATATCCATGTTAAAAATTGCAGCGTCCAACTCTTTTTCTGAATGCTCTTTGGCAATCATGGCATCTTTGATGGCATACATACAGCAAACAGAGGAACAATATTCATTACCGCATCTGTTAGTATCCCTTGATCCGATACACTGAAGCCATGCAATTTTTTCAGGCTCTTTTTCATCAGAAGGTCTCACAAGATGTCCCAAGGTCGGCCCACCAGCACTTAATATTCTTTCAAGCTCAAGGCTGGTCATAACATTTTGAGATCGTTTATACATATATGTGTCATCAAGACCAGAAGGATCATAGGCAACACTTCCAGTATTTAAAATAACAGAACCAACTGCAAGATCTCTTAAAACAGGCTGCTCGTCATGATTGATTGCATTTGCAAGACAAACATCAACACATTGATAACATTCTGAACATATTCCACAGGAAAGACATCTTTCAGTTTCAGTGGCTACCTCATCTTTGGTAATTCCATGGGTAATCTCTTTAAAATTACCTTCTCTTTCCTCTACAGAGATCTGAACAGGTGAAATTCTTTCACTGAAAGGTATATTGTTTGTTGAAGGTTTTTCAAATTCAAATGTTTTTTCCCTGCCTTTTGATATATCCTCTTTTTGAATAAACCTGTGTATGCTTTCTGCTGCCTCTTTACCGCAGGCAACAGCATCTACAACTGATTTTGGACCATAAAGACCGTCACCCCCTGCAAAAACCCAATCAAGAGAAGTTTGCATTGTTGCAGGATCAGCCTCAAGACCTCCCCAGCCAGCTAATGGAATATTTTCTTTTTTTGCAAATTCATTCTCACCTGTCTGACCTATTGCAACGAAAACATAATCTGCATCAATACTTGTCAGGTCAGTCTCATCATATTGAGGATTAAATTTTCCATCTTTATCAAAAACAGCAGTACATTTTTTAAATTCAGCTTTTGAAACTTTTCCGTTATTGTCATGGAATTTTAAAGGTCCTAGAGAATTTACAATTTCAACTTTTTCCTCTAATGCCTCTTCAATTTCATAGTCCCAGGCTGGCATCTCATCTCTTTGTTCAAGGCAAACCATGGTAACATCTTTAGAACCAAGTCGTCTAGCTGTAAGAGCCACATCCACAGCAACGTTTCCACCACCAATAACAACAACTTTGCCCTCAATTTTCTCTGCTTTTCCCAAGGCTGCATCCCTTAAAAAGGATACTCCTGGAATAACATTATCAAGGTTCTCACCATCTATACCAAGACCCCGTGATCCATGAAGACCGGTGCCAAGGAAAACAGATGCAAAACCATCTTTTTTAAGGCTTTCAAGTGTGATGTCTTTTCCAAATTCAACAGATGTTTTAATCTCAACACCCATTTTCTCAATCACACCAATTTCTTTTTCAAGATCTTTTTTTGGCAGTCTGTATTCGGGAATACCAACAGCCATCATCCCGCCTTTAATAGGAAGTTTTTCATAAACTATAACACCATAACCCTTTTGGGCAAGATAATATGCAACAGTCAAGCCCGCCGGGCCTGATCCAATAATTGCAACTTTTTCATCTCTTTTGTCTGCCATTTCAGGGATATAAGGATCATCGCCTTCAAGATCAAGGTCAGAAAGATATCTGTGAAGATGCTGTATAGCAACAGGTGAATCAACATCACCTCTTGTACATTCAAGTTCACATGGATGATGACATACCCGTCCACATGATCCGGGGAATGGATGCTCCTGTTTAAAAAGCTCAAGAGCTTCTCTGTATTTCCCTTTATTCATCAATGCGATAAAGCCTTGAATACTTACATGGGCAGGACAGGTTGCTTTACATGGGGCTACAGATCTTTTTGAAATCCCATAAGCTCCAGGGATAGCCTGCTCATACTGCTTAAAAACAGCCGTACGATTGTTCATTCCTTTGTTATGCTCGCTGGGGACTTCCACAGGGCATACTTTTGCACACTCACCACAACTTGTGCATTTTTCAATGTCAATGTATCTTGGCTCCTGCCTGATTTTTGCAGTAAAATTTCCCTGCTCTCCATCAAGTCCAAGAAGCTCAGTATTTGTTAAAAGTTCAATATTTAAATGCCGGCCGACCTCGACCAGTTTTGGAGAAATAACTCACATGGTACAATCGTTTGTAGGGAATGTCTTATCTAACTGTGCCATCATTCCGCCAATGGCATATGACTTTTCAACAAGATAAACATAATACCCGGAATTAGCCAAATCTATAGCTGACTGCATTCCAGCAATTCCACCACCAACAACCATTACTGAACCTGATAGATTATTTCCTGATGTTACCTTTTCTATCATTTTATTAAAACCTCCTAACTTTTTATCTAAATATAAGCTCTAAAAATTCGTTTAATTTATGATCCCAATTCATATAAAAACCCAATTAGCCGAGTAAAACTGTAGGGAATTTCAGAGCTCTATATACCCCTCAAACAAAGGGTTTCCACGCATTCCAACAACTGAGAGTTAACTCCCAAAGCACAACTGTCAAGATATCACGAGGAACTAGTTTGTCAAGACAAGAATTATTTATTTTATGGTGTTTTTTTTGTACGATTTAAATATTCTTTTTGTCTTGGTAAAAGTATTTTTCTGAGACGAATTGAATTAGGCGTTACTTCAACTAATTCGTTATTCTGAATAAAATTTATAGCAAATTCGAGCGTCATAGTTTTTACAGTTGTGCAGGCAGTACTTTCATCTTTACCTGATGCTCTCATATTAGTTAACTTTTTTTCCTTACAAGGGTTTACATATAAATCCTGTTCTTTGTTATGTTCACCCACCACCATGCCTTCATAAACCGGATCACCTGGTTTAATAAAAAGTCTCCCCCGGGGTTCAAGATTAAAAAGCCCATAACTAACACCTTTCCCCTGTCTGTCAGAAATCAGGGACCCTGTATGACGCACAGGATAATCACCTCTGTATTTGTCATAACCTGAAAATAAAGAATTCATGATCCCGGTTCCTCTTGTATCTGTAAGAAATTCATCTCTGTATCCTATTAAAGCTCTTGAAGGAATTGAAAACTCCATATTTACCCGACCTTTGTTATTATTAATAAGGTTAAGAAGTTTCCCTTTTTTTAATGAGAGTTTTTCTGTTACAACTCCTAAGTATGTTTCATCACAATCAACATACAATTTTTCAATTGGTTCAAGTTTTTGATCACCTTCATATTTGAATATTACTTCAGGTCTTCCCACACAAAGTTCAAAGCCCTCTCTTCTCATTGTTTCAACTAGAATAGCCATTTGAAATTCGCCACGACCTTTTACAACAAAGCAATCTTTTTGACCTGTCTCGTCAAAAGATATGGCAACATTAATAAGTGATTCTTTTTCAAGGCGTTCTCTTATTTTTCTTGACTGTACTTTCTTTCCTTCTTGCCCTACAAAAGGTGAATTTGAAATTGTAAACTTCATGGAAACCGTAGGTGCATCGACGATTAAGCCAGGCAAGGCTTTAGGAAAATCAACAGTACAGATGGTATCACCAATTTCAAAGTCTTCAGTTCCGGAAACAACTGCAATATCACCAGGATCAACTGTAGTAACTTCGCTAAGCTCCATACCATTATATACCTGAAGTTTAGATACCCTGACCCGAGATTGTTTTTCATTGCCGACAACGATCAGATTATCCTGGGAAGTTACTCTGCCATTTACTATTTTACCTATGGCAAGTCTTCCAATATAATCAGAATGCCCTAAATCAGATATCAGCATCTGAAACGGTTCATCAGGGTCGTAGGAAGGTGGAGGCATTTCTTCTATGATTGTTGAAAATAAAACATTGAGATTATCTGCATTATCTTTAATATCCTTTTTAACAATACCATCTCTTCCAATGGCATACAAAACCTTAAAATCCAATTGTTCATCTGTTGCATCAAGGTCTATAAAAAGATCATATATTTCATTAAGCACTTCCTCAACTCTGGCATCTGCTCTATCAATTTTATTAATTATAACGATTATTTTATGCCTTGCTTCAAATGCCTTTTTTAATACAAATCTTGTCTGGGGAAGAGGTCCCTCAGAAGCATCAACCAAAAGGATTGCACCATCAACCATGGATAATGCACGCTCAACTTCAGCTCCAAAATCAGCATGTCCCGGAGTATCCAGAATATTGATTTTAACATCATCTACAATAATGGAGCAATTTTTTGCTGAAATTGTAATTCCTCTTTCCCGCTCAAGATCCATATTGTCCATTATTCTTTCGTCAACATTCTGCCCTTGCCTAAAAACTCCGCTTTGTTGAAACATGGCATCAACAAGCGTGGTTTTCCCATGATCTACATGAGCTATAATTGCTATATTGCGTATTTTTTCGTTTGAAACTTGTGCACCCATAATATTCCTTGAATTTATAAATTATTAAAAATAACAGTACTATATATATTAAAAATCATTAGAAATCAATGATCAGCAAACACACTATAAATTGTTTTTCCAGGAAAAGCTTTTTGTATATCCGGACCTGTAACACCATACATGCCACTTCCAACAATATAAGTTTTATCACCATATAAAGATGACGGAATTGGCGTCAATAAAAAGGATCTACAAAAACTCTTCAAACCCTTTCATCAGGCAGATGTCAGCACTATCGGTAAAGGTTCAATATTCATATTTAATGCTCTCCTTGAAAAACAACTTGATGTTGTTGAAAAGATAAGATATCCCTTAAAGGATATGAGAGGCATTGAAACTCTGATTGTTGATGAAACAGTGCTTATAAAAAAATGACGAGGCAAAACAAAACAAAGATAATAGCACACAGAGGAAACTGTGAGGGGTTAACAGAAAACAGTGAAACAGCCTTTAAGCAATCAATTGCATATAGAGTAGATGGAATTGAGACTGATGTGCAGCTTACAAAAGATAATGTTCCGGTGATTTTCCATGACAGAATCAGCTTGAAATTAACAGGAACCAAAAAATGGATTTCATCTTATACTTTTGATGAGCTTTTACAGTTTAATATTAAAAACGAAAAAATATTAACCCTTACAAAACTACTTAAATTGTTCAGCAAAAAAACATCTCTTTATATTGAAATAAAATCCGGAAAAACCGAAAGGGCTTCCGGGCGTTCAAGGCTCCTTACTCATAAAGTAGTTAAACAGGTGTTGAATATTGACCCTGAATACCAAAAAAATATTTCTATTCTTTCTTTTGATCCAGATGTTTTAGAACAGGTTTCCAGTATTTCAGATAAAATAAAATGTGTGCTTAATTTGAATGAATATAACAAATATGACAAATGGTGCATACAAAGAGAAGACATTTTAAATAAAAAATTTAGCTATAACCATTTGGCAGGCTTGTGTATAAATCAAAAAGAAATAAATTCTACCCTTATAAATTTTGCCCATGCACACAATTTAAAAGTGTTTACATATTCATGCAACACAGAAAAACAATTAAAAAGACTCCTGACTTTAGGGCTTGACGGTATAATGACAGATAAGGCTGAATGGCTTACAAAAAGGATGAAAAATGAAACGGGAAGTTAAAAAACTTAAAACAGAAAAATTCGACCTCTTAGTGGTTGGAGCAGGGATTTACGGAGCATGGACTGCTTGCGATGCAGCTTTACGTGGGCTCAGAGTTGCATTGATTGACAAAGGAGATTTTGCTTCAGGAACCTCATCAGCCTCTACAAAGCTTATTCATGGGGGCTTAAGATATCTTGAACAAATGCGGCTTGACCTTGTTAAAAAATCCCTGGAAGAAAGAAAACTTCTCTCAGAACTTGCACCACACATGGTAGTTCCAATAAAGTTTTTTATGCCCCATTATAAACATGACAAACTTGGACCAGCAATGCTTAAAACAGGGCTTTGGATGTATGATCTCCTTGCCGGGAAAGGGCAACCGGTCTCAAGGCACAATTCATTTACAAAAGATGAGATTTATTCAAAGTATGCATTCTTGAAAACAGAAGGCCTTAAAAGCGGGTCATGTTATGGTGACTGCCAAATGGATGATGCAAGATTTACCCTTGATGTGATTGACAGGGCTTACATGTCGGGTGCAATTATTGCCAATTACGTATCTGCTGAAGAATATATTACAGAGAATGACACCATTGTCGGAGCTCTGGTAAAAGATGTTCTGACTTTAGAAAAGTTTACAATAAAGGCGAAAAAAATCGTAAATGCTACGGGTCCATGGAAAAATCTTGTGGAAGACCATCATTTTTTAAAAAATTACATGAGGTTCAGTAAAGGCATTCACCTTGTTATGCCCCAACTTCCCACGATGGATTCATTACTTTTAATGACCGAGAACGATGACAGAATATTTTTCCTTGTCCCATGGTATGGAAAAACACTTGTGGGTACAACTGATTCCAATTACACAGGTGATCCTGATAGAGTAAAAGTTGAAGATTCTGATATTGACTATCTTTTAAAAGAAGCGAACAGATATTTAAAAGATATTGTATGGGACAGATCATCAATAATCAGCCAATTTGCAGGATTGCGGGCTTTAAAAAATGAGCCTGGAAAACCTCCTTCCCAGGTAACCAGAGAATGGACAATGTTTGAGCCAAAATCAGGGCTTTTTATCTCAGTTGGAGGTAAATTTACGTCGGCCAGGGCAGATGCTGCAAACCTTGTGAACCAAGTCATGAAATCTCTTGACATGAAAATTCCAAAGATACCACCCACAGCAACCTTGCCCTTCCCTTCAAGTCCAGGCAGTGAATTTATTCAATGGAAAAAATCTGCAATAACAGAAAATATAAACGCAGGACTTGATAAAGAAGTTGCTTCATATCTCATCTTCAGGTATGGCACAAAAATAAAACAGATAAGAGAACTTATTGAACAGGATGCTTCTCTTGCTCAGAGGATTGCACCTGATCTGCCATTTTCAAAAGCTGAAATCATTTACTGTGCTCAAAATGAAATGGTTATAACGCTTGAAGATTTAGTCAGAAGGAGAATACCTGTTACAATCCTTTCTTCACCTAATATAAAAATAATCACAAAAATAGCCGAGCTTGCCGCCAAAATAAAAGGATGGGATAAGGTTAAAATAGAATCTGAAGTAAAAAAAGTTATGCTTTTACTCTAAACAATTATTTATTTTGTCCAAAAACATTCAGTTTTTCCAGACAAAGCTTTCGTGCTTTTTATAATATGCGGCTCCCACTCCATGTGTAAAAGATGCCGGTATTGATTTGAAGTGCAGGTCATAATCTGTCAAAATCTCCAGTTCTTGTTACATGCATAACCAAGGGTCTAACAAAAATGTGTATCTTTTTTTTAAAAACTATGCAATCCATTTACATTTCAAAAATGCAAATATAACATTGGATTAGACAGAATGTAAATTAAAATAATTATCAGGAGTACGTTATGGATTTACGAACTCAGATTAACTATAAAAAAGGGATTGTACCTTGAATCCTATAAAAAATCGAAGAAAGAAAAAAGATATCTGGGCAAAATCTCTTATTGCACTAAATGTTTTTGTCTGGCTCATGCTATTAGCCATTCTACTAGTTTTTCACAGAGTTCAACCTGAATTTGAAACTTTTTTTGATCGTTTTTATCACCTGACCCTCAGAACATTTTGGGATATCAAATATTTAGATCTGCTTATTTATTTTGTCATAGTAAGCATTATTATTAGCCTTATTGGACTAATTATCAGTAGGTATCGCGGTAGAAGGGAAAATGACCACTTGATTTCGCTACTCATCACAGGGATAATTTCTGCTATTCTCCTCCTGATAGCTCTGTGTCATTTGACTTGAAAAATGGTACTTTTTGTTGTAATCTCGGGTTAATTTAAATTACAAGACTCTTTTTGTCTTGTTTTTTTTTAAAGTTAACATTATTAAAAGAATACTATTTATATGGAAATATATCAGGGGGTACTGTTAGGAATTCTGCAGGGAGTAACTGAATTTTTACCTGTTAGCAGTTCAGGGCATTTAGTTTTAGGCCAGCATTTTTTTAACATGGCAGAACCAATGCTTGCCTTTAACATAAGTGTCCACCTAGGAACACTTGCTGCAATTGTAATTGTTTTTTTTAAAGATATAAAAGAAATTGGCAGTTCTATTTTTAAACCTGCTTCTTCAAAATCAAATAATAAACTTTTATTGCTAATTATCACAGGCTGCCTACCAACAGCTGTTTTAGGCTATGTAATAAACATCTGGGGAAATATTGTTTTTTCATCAATACTGCTAGTTGGATGTATGCTTATTCTTACTGGTATTATTTTATGGCTCACCAGAAAAAAACAAAACACCCAAAACAATCAAAGTAAAGACATACAAATCTCAAATTTCACCTTTAAATCAGCTTTTTTTATTGGAGTGTGTCAGGGTATTGCCGTTATTCCGGGGATTTCAAGGTCTGGTGCTACAATTTCGGCAGGACTTTTTGCAGGACTTGACCGAAAAATGGCTGCAAAATTTTCATTTCTCTTATCCATCCCTGCAATCATTGGAGCTGAATTATTACATTTAGCAAAAGGATTGGATCAGCCAATTATAATAACTAAAGCAACAATTTTGGGAACATTGGCTGCATTTATTACAGGTTATATTGCACTTGTTTTTTTGCTCAAGATTGTTAACAAGGGCAAGCTTCATCTTTTTGCACCATATTGTTGGGCAATAGGAATTTTAATTATTATTTACTATTTAACATCCTTATAATAAGGGGAAAAATGAACCCGCAAATTTTTAGAGAGTATGACATAAGAGGAATCGCAGGAAAAGATATTACAGAAGATGATGCCCAAAATATTGGGAAAGCATATGGAACCCTTTTGCAAAAGCATGGGAATAAAAAAGTAAGCGTTGGAAGAGATTGCAGATTAACTTCAAAATTGTTTTCCAAACGTTTTATTGAAGGGATTCTTTCCACAGGTTGCGACGTTATTGATATCGGCTTATGCCCTACTCCAGTTCTTTATTTTTCCATTGTTCATTTCCCAACCCAGGGCGGAGCTATGATAACAGCTAGCCACAACCCTGCTGAATATAATGGTTTTAAACTTATGAATGGTTCTGAATCCATTCACAGCCAGGGATTACAGGATTTACGTAAAATCGTAGAAAAAGAGGATTATGCCAAAGGAAACGGAACAAAGAAAGAAGCTGACGTTATTACACCATATATTAAATACTTATTAAACAATATTTCCATTGATAAGGGTATCAGAATCGGAGTTGATTCAGGGAACGGAACAGGAGGGATAACTGCCCTTCCAGTCCTAAAAAAACTTGGGTGTAAAGTATATGATCTTTTCTGTGACCCTGACGGTTCTTTCCCCAACCATCCAGCTGATCCAACTGTTAAAAACAACATGCTTGAGCTTATTGATCTTGTAAAAACAAAAAAACTTGACCTCGGAGTTGGCTATGATGGTGATGCTGACCGAATAGGAATAGTTGATAAAACAGGTCAACTAATTTATGGCGATCAACTGATGGTAATATTCTCCCGGGAAATTCTTTCAAGAAAGCCTGGATCAACTTTTATATCAGAAGTAAAATGCTCATTAAATATGTATAATGATATTGAAAAACATGGTGGCAAAGCAATAATGTGGAAAACCGGTCATTCGTTAATCAAGAAAAAAATGAAAGAAGAAAACGCTGCTTTGGCAGGCGAGATGAGTGGGCATATATTTTTTGCTGACCGGTATTTCGGGTTTGATGATGCACTTTATGCAACCTTGAGACTTTTAGAAATATTATGCAGTACAAAGAAAAGTGTATGTGAACTCATATCTGATTTGCCTGAAACATATAATACTCCGGAGATTCGCGTTGACTGCTCCGATGAAATCAAATTTAAAGTTGTGGAGAAAATCTGTAACCTTTATAAACAACAAGCAAACGTAATTGATATAGATGGAATGCGAGTTGTTTATGATGATGGATGGGGGCTTGTCAGAGCATCTAATACTCAGCCATCACTTGTTTTAAGATTTGAAGCCACAACTGAAAAAAGGCTTGATCAAATCAGAGCAGATATTGAAGAAAACCTTGATCAAATTATTAAAACTACTAAGGAAGATTAATAAATTACTATGGAGTTATCAAAACAACAACAAAACGCTGTTGAACATATTGGTTCCCCTGCACTTGTTGTTGCAGGAGCAGGTTCTGGCAAGACAAGAACTCTTACAGCCAAAATATCACATTTGATTAATAAAGGTTTTGATCCAAAAACAATACTTGCAATAACCTTTACTAACAAAGCTGCTGAAGAAATGAAGTCGCGTCTTTATAAAATGACACACCTTGGGTACCAGGATTTTCCATGGGTAAGAACTTACCATTCAGCCTGCCTGATTATTTTAAGAAAACATGGACATCTTTTAGGTTATTCTCCTTCAATTCAGATTTTTTCAACATATCAGCACCAGAAACTCATAACAGAAATCCTTGTAAAACATAATATTGAGAAAAAACAAAAAAACAAGGTAATGTCTATTATTTCAAAAGCTAAGAATTCAGGCTATCCTGAGAAATACTTTGATTCTATGATACCTATAAGAGGCATGAGTATGCCCGAGATGTATAAAGAATATGAAACGCGGCTCATGGAGATGAACTCAGTTGATTTTGATAATATTCTTGTCAAAGCAAGAGATATCCTAAAAAATCATAAAGATATCGGAAAGTATTATCAGAAATATTTTTCCTATATTCTGGTTGATGAATATCAGGACACTAATGATCTTCAAGAAGAAATTACAAGATTACTCTTGGGTGATCATGGCAACCTGTTTTGTGTGGGAGATGACTGGCAGGCAGTGTATGGATTCCGGGGCAGTAATGTTGACCATTTTTTAAGCTTCCCGGAAAAATATAAGAATTCAAAAATCTTTAAGCTTGAAGAAAATTACAGATCTGCTGACGAAATTGTCCAGATTGCCAATGATTTAATAGATTCTAACCCGGATAAAATGGACAAAAAATGTTTTTCCAATAAACGTGGCGGAAGTGTTGAAATCCATGATTTCATGTCTGACTATGAAGAAGCTGAATGGACAGCACGTAAAATATTTGTTCTTGAAGGCAGAGGAGAAGGAGTTCCTTTTGATAAAATAGCAATAATTTATAGAACAAAATTTTGCTCACTTCCCTTTGAAAAAACATTTAGAAAATATAGAATACCTTACAAAATGATGGGCGCACAAGGATTTTTTGAAAGGATGGAAATCCTTGATATAAATTCATATCTAAGCAGCGCTGTATTTCCCAATGATGATGTTTCTTTTGAAAGAATCATCAATACTCCGAGGCGTGGCATTGGTCCCGCTCTTCTAAAAACAATCAACTCCTCTCGATCCGAAGGCATAAGTCTTCAAAATGCGGCAAGAGCAGCACTTCATGAAAAAATTCTATCAACAAAGATTCATACTAGCTTAGAAGCTCTTTTTAAACTCCTGGACTCAATTCCTGATCTTTCTCCCCAGCGTGCAATTGACAAGGTAATTGCTGAGACACAATATTCTGATTATTTAAAGGGTAAAACCAAAACAAAAGAAGAATATATCTCCAAAACTGAAAACCTTGAACAATTAAAATACAGTGCAAAAGCAAAGGACAACCTTTTGGATTATTTGGAGGAAGCAGCACTGATAAGAGAAGATAAAGAAGAAGATAAGGATAACGAAAATGGTGTTTCTCTTCTTACCATCCATGCAGCAAAAGGCCTTGAATATGACTCGGTCTTTATTGTTGGATGCGAAGAAAACCTTTTCCCCCACTGGCGCTCACTTGCCTCAGGCGATGCTGCTCTCCATGAGGAAAGAAGACTTATGTATGTTGCCATGACCAGAGCTGAACGCTTTTTATTCCTTACTCATGCAAATTACAGAAAAGGAAATTTTGCTCACAGAAGCAGGTTTTTAGATCATATTGAAGAAGCTTGTAGCTGATGCTTAAGACTATCTAAGTTCTCCACAATCAAACCAGCCACGGCGATTAACAATATCCTCAATTTTAGCCATGGTGATTCGTTTGTGCTGGGCATTTTTTATATCAAATGCAGCATTTATTTTTTTGGATAATAAGTTATACAATCATCCGGGCAAGGTCTTTTGCCTTCTCAAGACTTGGTTCAATGATTAACTGCATTTTTTCTTTGGAAATATTATAAGTATCTTCTGCCTTTGCAATCATTTCATCCAACCCGTTATTTGAATCATTTTCCCTTAATAATGAAACTATCCTAATTGGTCCTAAAGTATCACTATCATTGTCAACCTTTGGGTTGTGATGATTCTTGATGGCAAGTCCAATGTTTTCAGGAAGCCCCCATTCACTACAGATCCATGTAGCAACTTCTGCATGATCCCATTCTAAGACCTCTCGCTCTAATTGGGCAAGGTCGCCTCCTTCAAGATGCCATTTTTCCAAAACCGGATCATAATCATCACTCCTCTGGGATGCTAAAAATGGTAAGGCCATATCTTGCAGGAAGGCTGCGGTAAAACACTCAGACTCCTTTGCGGGGCAAAGGATTTGTGCAAGCTCATTGGCTATCATTGCCCGTCTTGCAGATGTCAGCCAAAACTTGGCAGGGTCATGCCATTTACTTGGATTCTTTGGAATGCCTTTGGCAACACCAGCCCCTAAAACCAGAGATTCTAGCTGGGACAACCCTACAAGGGCAATTGCCTGAGTTAAATTTTCAATTTTATTGATTGGTGAAAATGCGGCAGAATTGGCAATGCCTAATAGACGTACAGAAAGACCCGGGTCAAGAGAAAGCGATTGTGCAATATCTGAAGCTGAAGAATATGGGCTTCTGATTTTTTGTAGTATCTGCATTACTACTGCAGGAAATGAGGGAAGTTTATATCCTTTTAAAATTTTCTTTAATTTTGCTTTTGGATCAACTTTATTTTTAAAAAATGAAAACATAGGTCCCCTGATTTAAGTTATTCAGCCCGCCGGGCCATTTTATTTCCTAAAATACTTAAAAGTCCACCTAATCCCATATACCCTGTGATTGCCTGAAAAGTGACAAAAATTTGTGCAGTTAAAGATGCAGGGACAGCATCACCATAACCTAATGTAGTTACTGTAACAACACTGAAATATACAGGCGAGAAAAGAGTCCTGTGAGCACCATAGTCTATTTCTAATTGCGAATATATTGCTGCAAAAATCAAAGTGATACAAGTAAGCCATACAAACCATCGCAACAGGCTCCTTCCACAATCCGAAGATGCCCACCAAAGCAAATATATGGCTCTATGAAAACGGGAACTGGCTTGAAATTCAAAAAGGTAATTTTCATCAGCAATATATCGTCTGACAAGATAAGCACCTCTTAAATCCAACCCTCGAATATCAGCACCAATCCATTTTGCTTTTTTAAAATTTTTTATTCCCAGCAAACGGCAACCCTGCATATCGGCAAGTTCAAAGCTTGCACCTTTGACATTACTTTTTTTAAAATCGCTTTTTGAAAGTTTTGACCGTGTAAAGATCGCTCCTGACAAATCTGCTTCTGAAAGCCGCGCTTTCTCTAAATTGGAAGCTCTTAAGTCTGCTTGCGCTAGTATTGAACGACTGAAAGTAGCATTACTTAAATCTGCATTGATCATACTTGCATGGCTGAGGTCAGCCCCGCCAAACCCGCACCTTTGTGCACTGCATTCATTCAGGCTTGCATGGCTCAGATCAGATCCAATAAATTCACATTCATCAAAGATTACTTGCTCAAGGCTTGCCTTGTGAAATTTTGAATAACTAAAGGTCGTTCCTAAAAAATTGGACTGATTAAGATTGGCATAGGAAAAATCATACCCTGACAAATCAAGATCTGAAAGATCTTCATGAAGCAATGTAATCCCTCTTAAATCAAGTTGTAATGGCCGCTTGAAATTATTTTTCCTGCATTCGGTTTTCAACCTGTGAAGCATCTGATGTGAAATAGCTTCACCTCCATTAGAATCTCTTTCATTCCATCTGGATTTTAATGCAATCACTTCTTGTTTGGTCAAGCTATGATTTTTTTCATCCATATACGCATCTTTTTATATAAACTGACGGTTATAACTATTATAGTATATCAATACACTTTATAATTAAAGAGTATTTTTATCTGTGGTGTCTCAAGTAAGGTTTTAAGGTCTTAAAAAAGTACTAAAAAAAATCATTATCGAGAATCAAGGATGAAAGAGAAATCATACCTGCAAGCTCCCCTCCATCTTCAACCGCAGCTCTTCTTATGCCAGCCCTATAAATCAAACGGGCGACATAACGCACGTCCATATCAGCCGGTACTGTGATAATAGGTTTTGTCATAATTTCATAGACATTCACTTCTGATGGAGAGCGAGCTGGTATTATAACCCCTTTAACAAAATCCTGAACAACAACTATTCCCCATGCATCATCAACATGCCTTTTATTAACAAGAAGATATGATACTTTTTCAAGCCGCATTTTAGCTGCAGCTTCTTTAGCTGTTGCCATGCCGTCAATGGCTACAATCCCCTTTTGCATTACATCCCGTGCCCGAACTATTTGTATTTTGTCAGGTGCCATGATTTTCTCCCTTTATAGAAATAAATATGATTGTTTAAAAATAGCTTTTCCGGACTTCTTCCTTAAATTTTTCCATCTGGCTTTCAAGGCCCACAATATGCTCAACTGGAACAGCAAAGGCTATGCCTGTTCCAGGCTTATGGAATTCTCCTGCCATCTTAATAGAGTCCAAAATTTTAACAACAAGGTGTTCTTCAACAAGAAGCATAATAATATCGGTCTGTGCTTCCAGAGAAAGGCCAAAAAAAGTTTTAGCCTCATTAATGCCAGTTCCCCTGGCCGGTATAATTGTTGCTCCGGTGGCTCCTGCCTCTTTTGCTGCATCAACAATACTGTCAGTGATACCTGCCTTTACCGAAGCTAAAATAAGTTTAAAGCGCATTAGTTTTCTCCATAAATTATGTTTTACGTTTAGTACGCCAGTGCATTAACTGAGCATAGCCCATAACAGTTATAATAGGGCAAAGGCTGGCAAAGGCAATAAGACCAAAACCGTCCAAAGCAGGATTCCGCCCAGGTACGGTGCCAGCCAGTCCAAGACCAAGAGCTGCTACCAGTGGCACTGTAACTGTTGAAGTTGTGACCCCGCCGGAATCATAGGCCAGAGGAATTATGCTTTTAGGGGCAAACATGGTCTGTACAATAACAATCATATAGCCCACCAAAATGTATATATAAATTGGCGTGCCAGTTATAATACGAAAGGTTCCAAGACTTATCCCAAAAGCGACTCCCAGGGCAACAGTAATTCTTAAACCCCACTGACTGATCGTACCGGCTGATACCTCGCTTGCCTTGAAAGCCACAGCTATGAGAGATGGTTCGGCAATAGTGGTTGCAAAGCCAATCATAGCCGCAAAAAGATACACCCAGCCATATGCCTTCCAGTCTGCCTGGGTAACAACTTCTCCTACACCATAGATAAAGGCAGGATCAGACAATTGGGTGGCCATTATATTCCCCAAAGGGAAAAGTGCTTTTTCAAGTCCAGCCAAAAACAGGGCAAGACCAATGACAACATAGACACCACCAACAATAAGACGACGTAGATGAGGGATTGACTGACGCAAAACCAGAAACTGAAAGCCTGTAATAAGAATAATGATAGGCAATACATCTATACAGGTGGCAAGTAATATTTTGCTAAAATCATATATGAATTCTACGAAAACATGCCTCCTTTTTTTATCTGAAAATTATAAGTCCATAACCCATAACAAAAATCATTGGGAGAAGAGAAGCAAACGCGATAAGACCAAATCCATCCACAAGAGGGCTTCGTCCTTTGATGGATGAAGCCAATCCTACTCCCAAAGCTGCAACCAAAGGCACAGTAATGGTGGATGTGGTGACGCCTCCTGCATCATAAGCCAGACCAATGATCTCTTTCGGAGCAATAATGGTCATAAGCATAACCATAACATAACCGCCAATGATCAAATAATGAATAGGCCAGCCACGAATAATACGCATTACACCAATAAGAATTGCAAGACCCACAGAAAAAGCAACAGACATGCGAAGTCCAAAGGCATATTGATTTAGAGATTCCTGACCCGGGTCAATAAGACCCCCCTGGCCTGCAATTTCAGCAGCTTCTGCAGCCACTGCTATAAGGGCAGGCTCTGCTATAGTGGTTGAAAACCCTAAAGCAAAAGCAAAAAAGAGAAGCCAAAAAAAACTACCTTTCCTGGCTAAAGCATGGGCCATAGCCTCACCAATGGGAAACAAGCCCATTTCCAAACCTTGAACAAACAAACTGAGACCTGCTACCACTAGAAGAGCACCAAAAATAACTTCTCCCATTTGTGGTAAAGGTTGCTTTAAAACAAAAATCTGAAAAAAAGCAATCACAAGAATAATGGGTATCAAATCAGTAACTGCATTTTTTAGTTTTTTTATAATTATGGAGAAGATCATTGTTTTCCCTGTTTATTGATCTGACCTTAAAATAAATAGTCAAAAGAAAATTACTCTTTTATAGCCTTGCCTCAAGAAACAAAAGAAACCCCTTGCCCACTTTGAGTGCTGATCATAATTGCTTCTATTAAAGGAGTCTTTACAAGTTCCTTTGATACCCATCGTACTATAAATTTAGCCCCGGAACCACCAGTTTTATCTGAACTTTTGATTATAAAACGAACTGTGGCAAGTTTTTTTATCTCAATGGTAAATGTGTGAGTAGATTGGAACATAAACACTTTGTCCTTTTAGCAGAGAAATGGGTGAAAAGGCTCCCCCACTACCGGATAATATTCCCATCATAACCAGAATCAATATAAAAACTATCAACAATGTCTTTTTTTTTACATTTCATTTTTAAACCTCTCTTTTCCTATCGGCATTAATAATGACATCCCGTATAGCTGTTTTGCTTCTTGCTCTCATCCATTTTTTTTCAAATCTGGGGTCCAAAACGATCTGGGCAATGGAAGACAATGCACGAAGGTGAAAATTTCTTTCATCTTTGGAGCCGACCAATACAAAAGCAGCATATACCAATGGCTTGGATTTAGAAAAATCAATTCCTTTCTTACCTCTGGCAAGAAGAATAGAAAACTTCTTTTCTCCATCAATAATAATATGTGGGATTGCCAATCCCGGAGCCAGAACTGTTGTGACCTCTTCCTCTCTTTTAGTCAGCATTTCATTAAGGACTAAAGGAGAAATATTTAACGAATCAGACATGGCATTTGAAACAAGCATAAAAAACTCTTCCTTATTCATTGCCTCATTCAAATCAAGAACTAAACTCTTATCCACAAGCAGGTCAAACCGATCTTTCTGAGGTGATTGTTTATAAGCGATGATATCTTTTACTTCAGTTTGAACAGAATTATCAAGCAATTCTTTTGCGGTTGCCTTTTCAACAATTTGTAATAATGCCTCTTCCTGATTGACATCAAACCTCAACGCTGCTTCTTTTAAGGAATTTGATGATCCCATCATAGTAACAAGATCTCCTGCCTCAAGCCTTGTGAAATCATGGGGAACAAACAGAACACCCCGTCTTCTAACAGACATGATAATGGTATCAAAAGGCAAACGGAGATCTCTTAAGGCCAGACCAAACAGATTTGGATTTTTTGTGGAAAGATCCGCAATGTTCCGATCCTTATGCATACCCATTAATAAAGAAGCTGCTGCAGGCGACCGTACAAAATGATCAAGAAGACTAACAATTGCTGTGGATGGATCAACAATCAAGACGCCTAATGGCAAAAAAGATTCATAATTACTCCGATCATTCAAGCGGGCAATGATGGTTTGAGTTCCAAAATGTTCATAAGCAATTTCACATATTTTATAATTCTCCTCATCTGTCAACATTGCCACAATAGCACCTGCATGGTGACTATTAACCTTTTTAAGTTCTGAAACACTGAGTTCAGGTAATTGATAAATTTTTATATCTCGATTTTTATCATTATTATTTATCTTTGTAGCAGCAATTTTTACTTTCCGGCCCTGAGATATTAACGACATTGCCAATGCAAATGCCTGGCCATCTGATCCAAAAATCACGGTATCCCTGTCACTTTCAAACTCTGCTTCTTTTGCCCTTGGATGATCTTCTTTCATGATTTTAATAGCACATTTAAATAAAACAGGCCCTAAGAGTTGATTTAAAATAATAACTGAAATCATTATGGTAGCAAAAGAGTTCCCCCATTCCGGAAATTCCACAACCACTTCTTTTGCAAGTCCTAAGCCCACTCCTGCCTGGGTAATATACGCCATCCAGCTAATATAGTTATTTTTTAGTGGGTTTTTTGCAAGGGTTCCACCAATAAAAGACCCAATACCAATGGCAACCATTCTTGTAAAAAAAATAGCTATAGTAACAGGCCAGGTTTGTAAAAAAATATCTAAGGATAAAGATGCGCCTGTAAGAGTGAAAAACGCAATATAGATTGGAGGACCTATGTCAAAAAGAATTTTTGAAAATTCTTTTCTAAACTTTGTTGTATTTGACACAAGAAACCCTGCAATCATACAGATCAACAGAGGTTCAAGAAGAATTTCAAGGGAAAATACGTCATGGAAAAGTTCTCGAATTTGAATTGAAAAAATAAAGACCAGATAACCTGTCAATAAGATAAAGCTGGTTTTTACAGATTTTTGAATCGGGAACAATAAAATTAACAGTATTATTTTAGAAACAAGAAAACCAATAACAATTGATGCCCCAATCTCCAACACCAAAAGCAAGATAAAACCAAAATTGAAATCTAATCCTGAAAAAAGTGCATCTGCAATAGATGAATTGGCAGCAAACAATATGATGACCACCACATCCATGATAATGGTCACCCCTAATACAGTTTGAGTAAATCCACCTTTAGCCCTTAATTCATTTACAACGGCAATAGCAGACGAAGGAGACCGCGCAACCATAATAGCACCTGCTAAGATAGAGACTGCAATTTTTGCAGTCCTGGGCATGGTTTTCATAAATGGAATAAAGTCAGAAAGGAAATAAAATGTAAGGGCTGTTAAAAAGAATGTACAGACCACAAGACCAATGGTAACCCAGGCTATACTTTTTAACCTGGTTTTAAGCTCTTTTAAATAAAGCTCGGATCCGGCAGCAAAGGCAATAAATCCCAGAGAGATCTCATCCACAAACCGTAAATTTAAAGTAGCTTCTTTGGGAATCAAGTTAAGAACATAAGGACCTGCAATAATACCGGTTAGTAAAAATCCGCTGATCAAAGGAAGCCCTGTTTTAAGCAGACTATGTCCTATTTGCTTTGAAGCAATAGCAATTATTGCAAAACAGGCAACAAATATTAGAACATCCATAATCTATTCCATGATAAATTCACAGATATTAGTACCAAATTAAATTCAACCACCTGTTCTCAACCATTGTGTTGATCATACTATAGTTTACAAATTCTACACACAGACCCTATCAAAAAAACAAAAAAAGATCAGGCTATAAAATAAGGCTGCTATGCTGCTTAGCATCATAACATATATTGTTTAGTTTTTCATTTTATAACCTCTCGATTCTGCCTCTTAATTAGTTTCCCCCTTTTTGATGCTGGTAATGAAATTTTTTATTTTTTTCAGATGAGGGAGCAACACAATAATAACAATGGCACCGAACACGTACTGGATCATGTGAAAACGCTGCTCTAAAAACTCAAAGCAATAAAACCAGACAATGATGGCGGAGAGGGTGCCAAGAAACGTAGCGGAAAAATTCCTGAACAGACTTAAATTAAGCATGTATCCGATAATAGAGCCCACTACAGGTCCAGTCACAGGTAGTGGCACCATGACAAAAATAAAAATACCTATCCATCCAAAAGGTTCTATTTTTCTCTTTTGCTCAAGAGCTTTGCTGTGCAACCTGACCATGAATGTTTTCACCCATTTTGCCTTTATATAGTTGGTGGTGCTTAATACAAAACCTGCATAGGTAAAACAGACAATGAGTACCTCAATATAAAAATTATAAATAATGGAGGAAAAAGCACCGAATTCATTGATAATACAAAGACCAATACCAGCAGCCCGACCACCAAAGACATGGGCAACAAAAACAAGGACGAAAATCTTAGCTGTTTGAGAATCGGTTATAATATAAAATCCGAGAAAAGCCATAAGCAGAAAACTCAAAAAGACTCCACCCAACAGTATTCTGCCCTCAATGGTATTTAACAATGTATGTTTCATATTAATTTTAAAATCCTAAAAGTATTATCACACCATCAAGTCACAAATAAGTTTAAAAACATCTGACAACCTTAATATACCTACTACTTTATCCTTTCTTAATACAAGCAATGATTGGTGGTGACCAAGAATAAATTGGTGGATGGCCTCAGCAATATTGGTATCTTCGTTTACATATTCACCTTCCTGGGGAGAATACATTATTTCTTTTACTTTTCTTGTTTTTGCCTTCTCTACAAGAAATTCGCAGCTTTCATCCCAAAGATCGTAATTTTCAACCAATGACTGAATAAAATCATTACTCAGCCCAAATCGTGATAATCCCATTTTGGCAAGATGATCAGAATGTCCAAATTGACTGTACTTGGGTTCAAGTGCTCTTAAAACATCCAAAGGACTGACTTTCCCCGAAATATTCCCGGTTTCATCATAAACAAGAACTGCCCTGTGCTTATATGCATCCATTGATGTTGCTTTTTGGACATCATGAAGTGTTCTTATTGCCTTTTCAAGAGTGTCATCTTCATTTACCGTAGCATATTCAGATAAGGGAATCATTACCTCATTAACTTTTTTTATTTTCATTTTTATATTTCCTTAAAAAATTATTTTATAAGTATCGGCATTCCCATTATAGGCCAGATAACTAAAGCTGCAATACCTACTATTATCATCAGAATTACACTGGCAGGAATCCCATATATGAAAAATTCTCCTGTGGTAAACTGTTTTGAATCATAGGCAATGGCATTTGGAGCAGCTCCGACCAGAAGCAAGAATGGCATGCCCGCTGTTACTAAAGCTGCAAACAAGATGACTTCAGGTGCTACACCCAAATAAGGTGCAATAACCAGTGCAACCGGTAAAGATATTGCAATGGCAGCCACATTCATAATAAAGTTAGTCATAATCATGACAAAAAAAGCAATGCTCATGACAAAAACAAACCAGTGTGATTCCTGGAACATGGTCAGCCAGTTTATGGCAAGCCATTCTGCAGCCCCGGTTTGCCACAGACAAAAACCAATGCTCATTGCACCGCCAAAAAGCAGGATAATGTTCCACGGAATTGATTCAAGGTCCTTGATATCCAGAATACGCAATACAAAGAACAGAATCGTTGAAACAAGAATAATAGCTGTTTTGCCGACAGTCTTTAAAATGGGTACAAACTGTTCCGCAGCCATTACTGATATACAGCCAAAAATAATGACAAGCGCAAGGATTTCATTTTTAGTTATACCTCCCATGGCAGCATTCAATTTTTTTGCTTTTTCTCTGAGCCCGGGGATAGTTTTTTGTTCAGGTTTGAAAAAAATCATAAAAAATCCCCATAAGATGAATGTCATTAGCCATCCAATCGGGAACATATAAAATGTGAGTTCAAAAAAACTTATATCTCTTCCAATAATATCCTTGAAAAAACCAAGTGCAACAGCTCCTCTTGCAGCTCCTAAAAGCGTTACAATACTTCCTGCGCCGGCAACAAAAGCCATTCCCATGAACAAACCTTTTCCGAATCTAGTTGGTTTATCATCATCTGTATACATCGCATAAATGGTCATAAGAAGAGGAAACATGGTTGCAGCAACAGCAGTATGTGCCATGATGTGAGTCAGTGCAGCCGTCACAACAAAACAGCCAAGATAGATCATACTGGTTTTTTCCCCAACAATCATCAGCATTTTATATGCAAGTCGTTTTGTAAGACCGGTTTTTGTAAAAACCATTCCAATAACCAGAGAACCAAAAATAAAAAGAACAGAAGGTGTCATGAAATCTGTAAAGGCTTTTTGCGCAGGCCTGACAAGAAAAAGAACCTGTAAAACCCCAATGGTTAAACTTGTTACACCAATTGGTACAACTTCAAAAACCCACCATGTGCCTCCAAGAAGGAATACAGCCAGCGCCCCTTTGGCCTCTTTGCTCAATATGAAATGTTTTCCTGTGGGGTCAATTGCATCCGGCCAGGGCGGAGCAAAATTAACAACAAAAAAAAGTATAAGCCCAATTGATAAAAAAAGTATACGTTTCCAGTCAATATTTTGTAAAGTAGATGCTTGTGTTGTCATGTTACAATATTCTCCTTAATTTACCAACCACGGGTGTTTATTATGTTTTCAATTTCTGCCTGACGAATACGTTCTTCATGTTCGTATTTTAAAGTGTAAGCCTGGGTTATTTTTCCAACAAGAAGTTCAGTGTCAGCAGGTTTCATAAGGAAATCAAATGCACCCAGTTTCATTCCCTGAATGGCATTTTCCACAGTTGCTTCACCGGTCAGCATGATTACCGGAGTATTCGGTTTTGCCTTTTTAATTTTTTTCAAGGCATCAATTCCTGTAATTTCTGGCATTAGAACATCAAGAACTATGACGCCGAAATCAATTTTTTCAGCCATTTCAATTGCGCCTTCTCCAGAATATACGGTAGTAACGGAAAGGTCTCTCAACTCTAGTCTTTGGGCTAGAGCGTTGACAAATTCTTTTTCATCATCAGCTAATAATACTTTGATCTTCATTTTGTTTTATTCTCCTCTATAATTTTCAGAAAAGTCGTCAAAAAAAAATTAGTGGTCAACGAACGGTATGATTTCTTTTCATGGCGATCTTTTCATATGCCTGTTTCATAGTATCTGTAATTAAATCTATGTCAGCAGGTTTCTGTAAATAGGCAAACGCACCTAAATCCATACAGGTTTTTCTGTCTTTTTCTGTTCCATGACCAGTTAAAATAATCACTTCAATATCCGGCTTTGTCTGTTTGATTTTTTTCAAAACCTCAAACCCATCAATTCCAGGCATTTTCAAATCCAGAATCATCACTTCAGTCTCTTCCTGATCGGTAAAATCCAAAGCTTCCTGACCATTATATGCTATTTCACTTGTGAATTGACGCATCTTCAATCTTTCCGACAATGTCTGAACAAAATCTTTTTCATCATCCACCAACAAAACTCTTAAAGGAGTTTCAAACTCATAATTATGAATGATATTTCCCTTGTAGTAATTTTTTCCAATCTTTGTTTCGACTGACTTAATGCCAGGAATTTTTTGAACTGTATCGATAATTTTCTGCTGGAGTTTTGTTAGCATCAGCACTTTTTTATCAATAATAACGGTAACATTATAGTTATCAGCTTTGGCGAGTAAACCCTGTCCGATTTCACTCAATACAATATCAACATCGGAAATAGTTTTAAAATTTTCAATTTCTTTTTCAATATGTTCTTTTTTGTTAGATAAAAGTTTTTCAATATGTTTTGAAACCAAACTTACAGATTCAGCGATATCAAGCTTGTCACTGGGAATAACAATGTCATAAAGAGATTCATCCCAGGCTTTCTTGTTAAACAGGGCGTTTATCCATAATGCTGTAAATTTATCTGACTGATCAATATTTTTTAATACTTCTTTTTCAGCAAGCCCATGTATTGAGATCCCATTTTCTATACGGGTTGTCTTATCAGTTATAATCAAGACTCTCATTGTGTGTGAGATCTCAATAGGTATAAGATGTCCTAAAGTTCCGTGAAAAATGCAGTTTTCTTGAGAAACATAATTAGAAATAGTTTTTTTGATAAATGCAAGGCACTTTTCTTTTTCATGTGTAAAGTCATTAAATGCAAGAGGTATACTTTTTATAACTTTTTGAAGTGTAGACAGTTTAATATTAAAAGTTTGGTTAGTTTTTTCTATAATGTCAGTATCAGTTATAATCCTCATGTTTAATTTTTCAGAAAGTTTGTCTACTGTCTCTCCCGCATTTGAATATAAACCGCTTGTTATTGTTAAAATAGACATATTATCCTCCTATTATTTTATCATTACTCAGCTTGTTCTATTCTTCTCCGGCTAAGCAATGTAGCAATACGCGTGCCAGTATTTATATCTTTTTTAATTACAGTAGGTTATGAAATGCATAGAAATGAGACTAAGACAAATTGAAACAAATTAAGACGTTATAGATGAAACATTATGAAACTTTTTGGAACGATCCGTGGGAAGAGGAGGGGTTTATTCAAATATAATAAGAATACCAAAACCCCCTGGTGATATTTCTGCTTTAAAGTTAGCTTGCCTACATAAGTCAGTAATTTTTAACCATTGAGCATTATGAATTATTTTTTCTTTATAATCCTCATATTTAAGAATACTATCCGCATACAAAAACTCAATTGCAGCTTGATTATTAGAAAGTCGGATATCTATTGCAGCAGCACCATCTGCTTCAAAGCTTTCTACAAGGCACTCAATACATAAGAACGAAACCATCTGAAAAAAAAGCGGGTCAATAATAACTGAATATGGTTTTTCAGATTCAATTATCGAAATATTCACGTTTTTTTGCCTGAATATTCTTTCTGTAATGGAAATCAATTTTTTAACAAGGTCAAGGATATTAACTGACATCCGGGCATTGTCTGTTGTGTGGACAAAGCCATTTAGCCCTGATGTAAGATCAACACCACGATATGCCTGCTTTTTTATAGTTTTAATACATTTGCCAAGCTTTTCTTCTATATCTGACAGATCCCCTGTCTGGTTTATTAGAAGGAAATCTTCCATAAGACCTGAATTTTCTTTAATAATTGCCAATACATTTTGCATTTCATGGGTTACAGAGGCGGTTACTTTTCCAAAAAATGCTGTTTTATCATTTCGATTTTCCATGCGGATTAACCTTTTGATTGTTTATTTAATGCTAATTTAATTTTCCCTATGAGCTCATCGATATCCAATGGCTTCATTAGAAAATCAAAAGCACCAATTCGCATTCCTTCCATACCATCCCTTGTAGAACCATGCCCTGTAAGTAGAATAACAGGTAGTGTTTTATCAATAGCTTTTATCTGTTTAAGTGTTTCAAGACCATTTAAACCAGGCATCATCAAATCAAGAATAGCAACATCAAAGGACTCGTTGGCAAGCATGCCGATACCGGATTCTCCATCCCCAGCAGTTTTAGAGACATACCCTCTTAGCTCAAGCCTTTCAGCAAGGGTTTCAACAAATTCACTTTCATCGTCAATCAAAAGAATGTTTATATTATCCATTAATGGTCTCCATGTCATTGGGTTTTTCCGGCAACTCAAATGTAAAGACTGATCCTTCACCAGGATTACTATCTACGCTGATCTTTCCTCCAAGTTTTTTAATAATTCCATATGTAATCGAGAGACCAAGGCCAGTCCCATTCTCTTTTTTTGTAGAAAAGAATGGATCAAATATATTTTTAATGACGTCTTTTGGGATACCACATCCATTATCGGTGATTTTTACTTTAATCCCACCATCTTTTCCATTTTCAGTTTCAATTTCAACTCGCCCTAAATCCTCAATTGCTGCAAAAGCATTTGTTAAAAGATTTAACAATATCTGCTGAATTTGACCATGATCAGATTTAACAGATACAAGGGATTCAGACAAATTTAGATTAATATCCATCTTGCGGTAAAGAATTTCTTTTTCTAAAAACTCAAGTGCTTCATGAATGATATGGTTCATATTGACAGGTTCTATTTTTACATCAATTCGTTTTGAAAAGCATAGAAGTCGATGGGTTATTTTTTTACATCTTTCCACAGAATTAAGAATGGCATTGGTTAAATCAACGAATTTTGGTTTTTTATCGAAATCCTTAGTACGCTCAACCAGGTCATTCATGAGACCGGCTTTCTGATTAATAATTGCAAGAGGATTGTTTATTTCGTGAGCCACACCTGTAGCCAGCCTTCCAATTGATGATAATTTTTGAGCATGCTGAAGTTCAACAAGGACTTTTTCTCTGTGTTCATCAGATGTTTTGATTCGTTTTATCAAAACATCTGTCATTTTTATTATAGAAAAAACAATTATGACAAGACTAACTAAAAAAATAATCATCATGTCAGTCCTGAAAGCATACCACGACTTCAGAGCTACTGATTGTGGTTGGGCAATCACTAAAATATAGTCTGCAATTGAAAAAGGAGAAGAGACAAGGATTATATCACGATTTTTATCATCGGTTTCCTCAAAACTGGTGGATCTAAATTGAATCTTGGGAAGTGGCAAGGGGCATTTTTCAAGAGTGTTACCATAATAAAGGGAGTCTGTCTGAAGAAATCCATCCTTGCTGATCAAAAAAGCATCTGTTTGTCTAGGCAGACCCATACTGGAAATAAGGTTGTCAAAAAAATCAGTGTCTATAGTTGCCCTTAATATCCATGTTTGTCCTTTATCTGTTATATGCTGAACCGCAATAACAATGTGAGGAGACTTTCTGTGGCCAAGAAAAACATTACTAATATATTTTCCTTTTATTTGTGTTTCTTGAAAAGAAATTTGCTCTGAGTAATTTTTACCAAGAAGAGAATAAGGGCCGGCATAGCTAACCAATTCTCCATCTTTATTAATTAAGCCGATATCAACAAAACCACTCCATTCTTTTTTCAGAGAAAGTAAAATTTTTTCTATATCTTTTTCATTACTCAGGTCTTCAAAATTGTAAGTTGTGGATACAAAACGTATTATAGCAAGACGTTGATCTAAAAATAATTCAAAGGAATGCTTGGTTTTCTCTGCCATTGCATAAAGAGGTGCGATGATCTGACTTCTAAGATGAGATCGATATTGAAAATAATTAATAATAATCATGGTTGCAAGGGGGAGCGTAGTAATTAGTACCATTATGATGATGATATTTCTTTTCAGCGCTTTGTATCTATTTTGAGGCTCTCCCTCTAATAAAAACAAATTATTGATAATCTTTTTATACATTTATCCCCTCCACTGTTCGCCTTGACAGTATATCTCCTGATTTTAGCGTCTTTTTGCTCCAACAATGGAAGGCCCTTGACCAGTCTCCTGCAATTGAATCGTAAACATCTATTTTTTTCCATTTAAGAAATTGGAAAAATTCATCTTCGATTGCTCCGCAAATCAAAGTATTTATCTTTTCCGACAATAAAAGATAACACAAATCGTCAGCAGAAGATCGAGGCAGTACAATGGTCTTTTTTTCTTCAATAATATTACCTTTTGACAAGATCATTATCAACACTTCAGTAGCCAGATCAAATCGTGGAGCAACTTCTTCATTGTATAATGTAATGGTTATCTTATGTATCATAAATTAATTCACTAATCCGTATCTAATTGTCTCAATAAGTATCATAACAGTTCAGCTATGTGTAAATAAATTTTATCAAGAATCAATTTTAAAGTGTCTCATTTTTCTCCACAATGTACTTCTTCCCCAGCCAAGGGCTTTTGCAGCTTCTTTCTTTTTGCCTTTTGACTTTTTAAGAGCATCTATTATTATTTCTCTTTGAATAGTAGACCATGTTTCAGATGTGTTAAGGTTATTATCTCTGGTGGAAAAAGAATCTGTCAGCATCGGATAACTACTATTTTTAAGAGCTTGCGTTTCAATTGGAGATTGCTTATATTTCATTGAAGAAGGTGGGCCTAACAGGTAAGAAGGCAGGTGTTGTGGCTCTATGGTGAGATGATCTGAGACATTAGTTGAGTACTCTACAATATTTTTCAGCTCTCTTATATTCCCCTCATAGTGATAATTTAAAAGAACTGCCAGAGTCTCTTTTGAAAACCCATTAATTTTCTTATCAAGCTGTTGCTTATAGCTGTTAAAAAAATGGTCGATAAGAAGCTGTATATCACCTTCTCTCTCCCTTAAGGGAGGCAAATGAATTCGTGCAACATTCAGCCTGAAAAGAAGGTCTTTTCTAAAAAGACCTTGCTCTACCATTTGCTCCAGGTTCCTGTGGGTTGCAGCAATTATTCTGACATTGACCAAAAAACCTTTTGTACTACCCAAGGGATAAATAATTTTATCATCAAGAAAGGTTAACAGCTTTACCTGGAGAGAAAGCGTGAGATCTCCAATCTCAGTTAAAAATATAGTACCGTTATGGGCAAGCTTGAATCTGCCCGGTTTATTTTCAACAGCCCCTGTGAATGCACCTTTTTGATGACCGAAAATCTCAGATTCAAGAAGAGTCTCTGGAAGAGCGCCGCAATTAATTTTAATAAAAGGTCCTGACTCCCGACCTGAGGTCTGATGTATGGCTTCTGCCACAAGATCTTTCCCGGTACCGGTTTCTCCGGTGATTAGGATTGAGACATCACTTTGTGCCAGAACAGGCAAAGTTTGAAAAATTTTCTCCATTTGAGGGCTTCTTCCAACAATATTTACAAAGCTGTAGGCAGCATTTTTCTCTCTGTCTATTTTTTGAGAAAGTCGAATATCCTCTATGGTTTCAAGATAGCCTTTTATGTTATTATTCTCATCCAATATAGGCGCAGTTACCATGCGAATGGGCAGTAGCTGTCGATCAAAATTTATCATATCGCTTTCACAAGAAATAGAATGATTGCCATCTTTCATTGACAGGACAGGACAATTGGAAATGCAAGCAGCCCCCCGAAGAATATTATAGCATTGAACCCCATATGCCATTGAAGGGGAAAAACCTGAAAGCGCTTCAAAAACTCTGTTTAAAAAAACAACTCGCCGATTAGTATCAAGTATTAGAACTCCTAGAGGGAGTTCGTCAATCAGATGAAAGAAATCAAGTGGACTTGTCATCAGATTTGTTATTAATGGACGAGGTAAATTTATCATAACAATTTGCCAAACATTTTGATTATTACTCTTTAAAAACCATGAATAATCTTTCTTGCTTTTGATTTATGGTTTTATTCTGATAGAAGGATATAAGCCCTTAAGCTCCCCTGTACTATATGGTTGAATAATATTATAGGATATGTTTTGGTCATCTTGAGCATGTCCCCGTTTTTCACCATTATGAAATAATGCACCATTTGCCAACAAAATCTGATTAATCCTTTTCTTGAAGGTCTCAATAAAAACTGATCCTTTCCCGGAAAAAACCATTTTTCCTACGCTCAGGCTATCCCTTACTTCCGCGAGATCATCAAGTGCAATAGTATTGGTTTTAATGTCTTCCTCAGACTTGATAAATCCCCATACCAGATGTTCATCAGGAATTTTAATCAGGGCATCTGGATCTATAATGGTATGTGGCATAACAATACATCCTTCACCAACTTCAATTTGCGCATGGGATTTTCCATTTAGAAATGAATTAAACCCAACAAAGGTTCCAAGACCAATATTTGAATGGATTATTTTTCCACCGTGAGCTGTAATACAGTTACCTGCAAGATTTGAATCAATAATATAAGAATTTTCCTGGGCATTAGAACCATCTCCCATTGCAGCATTCTCCAAAAAAGCCCTTTGGGCTACAAGGACATTTTCACCAATCTGTGCTTTACCATTAACCACCGCATATCTGCTGACTGCAGAATTTGCAGGCGCTTTTATAGGATCAAGATTCATTACATCAAATAATTTTTCATAGTCTTGTTCCCGTTCTTTCACAAAATCGTAGATAAGCCCGCGAGGCTGATGCGAAGAGTTTACACCAACATAATTATCCAAAATATCATTTTTGAATTTATATTTAAACTCAAAATTCACATTTCTTATCCATACTGTTCCGGGGTCAATTTTTCTATGAAAAAGCTCCCCTGCCTGTACATATGAAAATTCTCCGACAATGCAGGAATGAAGGTTCATAAGATCTACGGTTGCAAAAGGACCCAAGAAGCAGCCTTGAAGGTCAGATCCGTGAATATTAACATAATGAGCTGAGATTGTATTCTGAATACTGAACTCCTCAGGGCTTTCAAGATTATGGGAGTTGCTATGAACCAAGGTTTTATATAGAAGGCTATCTCTGATCGTAATCCGTTCATCTTCAACAAGAGGAACGTTCTTTATGTAACGGATATTGTCACCCTTCCTTTTTAACTCATCCCCTCTAATATCACTTTTATAAATGGCAGATCTTCCCACATAACATTGCCCAAGAAAATAACTGCCCGCAATATTTGAATTTCTAAAATGGAAATAAATGGAATGTTTCGATGTAATACCATAGAATGCATAAAATTTTAACATTTTATCATATTCAAGAGAATTATTTACAAAACTTTCCGTATCAAAATCAAATTCCTCTAAATTTACATTAACACGACGGATAATTCTATCATTCAATTCCTTTAACTGGTCCATAATTAGCATCCTCTCATATAAAAAATATCTATACTAAATATCATAACAATATTTAAATAACCATACCCTATACCATGAAAAATCGCTCTGGCAAATTTTTCAATTGTTCCTTTCATCCGAGGCTAAATAGATAGAGAACAATTCGGCCCTGTGATCAAAAGATTATTGGTCACAGCTGACTGTACCTGCTCCAATAATTTACACCTTTTTTAGAAACCGGTAATTTCCCCTGTCGTACCCACCGTTCAATGGTATCCTGAGCAACACCCAAGTGTTTCGACAACTCAAATATAGAAAGTTCCATTTATTCTTCCTTTAGTAACGGTGAATACAAAAATATCTATTCTACCATACTTTATTAAGCACATTAGGTACAATTTGGATCAAGCCTTCCGGAGAAATCCGGAAAAGATCAGGTCAGGCTGGTCAGGTTTTGTTCTAGGTAATCATCATATCTTAATGTATATACATTATCGACCACTATAAACTGCTTAATTCATAACGCTTTTTTGTGCCTATTATAAAACAAACTGGTATGAATGACAACCTTATTTAAAGAATGACAGCAACGCATGAAGATTAGTAAGTGGATGCGGAGGACAACCAGGTATAAACAGATCCACAGGCAAAATAGTATCCAGACCTTCAGTTATTTCAGGGCTTCCTAAAAAAGGACCGCCTGATATTGTACAACTTCCTACAGCAATAACAGCTTTTGGATCAGGTGTTGCTTCATAGGTCTGCAATAATGCTGTTTTCATATTTCTGGAGACAGGACCTGTAACAACAATGGCATCTGAATGACGAGGGGATGCTACAAAGTTTATACCAAAACGTGCCAGATCAAAAAAAGGAGTTGCAAGAACGTTCAAGTCTGCTTCACAAGAATTGCAACCAGCTGCGGATACCTGCCGCAGCTGTAAAGACCTGCCAAATAATTTTTTGAAATGCTGTTTTGAATGCTCGGCAAGTGCGGGGAGATCTCCATCTGTCAAAAGATCTGCTCTTTGAGATGTAGAGATTTCAAAATCACCCGTGAAAGTAACAAATTTTCCATTGGAAACACGCTCACAAGTTCCGCAGAATAAGCATCTGCCCATGTCAATCTTTTTTAAATCTTTATCAATTGCATCCTGGGGGCAGGCGTTTGCACACATTTCAATAATTTCAAGAGAAGCATCTTTATTAATTTCCGGTTTTCCGCGGTAACGTTCAAATACAGCAGGTTTTTCTTTAGGATAGTTATTTGTTTTGCAACCTTGTTCAAATCTATTTTTAAGTGTATTGAGCATTTATAACTCTCTTTATAATTTTGTTATTCTTTAATATTAAAGATCAAATCCACAATAAGAAAGATTAAAACTTTTATTATTTAAAGGGAAATCTGATATCCCAGTATCCCGTAAAGCCATTGCAAGACCATTCCAATTGTGAAAAGAAGGATCCTTAACTTTATATTTAAGAATTTTTCCATTTTTATCTGTTAAAACTGCGTGGGAAACTTCACCTCTCCATCCCTCATTTACAGTTACGGCAAACGATGAAGCTGGAAGGTCAAAATTACTTGTGTTGACACATTCAGTCTCAATCGGAGTATTAATCAAAGATCGGACGATCTTCATTGATTGAATTATTTCATCATATCTTACTTTTGCCCTTGCATATACATCTCCTGAAGGCTTTTTGTTCTCAGGGATGTCTATTTTATCATAATGTTCAGTCGGGAACTCACGCCTCGCATCGTACCCAATGCCACTTGCCCTGCCAGCAGGACCAACAAGACCTAATTTGTCAGCATCAAAATTGCTTACTCTGCCGCAATCTTCAAAACGGGCACGAACAGTTGGGGTTGAAAAGAGGAGCTCAAGAACATGTGTGACTTGTGGTATTAATTCATCGAGTCTTTCATTCATTGTGGCGCGGATACCATCATCCATATTGAAGCGAACTCCGCCCGGTCTTACTAATCCTTTTCCAAATCTGTTCCCGCATACAAGAAGAGATAAATTTAAAAAATCACCTCTAAGTCGTCCAAAATAATTAGCTGGTGGCAAAAAGGCAACGTCACCGCTTAATGCACCACAATCACCAATGTGATTTGCAAGCCGTTCAAGTTCTAGGGCAATGGTTCGAATAATTTTTGCACCTTTATCAACTTTGGTTGATGTCAGTGCTTCCACAGCCTGTGCCATGCATAGACTATGCCCAATAGTCGTATCACCAGCTATATTTTCCGCAAGAATGGGCAATCTTTTTGCTTCAACATTATGCAATAAGTTTTCAACACCCCTGTGTTGGTATCCCAGCTGTATTTCTAGGTGAAGCACTCTTTCGCCAATACAGTTAAACCTGAAATGACCTGGTTCTATAACACCTGCATGAACAGGGCCTACAGCAACTTCATGGATCTCATCACCATCAACTTTATAATAATCATAATTGCCCGGGATATCTTCTTTATAATCATTCCCAAAGACATCAGGCTTGTTTTGATAATTTGGATGGTATCTGACCATTCTCAACCAGGGATGTCCTTCAGGTTTGATACCGAATTGTTCAGCAATTTCCCTTTCAAACATATGAAAGGGTTCACATGTTTTAGCTAATGAAGGGTAAGATTCCGATGCATCACAGCCTGTTACCAGAAGCTTGTCAGTCCTCAAAACAGCCATAAATTTTATGGATGAATCATCATCCTTATAGCCGAAATACTGAACAACTTTTCCTCCACCTTCCACAATGTTTAGAATGTTTTTATGAAAATCATTAAAGGAAAGATGAGGTATTTGTTTGCGTTCAATTTTCTCACCATTTGATATTTCTAAAAAAGCGTTAGTCATTTAAGTCCTCCGCCTATTGCAGTAACTGCATCAATTATTGTTTGATATAATGTGTCTGGCATATAGAAACATAGTATCAGAGAGGTTAACAGCAAAATAAACTGGGGCCAGACCATACTGGCTCTTTCCTTGAAGTGGCTTGCTTTATCCGGATCTCCTTTCTTATAATCATCAAAGGAAATTTTCATTGCCTGGTTTGCAAAGCCTGCAAAAATAACACAAAGGCTTAAGATAAAAATACTTGCTGCCACATAGTGACCGGCTCGGAATGCACCAACGATAATAAACATTTCTCCGATAAAAATCCCAAAAGGAGGGAATCCGGAAATGCCAGCAAAACCACCGAAAAAAGCGATAAAGGTTTTGGGCATACGCCTTACCATATCACCTGTATTTCTGATGAATCTATCACCGTAGCCTAACAAAATATTTCCAGATGATAAAAAGAGAGAGGATTTGATCAGGCTGTGATGAATCATACATATTACAGCACCATACACCCCAATGCCACCAATACCTGTTCCAAAAGCTATGATTCCCATGTTCTCAATACTTGAATACGCAAGCATCCTTTTGTATTCATTTTGTTTAAGAATAAATGTTGCAGCAGCCAGAATAGACATCAAGCCAAAAACTATAAGAATTGTACCTGAAAAATCACCGAGACCGGCAGCATGCATTATTTTATTTGTTTTAAAAATACCAAGATATGCACAGTTTAAAAGTACTCCGGATAATAATGCTGAGGCTGGGCTTGGAGCTTCGCTATGCGCATCCGGAAGCCATGTATGCATGGGAGCAAGACCCATTTTTGTTCCATAGCCTACAAGTATAAATACAAAGCCTGCTTTCAGCCATGTAGGATTGATTTCTTTTGCTACCTCTGTAAGGGCTGAAAAGGAGAGCGGCGCATCAACATTGCCGATATCCATAGCAAGTGTAATAAAAACCGATCCTAAAAGTGCCATGGCAATACCAACAGAGCATATGAGTACATATTTCCATGTTGCTTCAAGGGCAGCAGGAGTTCTGTAAGTAAAAATTAATGGGGCACTTGCCAGGGTTGTTGCCTCAATAGCGATCCACATTACCATAATATGATCAGATAAGGTTACCATTGTCATTGTTGACAAAAATAATAGCATAGACCCTGTAAAAATATTTTCAGATTTGATTTCACTCTCTTTAAGATAGGAAATGGTATAAATGGAAATCAGAAAAAATAATAATGAAATAACTAAAAGAGATAATAGACCTTCCGGTGTAACTGCAAAATAATTTTTAAAAAAAGCCTCAGGTCTATTTTTCCATAGCAGGAGTGAAAGACAGAGATGGATAGCTCCTGTACCCACTAAAAAACTGCGACCAATCGCTTTTGGGAGAAAAAAAGCAATAATGCCTGTTATAAAAGGAGTTAGAAAAACAATCTCTACCATATAAAACACCTATTCCTTTAATGTTCGTAAATTAGCTGTATCAACGTCATCAAACGTTTGTTTGATATTCTGAAGTATAATAGCCATAATCATAACGCCGGCAAGTATATCAAGTAAAATTCCGAATTCAACAATATGACGGGCACGAACTGAAATTGTAGTACCTATAAGATAAATACCATTTTCCATCATTATATAACCTATAACCATGGCAATGGCATTTCTTCTGGCTATCAAAAGGAACATCCCGGTAACTAAAAGTGCAATAGCTGTGGGGAACAGAAGCGTAAAGTCACTGACAGATGGAATGTTCAGTTCTCTGCTGATATAAGTTGCAGCAACTATTAATCCAAGACCAAAGAGCAGGGATGCATGAAAGCCAACAATAGGCTCAACCTCTCTTTTAATAGCTACTTTTTTGATAGCTATGTAAATGCTCATTGGAATAATAATGCCTCTAATTATTAATGTTGCAATAGTGAAGACTGTTCCTCCCAAAGCCATCTCATGACCAATGAAAAAGGGAACAATCGAAACTACAATACCCTGGAAAGCAATCACTTTTATAAGTCCCGGGATTCTGCTTGCGCCAAAAGCAAATAAAACAGAAAGAAGGACAAGTGATAAAATTGTATCAACCGGATTTAGTATCATTTGAGAAACTCCAAAGTAATAATTGTTGCAAAAAAGGCTAACGCAAATGATGTCAGAATAAATTGCGGTACTTTATCCATTCTGTAACGGGCAATAACCGATTCAGTAACACCAATAGCTATATAGACAATTATGAGTCCAACAAGATAAAGACCAAAAGTAAGTATAGACCACCCATAATCAAAAGGTAAAATCAGTCTTGAAACAATTGTTGAATAGAAAAACAATTTACAAAAAGATCCTAACTCAATAAGCCCTAAATCAGGTCCGCTATGATCTAAAACCATAACTTCATGAATCATTGTAAGTTCCAGATGGGTAGCAGGATCATCAACAGGAACTCTGGAATTCTCTGTTAAAAGAATAATAAAAAAGGCTATTACTATGAATAATAAAGGTGCCCCGGCTAAATTCCATAATGCAATAGTACTTTCGCCTGCAAAATAAGCTGATAATTGGAGTTCACCAGTTAATCTAAAAAAGAAAATTAGAATCATAAACATTGCGGCTTCACAGATAATGGGGAAATATGCTTCTCTTGCAGCTCCCATTCCTTCAAATGGAGACGCAGTATCCATGGCAGCAGCGATTGTAAAAAAGCGTCCAAGTCCTAATAGATATAAAATAAAAATAATATCGCCGTTAAAAGAAAAAATCGGTGCCCGCCCGGCAATAGGCAAAAACATTAGAACTACAATTGCAGAGCACAATGAAATAATTGGCCCAAGTTTAAAAATAACAGTTGTGCTGTTACTATAAACAGATCCTTTTTTCATAAGCTTGATTAAAGTGTAATAATTAATCAGTAAAGGTGATCCTAGTCTTCCCCCAAAAAAAGCCTTTACTTTAAAAATAATCCCTGAGAAAAGAGGCGCCAACAAAATTGCAAGGACCCAAAGGATAATAGGTTCAATCATAAAGTTTTCCTAATTTTTTATTTTCATATAAAAAACAACAATAGAACAATTGCCAGTAAAATATAACCAATATAAAGATGAATATCCCCATGCTGAATCCATCTTAATTTGTCAAATAAGAACAATATTGGGTTAACAATGACCCTGTTCATGTTGAGCTCTGCAATATCATTTATATTACTTTTATAATACGTTTTTTCTGGGAATCTGCCCTTGATTATCGGATGATCTTCAGTTAGAGGTGCTGCAGGTCTGAAAAAATCAAGGATAAACGATGCATATGAAGAGCCAGTGTATTGCATTTTAACAGTTGGCTGTGTGAAACCACACCCCCATGTTCCGGATTTTGTAATAGTTTTACCCCGGTAAAAAAATGATCGAATGGCTATCACTATTAAAAAACAGATGAGGAAGATTGTTGCTGCAAGGGTAATATTCCCCGTCATCTGTGTAAATGGTTCAAGTAAAGAATTATCAAATCCCAATCCTAAAGCCGATATAGCATTAATGGGCATTTGGATAATAAGTTTCGGAAAGACTCCTATTAAAATACATACACCTGCAAGAATTAACATGGAGAAAAGCATAGTCGGACCTTTTTCATTAACATCAACAGCTACTTTGGTTCTGGGCTCACCCTGAAAAACAACACCAATTACTTTTGTAAAGCAGGCAAGTGCCAGTCCGCCAATAACTGCAAGGCTGATGATTGCAATACAACTCATGACAAAGGCTGATTTATCAAGAGTTACTCCTTTAAATCCAGCGATATATATAAAAAATTCTCCAACAAATCCATTAAAAGGAGGAAGCCCGCATATTGCAAGAGAGCCTATAATAACTACAGCTCCTGTAACCTTCATGTTTTTGATCAAGCCACCCAAGGCATCAATGGAACCTGTCCCTGTTTTATGTAGAACCATTCCTGCGCCCATAAACAAGAGTGACTTGAAAATGGAATGGTTGAGAATGTGAAGAAACCCGCCTGTAAATCCAAGGGCCGCCATAAGTGGGTTTCCGGATGAAACACCAATCATTCCGATTCCTAATCCAATTAAAATAATACCTATATTTTCAACACTGGAATATGCCAGCAATCGTTTGAGATCATGTTGACCCAAAGCATAAACAATACCAAGGACACCGGAAATAACTCCGGCAATAAGAACAATGTTTCCAAAAAAAGGGGTGTGAAAATTCAATAGAACATACATTTTTAGAATACCATAAACACCGGTTTTAATCATGACTCCTGACATTACAGCGGAAATATGGCTGGGGGCTGCAGGATGAGCATATGGTAACCAGACATGGAATGGGAATACACCAGCTTTTGAACCAAAACCAATAAAAGAAAAAATAAACACTAAAATTTTTGCAGTATCCGGCAAAGAACTCATAGCTTCAAATCCAAAACTGCCAGTGTAGCTGTAAACAATTCCAAAGGCGGCGAATATGAACATGGCTCCAACATGGGAAAAAACAAAATAGAGGTAGCCGGCTTTTCGATTCTCAGCAGATTGAGGATTGTAGATGACTAGAAAAAAAGATGATAGGGACATGATTTCCCAGAAAAGCATAAATGTAATGATATTTGAAGCGGTTACAACCAGTGCCATAGAAGCAATAAGGATGCTGAAGAAAAAATAGTGAGCAGCAATTTTCGTTGCTTTTTCCGACTGATCCATGTAATGAAAACTGTAAATGGTTGCAAGGAGGGAAACTAAAAAAATAACTACAAGAAAAAATGCACAAAGTCCATCAATTTGAAATGCCAGAGAAAAACTATTTAGATATTTAAAGGATACAGTCTCAATGCCAGACTGAAAGAGTTTTGTCACAGCATGTATTAACCCCAAAAAACAACCAGCACTTAACAAAAAAACCGCGACAATCTTCATAAATTTAAACTGGCGCGCTAAAATAAGGGATAAAAAACCTCCAGATATTATTATCAGTAATGACATAAAAAATTGATTCATAAACTCCCCTATCTTAATTTATTCTTTTATCTAATAAAGGGTGTTGAAATTGATG
>JAGLHT010000014.1 GCA_023143455.1 Desulfobacterales bacterium
AATATATTCAAATGTTATTTTATTTCTTGGTCTCATTTTGAATGTTTTGCAGGCATTAAGAAGTTGTTTGAGAGGGTATTTATTGTTTATAGGCATAAGCATTGATCGAGTTTTATCATCTGTGGCATTAAGGGAAACAGCAAGGTTAGCATTGGTAATAAGCCCAAGTTTTTCCATTTCAGGTACAAGCCCGCAAGTTGAGATTGTAATTTTCCCTACGGAAAGTTTGAGCCCGTATTCAGCATCAGTCATTATTTTTAATGCCTGGACAATGGTGTCGTAGTTGGCAAGGGGTTCACCCATTCCCATGAATACAATGTTTGCAAGCTTGTTGTTGGTTTTACTCTCTATAAGATATTGTCTGATATCACGGATTTGTGAGATAATTTCAGAAGGAGTCAGGTTTCTTTTAAAACCAATTTTTGCAGTGAGGCAAAATTTGCAGTTTTGTGCACACCCCACCTGGGAGGATATACATAGAGTGAAATGATCCTTTACTGGTATAAGTACAGATTCAATATGATTTCCATCACTTAGCTGGAACAGGAATTTTTCTGTTCCATCTGTGGATTTTTCTTTTGTTTCAAGATCTAGCCTTGGGATGTTAAAATTGTTAATTAATAATGATTGCATCTCCCTGCCAACGTCAGTCATTTCTTTAAAGCTGTTTGCCTGGCGTATGTAAATCCATTTGAAAATCTGTTTTGCTCTGAAAGGGCGGATGCCGTGTTCTTCAAGCCATTGAGCGAGTTCCTCCCTAGAATAATTCAAAATATCCTGCATAAATATAAAGCTCCAAGTTGTAATAATCTCTTGACATAACACGAAATTTATATTAATTTCAATAGGTTTAATGTAGGTGATAATAAAAAGTTGATTTATGTTTGATAATTTAAGTGACAAACTTGATTCTGTATTTAAAAAGCTCAAGGGTCGTGGTACGCTCAATGAAAAGAATATTGAGGATGGGCTGAAGCAAGTGCGCATGGCGCTTCTTGAAGCGGATGTGAATTACAGAGTTGTAAAAGATGTTATTTTAGATATAAAAAATAGAGCTCTTGGCACCGAAGTGATGAAAAGTCTTACTCCGGGTCAACAGGTAATTAAGATTGTAAATGATGAATTTACCCGAATGATGGGTTCTTCCCATGAAGGTCTTGATTTGTCAGGGAAGGGACCTGTTTCCATAATGCTTGTTGGATTGCAGGGCTCTGGAAAAACTACAACTGCTGGTAAGCTTGCTTATTATTTGTCAAACCAAGGAAGAAAACCATTTTTAGTACCAGCAGATGTGTATAGACCTGCTGCTATTGAGCAGTTAAAGAAAATCGGGAAACAACTTGGTTTTCCTGTCTTTGATTCTAACCCTGACATGAAGCCGTTAAAGATTTGTCAGGCAGCCCGAAATGAAGCCGTAAAACAAGGGTATGATACAATGCTTCTTGATACGGCGGGTCGACTGCATCAGGATGAAGAATTAATGGCAGAACTGGATCTCTTGAAAAAAGCCATGAATCCATCAGAAATACTTTTGGTGGCAGATGCCATGACTGGTCAGGATGCTGTTAATATTGCCTTATCTTTTGATAAGCGCCTTGATTTGAGTGGCGTTGTCCTAACCAAGATGGATGGTGATGCAAGAGGCGGTGCTGCTCTTTCAATTAATGCAGTTACTGGAAAACCTTTAAAGTTTATAGGTGTTGGAGAAAAGCTACAAGCTTTGGAGCCTTTTCATCCTGACAGGATGGCTTCAAGGATTTTGGGGATGGGAGATACACTCTCATTTATTGAAAAAGCCCAGGAGGCTGTTGATCAAAAAGAAGCAGAAAAGCTTGAAAAGAAACTCAAGAAGAATCGTTTTACTCTTGAGGATTTTCGTAATCAAATGCAATCTGTAAGGAAAATGGGATCTATTAAAGACCTTATTGGCATGATACCTGGTATTAACAAGAAACAGCTTAAGGGAATGAATATTGATGACAAGGAGTTTGGAAAAATTGAGGCAATTATTAATTCCATGACTCCCGAAGAACGTAAAAAGCATTTGATTATTAAGGCAAGCAGGAAAAAAAGAATTGCAAAGGGAAGCGGAGTTAAAGTACAAGATGTAAATAAGCTTCTCAAAAGTTATGCACAGACAATGAAAATGATTAAGAAGTTTAATAAGGGAGGCATGCGTTCCATACAGGACATGCTTCCATTTTAAGGAGAAAACAAGTAAATGGCAGTAAAAATAAGACTTTCCAGAAAGGGAACAAAAAAGCGACCTTTTTACAGAATTGTTGCAGCAGATGTAGAAGCGCCAAGAGATGGGAAATACATTGAAAACCTTGGTACTTATAACCCAATGGTTGAACCGAATGCTGTAACTTTAAAAGAGGATAGGATAAAATACTGGTTAACTGAAGGTGCAAAAACCAGCGATACAGTTAAAAGTATTTTTAAAAAACAGGGTTTGAGTATGAATCCTGTATAGGAGAGTGTTGATGTTCCATTGTCTCAAGACCCCTTAGATAAAGGAGAGAAAACTATGAAAGAGTTGATCACTTATATTGCAAAGGCCTTGGTTGATAATCCTGATCAGGTGGAGGTTCTGGAAGTGAAGGGTGGACAAACATCTGTACTTGAGTTGAAAGTGGCAAAAGAGGATTTGGGGAAAGTAATTGGGAAGCAGGGTAGATCTGCTCGTGCCATGAGAACTATTTTAAGTGCTGCATCAACTAAAATAAAAAAGCGTACAGTTCTTGAGATTGTTGAATAATTAATGACAGGAAAAGCTCTGTTTATAATTGGTGAAGTAGTTGGGGTGCATGGGCTTGGAGGAAATCTTAAAGTTCGATCATATGCAGAGTCAATTGAGACATATAAACCTGGAATTAATGTTAAGCTTAAATCTTCAGAAAAAGATGATGAAACTTGGTATGAGGTGTTAAACGCTTCAAATCACAAAAAAGGAATTTTGCTTTCTTTAAAAGGGGTTCAAGATATAAATCTTGCTCAATCCTTAAAAGGTAAGGAGATCTTTATTAAAAGAGAAGATTTACCCGAACTTGAAGAAAATGCTTATTTTTGGCAGGATTTGATTGGGCTTGAAGTGCTTGATAAAAAGCGTGGGTCTCTTGGAAAAATTGATAGTATCCTTCAGACAGGGGCTAATGACGTTTTTGTTGTAAAGACAAACAAGAATGGGGACAAAGAAGAAGTTCTTGTTCCGGCAATTGAATCTGTTATTATTTCTGTGAATATCAAAGAAGGAACAATGGAGATTGAGTTACCTAAGGGTTTGTAATGAAATTTACAGTATTGACATTGTTTCCTGAATTTGTTTCTTCTTTTTTTAATTATGGAGTTATTGGAAGGGCTTTTAAAAAGAAAATCATTTTTGGACAAAGTATTGATATTAGAGATTTTGCCGTTGACACGCATAAGACAGTTGATGACAAACCTTATGGCGGTGGGTGTGGCATGGTTATTAAGCCCGAAATCCTTGATTCAGCAATTGTCAGCACAAAAAAGAAATATCCAGAATCCAAAGTTTTACTTATGACTCCTAAGGGCATACCCTTTGATCAAAAAAAAGCTCGGACTATGGCATGTAAAAACGAGGATCTTATTTTTGTTTGTGGAAGATATGAAGGTATTGATGAAAGAGTTTGTCAAAAGCATGTGGATGAAGAAGTGTCCATGGGTGATTTTGTAATGACTGGAGGAGAAGTTGCTGCCATGGCAGTTATAGATTCCGTGGCAAGGTTGCTACCGGGAGTACTTGGAGGAGAGACTTCAGCCGAGTTGGATTCTTTCAGTAATGACAGACTTGAACATGATCAGTTTACTCGCCCGTTGGAGTTTGAACAGGAAAAGGTACCTGATGTACTTATATCAGGAAATCATAAGATGATTGAAGAATGGAGAAGGCGTTCATCTGTAATTACAACTTTTATTAAGAGACCGGATCTTTTTAAGACAAAAAGTCCAGATGAAAAAGAGAGAAAAATTTTAAAAGAGTTGTGTCAGGAATTAGAAGAGCTTGTTAACAAATAATCTCTATCTTGCCTTGATACACTCTCCGGTTGTCAACAAAAATGGAAAAGCAATCGGTTCTGCTCTTACAACCATTGATTTGCATGATATTGCAAGAGCGGCAAGGACTTTTGGAGTTAAAGGATTTTATGTTGTAACACCATTTGAAGATCAGCAAATACTGGCTCATAAAATAATTGAGCATTGGACAAATGGTGTAGGCGGAGAAGCCAATCCTGATCGGAAGAAAGCGCTTGAATTGATAAGGGTTGTATCAACTTTTGAAGATGCATGTGCTGATATTAATAAAGAACATAAAAAGAGACCTGTTACTATTGGGACAAGTGCAAAAGAACACAGAAATTCAGCTTCAATTGTGAAGCTTAAAGAGGAGCTAAATAAAGAAAATCCCTATATAATGGCTTTTGGCACTGCATGGGGGCTTTCAGAACAATTTATTGAATATTGTGATATGATATTGGAACCTATAAAAGGTGAAGGTGAGTTTAATCATCTTTCAGTTAGATCTGCTGTTTCAATATATTTAGATCGAATTTGTAATTAATTTAAGTTTAAAGCTTTTGTAAAATATTAGGAGGAGCAAAATGGTAAACATTATTGAACAAATAGAAAGAGAACAAATGCGTACAGATATCCCTGATTTTGAATCAGGTGATTCAGTTAAGGTACACGTTAAGATACGTGAAGGTGAAAAAGAGCGTATTCAGATTTTCCCAGGAGTAGTAATCAAGAAAACCAAAGGGTTGAGTAAAGCACGCTTTATAGTAAGAAAAATTTCCGGCGGTATTGGAGTTGAAAGGACATTCCCACTTTATTCACCTTCAATAGATAAAATTGAAGTTATTACCCGAGGTCGTGTAAGAAGAGCAAAGCTTTATTATCTTAGAGACCGTCGTGGTAAGTCTGCAAGAATTGCTGAAAAGCGCCCAGCTTAAGCTAAAAATTTGAAACCCATGAGACAGTTTGAAGATGGAGCTTTCAATAATGGGTATAAAGTTGTCGCAGGTATAGATGAGGCCGGCAGAGGACCACTCGCCGGCCCTGTTGTCTCTGCATCAGTTGTCTTGCCTGAAGGTTTTTCTGACCCTGACATTACAGATTCTAAAAAGCTTACCCCAAAAAAACGGATTCTTCTTTATTCAAAAATAACCGAATGTGCATTATTTGTAGCAATTGGAATTTCTGACACCCTTGAAATTGAAAAAGTAAACATTTTGAATGCATCGCTCAACAGCATGAAAAGATCAGTTGAAAATTTACTGGTGCCCCCTGATTTTTTGCTAATTGATGGCAAGTTCGAGATTGATTCTGATATCCCCCAAAAAGCCATAATCAGAGGTGATTCAAGAAGTGTCTCCATTGCTGCTGCATCTATTATTGCAAAAGTGGAAAGAGACAAACTTATGTTCAAATTTGATCAATTATACCCAGAATATGGTTTTGCAAAGCACAAAGGATATCCTACAAAAGCGCATAAAAAAGCAATACTTGATCATGGCATAACTCCCATTCACAGGAAAACATTTAAAGGTGTCAAAGAGGTGTTGTTTGCCAAGTAAAGCACAAATAACAGGCAAGCTTGGAGAAGATGCAGCAGCAATATACATCGAAGAAAATGGTTTTGTAATTCTTGATAAAAATTATAGAGTGAAAAATGCTGAAATAGATATTATTGCAAAAGACAAAGATACAATTGCTTTTATTGAAGTAAAAACAAGAAAAACTTTAAGAAAAGGATTGCCCTCAGAATCAGTAAATTATACAAAGCAAAAAAAGATTATTTCAGCAGCATTATATTATATAAGAGAAAATAATATAAATAACACAAGGCTCAGGTTTGATGTGATTGAAGTGTTTGATAAAAATGGTTCCCACGAGCTGAATTTAATAAAAAATGCATTTCAGGCTTCTTAAATGGAAGATATTTCAAAACCAGCTAAAGGCATCCTGTACATTGTAGCAACTCCTATTGGAAATTTGGAAGATGTAACATATCGAGCTGTTAGGATTTTAAAAGAAGTTGATCTTATAGCTGCTGAAGACACAAGACATACATTAAAACTCCTTAATCATTTTGATATTGAAAACAAGTGTATTTCCTGTAACGAGCAAAATGAAGAGAGAAGGGCAGAAGAGTTTATTTTAAAGCTTAATCAGGGGTTAAATATTGCTCTTGTTTCCGATGCAGGTACACCTTCTGTTTCAGATCCAGGGTTTAAGATAGTAAGAAGAATAATTAAAGAAAAGATTGATGTAATACCAATCCCGGGTTGCAGTGCTGCCATTGCAGGATTAAGCGTTGCAGGCTTACCAACAGACTCATTTATCTTCAAAGGGTTTCTCCCCAGAAAAAAGGGAAAAAGGAAAACTATAATTAGTGAATTAGCTAGTGAAAAATCAACCCTGATTTTTTATGAATCTCCCCGAAGAATTATTACATTAATTGAAGAAATAATTGCAATTTTGGGAAACAGACCTGCAATGCTGGCACGAGAGATTACAAAGCTACATGAAGAGTATATCCGAGGTAATCTTGAATATGTGCTAGCGATGCTTAAAGAAAAAGATCAGGTTAAAGGCGAATGTTCCTTATATATTCATGGCTGTGATACTGAGATTAAAGTTGATGACAATGAACTTGATGATGAAATTAGAATAGAGTTAAGTAATGCTGATCAATCAAAGCTTGGTACATCAGATATAGCTAAAAATATTGCAACACGATTTTCTCTTCCTAGAAAAAAAGTTTATGATAGGGTAGTAAAACTTAAGAATAATCTTTGATGTGGCATATATGGCATCGTAAATTAAAAATAATGAATAAAAAATTTGTTTGTTATTAATTGGCATTTAAGTTATTAAGGCAAACAGGCATGGTAGTAAACGGTTAGAAATCAAAATAATACAAATCTAAGGAGTACCAATGGCTCTTCGAAAATTTTTCATAAAATTAGTTTTTATATTTTTACTTATCTTATTTTTTGCTCCTCAAATAATAGCTCAAGAGTCTTTCTCTTTAGACAAAAAATCCTTTCTGTGGGAAATTAAATCTGATACTGCAATAGTTTTTATTCTAGGGTCTATTCATGTTGCTAATGAAAGTTTTTACCCATTAAATGAAACTATTGAGAATGCTTTTAATAGTTCATCTGCTTTAGTCGTCGAGTTAAACCCTTTAACATTAGATATGAAGAAAATGGAAGGGATTATATTAGAAAGAGGATTTTATAAAGGAGATGAGACTATTCAAAATAATATTACTGAAGATACTTTTAATTTATTAAGTAGTTTTTTCACGAAAAATTCTATTCCACTTCAAAGTTTTTTGAAGATGAAACCTACAATACTTGGAGTGACTCTTACTACTATTAAACTTGCTAAAATGGGTTATACTTCAGAGTATGGCATTGATAAGTATTTCTGTCAAAAAGCAAAAGAAGGAAAACCAATTATTGAATTAGAAAAAATGGAAGAACAATTATCACTATTATTCGACATACCAAATGAAAACTCATTATTAAAATATACACTTATTGAATTAGAAAAAATGGAAGAATTATTTACAGGTATAATTGAATCTTGGAACCGCGGTGACCACAAGGCTATAGATAATATTATGTTAAAGCCGTATGAAAAATCCTCAGAGTTTAAACCTTTTCTTGAAAAAATGTTTTATGAGAGAAATATCAAAATGGTTTCAAAAATCAAGGATTTGCTAAGGGAAAATCAAAAATTCTTTGTTGTTGTCGGGGCAGGTCACCTTGTTGGAAAAAAAGGAATTATTCAACTCATGCAAAGTGAAAATTACAGCATTAAGCAGTTATAGCATAGAGAGTCTTTTATCTCTTAAGGCATTTCTCAAAGCCATGTCGAACGTTATTTCATATAATTTAAAGTTGCATTTTATAGAAGACTGATTTCTTTTATTTCTTTAAGTATTGAATTGGCTTCTTCTACTTTTTTATCATCTGAAAGAGTTTCTAAGGCTTTTATCAGGTGGGTGCGCGCATTTTTATTATTTTTAATTCTAAAGTAGTAATGTCCCAAGTAGAAATGCTTGAGTCCTGGATTGTTTTCTTTACTATATATTTTAGCTATATAGTAATAAGCTTTTGGCAAGGCAGTGGCGGGTTTGTTGATTATTTTTTTCAGATTTAATTTTGCATCTTCCAGATTACCGAGTTCTAATTGAGCCTGACCTAAAGAGTAAAGTACTGCAGAGCTGACAACCGGGTCATTTTCAATGCCTTTAAGAATGTTGACTGCCTTTTGCGGCTCATCATTATGAAGGTGTATATTGCTTATCTCCAGCAGTATCAGAGGATCAAAAAGTTTAATGACCAGGGCTTTTTTTAAGTGTATATTTGCTTTGTCAAATTTTAATTGTTTTGTAAGAGCAAGTGCATAACCATAATGGTATGCTGCATTGTCAGGATTTTTTTGCAAGAGTTTTGCAAACAGTTTTTCAGATTCAAGGCTATTTTTATAAAGTCCAATAATTCGGTATTTAATCATATCAAAGTTATAGTTTGTATGTTTTTGTGCTGATTCTAATTTTTTAGGATAACGGGCAAGCATTACCTCAAGGGATGCTATCCTTGTTTTTGTTCCTGGGTGTGTTTTAAAATAATCCGGAATGTCATCAGTACCATAAAAATCTGCTTCTCTGATTTTCTTTAAGCCTGTCAGTAGCCCTGTGGGTGAAAAGCCTGTTTTTAACAAATAATCAAATCCTTTTTGGTCTGCTTCTATTTCATGTTCCCGGGTATAAGAAAGCATTGCGCTTTGCCCGGCAGCAAGTGAACCCATGGTAAGGGCCTGTCCAAAATCTCCTTCTCCTTGGCTACCAGCAAGAACCCCTGCTAAAATTCCGGCAAAAGTTGCAATGCTCACAATTTTACTTTTATCAATTAATTGAGCAATATGTCTGTTGACTGAATGAGCTGTTTCATGGGCAAGTATTCCTGCTAATTCATCAACAGTATCAAGAGATGTAATAAGACCTCTGTTTACAAATATATTTGCACCAGGTATAGCAAAAGCATTAAAGTCGCTGACATTAAGAACATAAAATGAATAATTGAATGGCTGGGGAGGTAGCTTTGAAGTAATTTCATTGCCAATGTTTTTAACCAGGTTCGCTATAATTGGATCTTTAATAATCAGACCAGTATTTTTTATTACGGTCATATATTCTTTTGCAAGCTCTTTTTCTTTACCAATGGTCAATGCATTGGCTTCAGGGGAATAGTAAACACACATTGCAAAGGTATAAAAAAAACAAATTAGTAAAAAAACATAGTATTTAGTTTTTGTTTTTAAAATATCACCTTTCTCCTCTTTTATATGGTTCACCAAGGCTTGCCGGAGCGTTTAGCTTCCTTGGATCTTTAAAACTTATAAATAGTAACACAATAAGAGTTGTTGCATAAGGGAGCATGGCGAGAAAGTTTGGGGAGATGCCTAATGGTTGCAAAAGATATTGGAGTACAAATATACCACCAAACAGGAAGGATGCAAAAATTGCTTTGCCTGGGTTCCAAAGCGCAAAAATTGTAAGTGCAATGGCAATCCAGCCTCTCCCGGCAGTCATGCCTTCAATCCAGGATTTGCTATATGAAATTGAAAGATGAGCACCTGCCAAGGCAGAAAACCCTCCACCAATAAGTATGCAAATATATCTTATAAAAGAGACATTTACGCCATGGGTTTCTGTAGCACCAGGGTTTTCACCTGTGGACCGTACTTTGATACCAAAACGTGTACGTTCCAGAAAAAACCATGAAATTAATGCAAGTATAATCGCAAGATAGAAAAACGGGCTCTGGTTAAAAAAGATTTTACCCGCATAGGGAATGTCAGAGAGAAAGGGGAGTGCCAATGAGTTCATTTTAATTGCAAGTGGTTTGCCAATAAATGGTTTGCCAAGCATGCCTGAAAGTCCTAGGCCAAGCATTGTAAGAGCAAGTCCTGAGACAACCTGATTTGCCTGTAAAGTAACAGAAGCAAAAGCATGTATCAGTGAAATAAGCATGCCTGCAATCATTGCTGCTGCAACTCCAAGCCATGGTTGACCTGTTAAAAAAGTAACAATGAATGCTACAACAGCTCCCACAGACATGACTCCTTCAACACCTAAGTTGAGAATGCCGGAACGTTCGCATATTATTTCTCCCACAGTAGCAAGGAGTAGGGGAGTACCGGCTATCATCGTTCGTTGGAGTACGGAAATTATTATATCTTCCATCTATTGAATCCCCTGAATCCTAGTTTGAATTCTTAATTTATTTTTTAAAAAGAAATCTCCCATAATCAAAAAAAATAGCAATATGCCATTTACTATCTGTACAGTAGCAGCAGGAAGACCTAAAGAAATTTGTATTGCATCTCCGCCAACCAGAATACCAGCAAAAAATATACCAGACACAATGGCATATAAAGGGTTGAGTTTTGCTAGCCAGGCAACAATTATTGCTGTAAATCCATATCCTGATGAAATAGATGCAGGGTAACCAAGATAATGATGAATCCCTGCAATTTCACCTACTCCTGCAAGTCCTGCTGCGCCTCCGCTTATCATCATAACCAAAACAGTAGTCCTGAAAAAATTAATTCCTGCATATTTGCCAGCATCGGGGTTCTCTCCCACAACTCTTACTTCATATCCGAATTTAGTTTTATAGACTATAACGCAGAGTATAGCAGCAAATACAATTGTTATGAACAGAGTGGCATAGTGTATTCTTGATTCTGGTATAACATTTAATATAGCTGAGGCTGGAAGGTTATTTGTCCCGGGGAACCCAAAACGCTCTGACCCTTTCCAGGGACCAACTATTAGCATTGTTATAAACTCAGCACATATATAATTTAACATTAGTGTTGAGATTACTTCGTTTATTGAATATTTGATTTTTAATATTGCAGGAATAATTCCGCATATGCTGCCTCCTATAAAGCCTGCAATAAACATCATGGGAATAATAATAAATCCAGGTAAAGATTCACCAAAGGTTAGAGCTGTCCATGTTCCAAATAAAGCACCCATGAGAAGCTGACCTTCTGCACCTATGTTCCAGAATTTTGCTCTGAAAGCAAATGTGAGTCCTGTGCCAATAAGGATTAATGGAATAGCTTTGGTTATAGTCTCCTTTAAACCATATAGTGTCCCAAATGAATCAGCAAAGATTGCTGAAATAGCAAAAAAAGGATTAACCTTGCAGGCTAAAAATAGAAAGCCGATAGCAACAAGCCCTGCACCAAGAGAAAAAATATTGGTCATAAGAGAGCGTGTCTTTGTTATGTTTTCTCTGTCGTTTATTTTTATTTTAAACATATTCAAGTGATCCTGCCATCATAAGTCCAATATCAGAAAGTCTTTTATCATCAGCATCAAGAATTGCGGTGAATTTGCCTTCAAATATAATAGCTATTTTATCGCATAATTCAAAGATTTCATCTAAATCTTCTGAAAACAAAAGAATAGCACCACCAAGTTTTCTTCTTTCTAAGAGTTGTTCTCTTAAATACTGAGTAGCTCCGACATCAAGTCCATATGTGGGGTGTGAAGCAACTAATAGTGATGGCTCTTCACTTATTTCTCTTCCTAAAATCAGTTTTTGAATATTTCCCCCTGAAAGGTTTCTTATTTCTGTATTAATGGGTGGGGCTGCAACATTAAATTTTTTTATAAGATTTTTAGTATGTGCTTTAATTTTATCATATTGAAGAAATGATTTTTTAGAATATTTACCAAGATGGTGTTGTTTAAGTATGGCATTGTCATAAAGAAATAATCCCGGAGCAATTCCGAATTTTATACGTTCTTCCGGGACATGGGAGACTCCTTGGTCAAATATTTTTCGGGGCGAGATGTTTGTAATGTTCTTGCCCTTAATAGTTACACAGCCTGTAGAAATCTTTCTAATCCCGGTTATTGCTTCTGCAAGTTCTTTTTGCCCATTTCCTGCAACTCCTGCAACACCAAGGATTTCGTTTTCATGGATAGTAAAAGAAATATTTTTTAAAGCATATCTGTCTTTATCATCAAGAACACTGATATTATCAACATTAAGGACTGGTTTTCCAGTTTGTATTTTATCTTTTTTGATGTTAAAAACGACTTCTCTTCCGATCATCATTTTTGCAAGGCTTTTTTTATCAGTTTTATTGGTTTCAGCATCCCCAATTATCTCACCTTTACGCAAGACTATAACTCTGTCACACAATCCCATGATTTCATTGAGTTTATGGGAGATAAAAATTATCATGTGACCACGGCTTTTCATGTCGTTAAGAATCTTAAAGAGCTCTTTAGCTTCCTGGGGTGTCAGAACTGATGTCGGTTCATCTAAGATAAGAAGATCTGCTCCATTCAATAACGCCTTAATAATTTCAATTCTCTGCTGTTCACCTGCTGAGAGCTGCCATACCTTTTTTGAAAGTTCAACGGGGAAATTGAATTTTTTAGAGAATTCAAGGACTTTTTTTTTAATTTTAAGTTTTGGAAAAAAGAAAGGCGTGTCTTTATACCCTAATGCTATATTTTCAATAACCGAATGATTCTGAATAAGCATGAAGTGCTGATGAACCATACCAATCCCATGTTCAATAGATGATAGAGGAGAGTTGATTTTTATTGTTTTGTTATTGATCTTAATTTCACCCGAATCAGGCTGGTAAAGACCATACAGGATGTTCATAAGAGTAGTTTTGCCAGCGCCATTCTCTCCAAGAAGACCTAGTATTTCTCCGGAGTTAATTTTAAGATTTAAATTTTTGTTTGCAAAAACACTATGAAATGATTTTGAGATATTTTTCATTTCAAGGTTTTTAATTTTTCTCATGCTGGTCCTGATTTTTTGGTTCTAAAAAGAAATTACCGGGTTCTTTTTTTTAAAAAAAAAGTACCCGGCTTTAAACACAAGTTTGAGACACAAATATTATTTTGGGATTGAACCTTCTACATTGTCAACATAGTAGTCCATGGACAAAAGTTCGCCCTTTGAAGCTTTTGTTCCTTTTTTTATTCTGATTACACCTTTGTTATCCGTAATCGGACCTTCATATGGGTCAAAGAGATCAACACCTTGTTGCATCTGCTCATATCGTCTTAAAACAAGGTCATAGGCAGAAATTTCCCCAAATTCTTTTGAGTTTACCATTGCTTTTTTTAGATCACCAACAAATTTTGAGTTTATAATTTCATCTGGAGTACCACCCAGCATCGCAGCTTTTTCTTTGGCAAGCCACCAGATGTCTTTATTATTCCATGTATTATCTTTTATGCTTTCTAGAATTTTAACGTACATTCCACCCCAGTCCATAAGCTGACCTGATACTACCGAGTCAACACCATAGGGTTGCATGGGGCTGTAGTGACTGAATGTATATATCTGTTTACCCATTTCAGAATGTTCCTGTCCTACTTCAATCACAGCCGGAGTGTCTTCAGTGAAGGCAAGAGCATCACAACCTTCTGCAATAAGTGCCTGGGCTGCTTCTTTTGCTTTGTCAGGGCCATACCATGCATATGTCCATTTTACATGAACCTTAGCATCAGGGTTTACAGCTTTTAATCCAAGGGCGTAGGCATTGATGTGACGAACGAGTTCAGGAATAGGAAAAGCTGCAACATAACCGATTTTATTGGTTTTTGTAAGTGCGCCGGCCATGATGCCGTTAAGGTAATACATTTGATAAAGATCGCCAAAATAAGTTCCAACATTGTCTGATCTTTTAAAACCAGAGCAATGCATGAATTTTTTGTCAGGGTATTTAGCACCTGCTGCTACAGTGGCATCCATATATCCAAAGCTTGTTGTGAATACAACATCACATTTTTGTTGTTGAACAAGCCTGTCAATTATTCTTGGACTGTCAGCTTCTGTAACTGCTTCTACAAAAACAGTTTCAAGCCATGGAAGTTGTTTTTCAGCAAAAAGTCTTCCTTGATTATGGGCGTGAGACCATCCATAATCTCCCACAGGACCAACATAGATAAAACCTGCTTTTAGAGCACTTTCTTGTGGAATAGTTGCCTTTTTATCTGTTACATCAGGCGCATTTAATTTAAAATAGAGCAAGATCAATACTAAACATAGGATCACCAATCCTAAAACAATATACAATTTTTTCATCTTTTATACCCTTTATATTATTATTGTCAAAGATAAATATAATACGGATTTCTAATTTTATAGTCAATAATATAAATAGTGCAAAATTTATTTTTTATCGACATAGTTAAATATTTATGATTAAATATCTCTTTTGTAATCTTAAGTTCATGGAGTATTAACAAATGAGTCAAAAATTAGAATTGTTAAACCAAGTGGATATTTTTAAATCCTTAGATAATAGTGCCCAAAACAGACTTGAGAGTATCATGGAGAAAAGGGTAATCAGTGCAGGTGAAGACCTTGCTATACAGGGTGGGCAAGCTTTGTTTTTTTTCATCCTTATTTCTGGCAGGGTATTGTTATCTACAAAGGAAGAGAAGGCTGTGATTTTTAAAAAGCCTGGAGATTTTATTGGTTTTGAGCTGCTTTCTTTAAACGGTAAATATACAAACACTTTAAAATCTTTAATAGATGGAGAGGTTTTTTTTCTTAACCGTGAAAAATTTCTTGAAATGATTCATGGTGATGCTACCATGGTCGAAAATATTATGAGCTTATGGGGAAATTATCTTTTAAAGACAGCTCCTTTTATTAAAAAACTTGATTTCACCGGAGCAGAATCTATTTATTAAATGGAGGATAAAACAATTGTACGGATTTGAAGCAATTAGCGCAAATAATGGGTGGTCAATAGCTGCCGTTGGTATTATTATTGTTTTTGCGGGATTGGTCGTTCTTTCTTTTATAATTTCACAACTTCACAAGGTTTTGGCTTTTATTGAGAACCCTAAGAGATTTGAATTTTTAAGCCCAAAAAAAAGCACTGGTAAAGAAGATAAATATGTTTTAACATCTTTATTGAAAAATCAGAAAGAATCAGCAAAGCAATTTTTTCTTCTTGTTAAAACAATGGAAGAACATTTTTCATTACCAAAGCTTATACGTCTGGCTGAAGTAAGCAATCTTGAAAAACCTTATATTAATATTAATATTCTTCTTGATTCAGGAATTGTTGAGCCTGATTCAAAAGGCTATTTTCTTTGGAATGAAAATCGGTTTAAAAAGCTTATAAAATAAAATTCATATTTTTAAAGTTTAAGTCAAAAAAACAATTTACAACAAAAGATAATGTAGAAGGGAATGTAAATGGATCAATTATTTGTCGAATTTTTTCAAAACACTGGTTTTTATTTATGCGACTATCGCTATATAATAATGATATTAATTGGTTTTATATTTATTTATCTTGGAATTGTAAAAGATTATGAGCCTCTATTACTGGTTCCTATCGGCTTTGGTATGCTTGTCGGGAATATTCCAATATTTAAAGGGCTTGGGCTTGGTATTTATGAAACTAACAGTGTTCTTCATTATCTCTACTTTGGTGTAACTCAAGGTATATATCCGCCACTGATCTTTCTTGGAATTGGCGCAATGACGGATTTTTCAACCTTGCTTGCACGTCCTGTCCTTATGCTTCTTGGGGCTGCTGCACAAACGGGAGTCTTTTTAACATTCCTTGGCGCCCTTGCTTTAGGTTTTGAACCTAAAGAAGCTGCGTCCATTGGAATTATTGGTGGTGCAGATGGGCCAACCGCAATATTTTTAACTGCAAAACTTGCTCCAGCCTTGATAGGTCCAATTGCTGTTGCAGCTTATTCATATATGGCTCTTGTCCCTGTTATCCAGCCTCCTATTATGAGGCTTTTAACAACAAGAAAAGAACGACTTATCAGGATGGAAGAGCCCCGGGTTGTTGGTAAAAAAGAAAAAATTATTTTTCCTATTGTTGCGTTTCTTCTTTGCTGTTTTCTTGCACCTGCTGCCTTGCCGCTTCTTGGAATGCTTTGTTTTGGAAACCTTTTAAAAGAGGCTGTTGTGACTGAACGACTTGCCCAGACTGCAAGAACTTCTTTGATTGATACAGCAACTATACTTCTTGGGTTGACAGTGGGAGCAAGCACCCAGGGAGATGTTTTTTTAACACCGGCATCAATTAAGATTTTTGTTCTGGGAGCTGGTTCTTTTGCTGTAGCAACTGCAGCAGGTCTGATTTTTGCAAAAACAATGAATCTTTTTTTAAAAACAAAAATTAATCCTCTGCTTGGTGCAGCAGGTGTTTCTGCTGTTCCTGATTCAGCAAGAGTTGTACAGATGGTTGGTCAAAAAGAAGATCCGTCAAATTTTCTTTTAATGCATGCCATGGCGCCTAATGTTTCCGGTGTAATCGGTTCTGCTGTTGCAGCAGGTATACTTTGGAGCTTTATGGCTTAGGCTTTATCTTTACATCATAGGAAAGAGTCTCTACTTTTTCAAGTTCATAGTCACAAGTTCCAAGACCAAGACTCTGGGCATATTCAAGTTGATATTGCCACTCAACATCAGGATAGAGACCTTTGATTTTATCCTCTCCTTTCTTTTTATTACATTGGAGTATGCTTCCTGGAAGGGCTTCTTCGTTATTAACAAGATCTGCCGAAGCCTGATCAATTGCCACAGGATCTTTTGAAGCAAGAATTCCAATATCCCTGACAATGGGAGAGTCATTATAAGGAAGGCAGTCACATGTCGGGCTTATATCAGCAACTATATTAATAAAAAAGCTTTTATTTTTTTTGCCTTTGAGTACTCCTTCAGTATACTCAACCATTTTTTCAAGAAAAACCGGTATGTTTTGATCCCATCTTATTTGAACAGCATCATTGGGGCATCGAATAATACATTCTCCACATCCAATACATTTTTTTGAATCAATGTATGCTTTTTCTTCCTTAAGTTCAATTGCTTCTGTGGGGCAGTGATTTATACATTCTAAACATGCAATACAATTCTTTTTTTTGACTTTTGGGCTCACACTTGAGTGTTGTACCATTTTTCCTTTTCTTGAGGCACAGCCCATCCCAAGATTTTTCAATGTTCCGCCAAAGCCTGAAAGTTCATGACCTTTAAAATGGGCAATTGAGACAAGTGCATCTGCATTGACTATCTCAGAACCAATATAGGCATGGGAGCAGTTCTTGCGGTTAATTTTAATCTTTGTCTCTGTTTTGCCCCTTAACCCATCAGCAATTACAATAGGTGTAGCATCCATGCTTGAGTATGAAAAACCGTTATCAATTGCTGTTTTAATGTGAGATATGGAATCGCTTCTTGAGCCTGCATAAAGAGTGTTTGCATCAGTTAAAAAAGGTGTTGCTCCGGTTTTTTTAATGCATTTAATAATTTTTCGGATATATGGAGGGCGGATAAATGCAGTATTGCCTTTTTCGCCAAAATGAATTTTAACAGCAGCTAAATCCTCTTTGCCAAGCACATCCTTTATTTCGGCAATTTCACAGAGCCTTGCAAGCTTTTCAACAACGCTTTCTTTTGACGTGGCTCTGAAATCAGTAAAATATACTTTCGATGTCATTTTGTCTCCTTACATTCAATTTGTAGTGTTTAAAGATTATGATCAAAATTCATATTAAAGTCAAACATGTTTATAAAATGATTTTTTATTGACATTAAATTGGAATAAATTTACCATGCATCTAATAGGTATTGATATCTCCATAGGAATTAGAACATTATTAGAATAATAATATGTATGAGGTAACAAGTGAATTCAAATGAAATATTTGAAGCGTTAAGAAAAAAAATTATCAAACTGGAGCTTGAACCGGAAAAAGTTTTAAACTTAAGCGAGCTTGCAGAAGAATTTTGTGTTAGCCGAACTCCAATAAAAGAGGTATTGATCCTTCTACAGGCAGAAGAGTGGATAATGAGACACGGTTCACATTTTATTGTAACTCCTTTGAGCCTTGAACGCATCCGTGAACTCACTGAAATTCGTATGGTACTGGAAGTACAGGCAAATATTTGGGCGATGCAGCGTATTACTGCATCAGAATTGAAAGCCTTAAAAGAATTAGAAAATAAAATACTTGATTTTGACAACAATTGCAGTAATCAAGATATTGTGGATTTTGATTTCCAAATTCATCATTATATATTTAAAATTGCAAAAAATGCACATCTTGCAAGGCTTTTGGAAAGACTATTATGCCATTATCTTCGTTTCTGGCTCTCAATTCCACGCCAAATAGATATTAAAAGCTTTTTTGTAGAAGCCCGTGAGCTTATAAAAGCTATTGAAAATAAAGATGAAGCATTAGTCAAAGAATGCACAACAGCGCATATCCGTAAATCTGTTGCAGAAATTATGGGCACAGCATAGCTTTTTTTATTTTTGAATTATTGTAATAATCAATTTTTGGGATAATCTAGCTTATAATTTTTTATCCCTTTTCTGTCTATGGGGGCAAGTTTGTAATGAAAATTTCGTGAAATTATCTTTCCTGCTATTTTTTTTTGATTAAATCGAGAAACATACTCGGTTATTTTACCCGCTTTAACTGTAAAAAATACTTTTTCTGATCTATTATTAGTGCTCACATTAAATAGCCATATTTTATTCCCTTCTGGCAATTGTTGCTTATGATTAGAGATTAACGATGCAGTATATTCAATTTCTGAACTGCCTTTTTCTGCATGCCAATGCACCAATGCCAATTGATCAGGATTGATTCCATAAAAATGTCCTTTTACGATCTCTAAAAATTTGATATTGCCACATGGATTGAATAAACCTTTTGTTAATTTACAGTCTGCTTTGATCACCTTGTATAATCCGATGTGGCTTTCAAGGTTATATGTTGAAGAGGTACAAGAAAATAGCAAAGGTACTAAGGATAGAAAAAATATAGTTATCTTTAAAAGAGAGCTCATTTGTTTTGATAACTTGAATATTATTTATTTTCAAGTAAATTCTCTAGGAATGATTTTTAACATAAGCTACCTCACATTTTTTTATTTGACAATTTTAAACTAATCCTTAAATTTCACCATATTTGTTTAATTAAAAAAGGAGAAAAATATGTCTGAATTAACAGCCATTTTCGAAACAAACAAAGGTCCCATCAACATAAAGTTATTTGCTGACAAGACCCCTGTTACCTGTGGTAATTTTGCAAACCTTGCAAAAAGAGAATACTACAACGGTCTTAAATTCCATCGTGTCATTCCCGATTTTATGATTCAGGGCGGTTGCCCCCAGGGAAACGGAATGGGTGGTCCAGGATATGAATTTAAAGATGAATTTGAAAAAGACTTGAAACATGACAAGCCTGGCATTCTTTCCATGGCAAATGCCGGTCCTGGAACAAATGGCAGTCAGTTTTTTATTACCCATGGTCCGACTCCCCATCTCGACGGTGTTCACACTGTTTTTGGTGTAGTTGAAAGTGATGAAGACCAGAAAATCGTTGACAGCATTGCCCAGGGTGACGTCATTGAAAAAATCACCATTAAAGGCGATTCTGACAAGTTGTTTGAACAAGTCAATCCTGAACTGGATGGCTGGAACAAAACAATAAGTAAAAAATTCCCAAAACTCCCAAAAGCCTAAACAACAGCTCAACGCCAAAAAATATACACAAAAAGGCCGGATTATATAAAAATCCCGGCCTTTTTATTTAAACTTCAAAAGAAAAATCAAGATTATCCTGTTAAACCTTAATTCCACAACTTTTCAAAATATTTGACATAAATCCGTTTTAGATTTATACTGTATTCATTATAGATTAATTATTTAACAGATTAATAATTAATGTGCAATTTTAAAAAATCTTTGCAAAGAAGAGGGCGTTAGTTATGAGTGATCTTATTTATCTTGATAATGGAGCAACATCTTTCCCAAAACCCGAAGAAGTGTATTCTTATATGGATGATTTCTATAGAAATAATGGTGTTAGCCCTGGAAGGTCTGGTTATGACCTTTGTATTGAAACAGGAAATGTTGTTGAAAATACAAGGAAAACCCTCACTGAATATTTTAATGGCAAAGACCCTAACAGACTTGTGTTTTCATTAAATTCTACAGATGCGTTAAACCTTGCTATATCAGGCATTCTTGAACCAGGTGATCATGTGATAACAACCACTTTGGAACACAACTCTGTTTTAAGACCCCTTTATCATATGTCATTGTATAACAATGTCGAAGTTGATTATATCCCTTTTGATAAAAACGGTTTTGTTAATCCAGACGATTTTGCCGCAAAAATTAAAAGTAATACAAGGCTTGTTGTTTTAAACCATGCTTCAAATGTTCTTGGGACAATTCAGCCTGCAAAGGAAATCGGAAAACTTTGTAAAGACAATGGAATAATTTTTCTTATTGATGCATCCCAGACAGCAGGGAAAATTTCAGTTGACATTGAAGAGTTGAATGTCGATGTTGTGGCATTTACAGGACACAAATCCCTTCTTGGTCCTGTGGGCATTGGTGGATTGTATGTAAGAGAAAATATTGAAATTAAACATACAAGGGCAGGGGGGACCGGGGTAAAATCCGCTGTTAAACATCATCTGGAAGAGTATCCCTACCGGCTAGAATATGGGACATTGAATACTATTGGGGTAGCAGGGTTGTATGCAGGCATGAAATGGCTTCTTGGTAAGGGAATTGATAAAATTCACAAGGAAGAGATGATATTAACTGAAAAATTCAGAGATGGCTTGAATAGGATAGATAACATAATCACATATTGCGGGGACGATCTAACAGATCATATAGGAGTTATCAGTTTTAATATTAAGGGTTTTGAAGCCGTAAACACAGGAACTATTTTAGATGGCGACTATAATATCGCCTGTAGAACAGGGTTACAATGCGCACCATTGGTTCATGAACAGATTGGAACAGATAAGATCCATGGGACTGTGAGGATGGGGCTTGGTCCATTTAATACAGAAGAACATATAGAAAAAGCCTTGGCTGCAATTAAAGAGATTGCTGAAACATACGTATAATAGTTTATGTTGGAGTTTTGTTCTTGACTTGCATAACTTAATAAAGTAAAAAAATCTAAATAGTACTTAACAAGCGCAAGAGGAAAACAATGTTAGATGTACCAAGAACCACTGATACTGTTTTGATGGTCAGGTCCTATGATTTCGGATTTAATGAAGAAACAGGACGGTACAATGAATTTCAACAAAAGCTTAAATCCTCTGCAATAGAAATTAATAAAAAAGCAAATATCGAATTTCAAAATATGGTGGACCTTCTTAAAAAAGAGGGCGTTAACGTATTGATTTTTGAAAAGCCTGTTGAAAAATTATTAAAAGTAAATGGGTATAAAATCAGAAATATCATCAATGTTGGGCGTCTTGATGAAACAGACAGTTTTCTTGAAGGTACTGGAAGCATGGTGATTGACCATGCAGGCGAGATTGTTTATGCCGCGCGATCTAAGAGATGCAATGATGAACAATTTGATAATTTTATCCGCCGGCGCTTCTATAAAGAAGGTATACTTTTTGATACGGCAAGTTCAACAGGACATCCTGTTTATCATACTAATGTTATGTCAGAACAGGCTTTTTCAGCCTATTCAAAAGTGCAGATTCAAAGGCTTGAACAATATGGCAAAATTTTGCCTGTTGATCTTACAACAATTGAAACTGTTGGAGGTGGGAGTGCCCGTTGTATGTTGGCTGAAATTTTTTCTGAAAGGACAGGCTAAAAATGTTATTTTTTCTCCCATCATATGTTAAAGGGAGCTGTTCATTTTTATTATATACTGTTAATTCTATTCTTTTATGTATGCCTCTTTTCTTAATAGCAAGCATTAAATTTTTTGTTCGTATCCCATTTGTAACCGACCTTTGCACAAAAATGCTTATATTTAATGCAAGTTTATGGATAAGTATAAATTCATTTATTATACACTTGTTTAATAAAATAGACTTTGATATTCGAGGACTTGAACAACTTGAAAAAAAACAATGGTATCTTGTGCTTTCCAATCATCAATCATGGGTTGATATTCTAGTACTTCAAAAAATATTAAACAGGAAAATTCCCATGTTGAAATTCTTTTTAAAAAAGGAGCTTATTTGGGTACCATTTCTTGGACTTGCCTGGTGGGCTTTGGATTTTCCATTTATGAAACGATATTCAAAAAAGTTTATTGAGGAGAACCCCCATCTGAGGGGGAAAGATTTTGAAAAAACAAAAAAAGCTTGTGAGAAATTTAAAAAAACTCCTGTTTCTATAATGAATTTTGTCGAAGGAACTAGATTTACAAAAGAAAAGAAAAAACTGTCAAAAGGAAAGTTTGAGAATTTACTTCAACCCAAGGCTGGAGGTGTGGCATTTGTTTTAGGGTTAATGGGTGAATTTCTTCATAAAATTATTAATGTTACAATAGTATACCCTGAAAGTTCACCAACACTTTGGACATTTATGTCAGGCAAGACCAAAAAAGTGGTAGTTGACTTTCAAGTACTGCCTGTAACTGATTCGCTTACAGGCGATTTTGTTAATGATAAACTTTTTAAAGATAGATTTTGTAGCTGGTTAAATATCCTCTGGGAAGAAAAAGATTGTAAAATTGAAAGCCTGTTAAAAGAAAATGATGGTTTTAGATAGGTAGGTTTATGCAATGATCATTTCGTATTGACGCCCTCTTTTTTTATCATCATCCTTTTGGTACATAAGTTCCTTGATTTTAGAATTAACTATTTTTTCTTTAATTTGCTTCTCTGAAAATTTACCCTGAACCACTGTTCCCGGGAAGATAATCCCTGTTACTTTAATTGTTGTATCACCCTGATTGGCATCGCTCCACTCTGAAAGATGTTTTTTCTCATTTCTTAGATCATCAATGCTTTGTTGGGTCTCGGATAAAGAGTCCTCAATGCTTTTAATCCTTTTTTCCAGATCATCTATTTTACCAAAACAGGTTTCAAGTTTTTTGTTTATTTTGTTTTCCTCGCTTTTTAGAGTATTCAATGTGTTTTTCAAAATACCTGTTTCTTTTTTGTCTCTGGTATTCTCGATAATGGAATCTATTTTAGAATTTATTCTTTTTTGATTTGCTTGGGATTTTTCCTGAATATCAGCAAGGCGTGTGGTATTTTTGTGATATTCTTTGTTTTTGTCAATAAGGTTTTCTAATTTCTTTGTTTCTTTGTTTGTTTCTTTTATAAAGGTGCTTATTTTGTTTTTAATAGCTGCAAGTTCTTTGTTAACAAATACATCTCGACCAGTTCTTATAATGTTGGGCTCTGAAAGTTCAGTTCCAATTTGTTTTGCAAAAACTCCCATTTTTGCAGTTATTTTACATGAGATTATTTTCCCATCCTTTGTAATACATGCTCCACTGGTTTCAATTTGGGAGTCTACAACTTCTTTTGTTATGTAGACATTGCCCATACAGACAATTTTTGAGTTGTGGACGAATTTGGCATATACATTGCCCTTGGCATAAATTACAGCTTCATTAACCCCGTTTACAATATTTATATTACCTTCAGAATGGACAATTCCACCTTGAATTTCTTGCGCGCTGATATCATTGCCTCTTACTTCAAATCCATCTTTTATACATCCTTTTATTTTTATATTGCCGTCATATTTAATATGACCTGTTTGGTAATTTACATCTCCGGTTGTTATATATTCTTGATTAACAACAACAAGGCCTGCCCAGGTAAGTTTTGGATATCCATTGACAGCTGCGAGTATTTTAAGCCGATCTTCAGATAGTTTTGTTCCTTTCCCATGCCGTAATTTCATATCCTGTGCCTTGTTTGTTGCTAATTCTATATCAAAAACATTTTTCCCACTGGATGACTCTTTAAGAGGTATTTTTTCAGATAGAACAGTGCCCTTTTCAACTTGAGGAATCATTCCCCTGTCCTTAAAATCGATTCTTCCACTGGCACTTAACCCCCCAGCTTTTAAATGATCTGTATCAAAAAAGTATTCGATTTTTGCATTTTTACCTGATAGAGGTTTAATGCCTTTAGATGCAATAAAACCTTTTTGTTTAAACCCTCTTGATTTTATAAATCCTAACAAAAGATCATTATTTACAAGTCCAAACGTAATGCCTTTTTTAATAAGAAGGTCTCTGATATCTTCTGGGTTGATGTTATCATCAAAATCTTCTGTCTTAGATATTAGTGCTGTCAGGGTGTCTTGCGTGATCTCAAGTTTTATACCGTGTTTAATAATTTCAAAAGTGCTGGTACTTGGTATTGATTTTTGGTTTTCATCGTTTTTGGTGGTATTTTTTTCTTTGGATTTAAGAGCATCAGAGTTATTATCGGTGTTTGAATAATCACGTTTAATATCTTTGATTAATCTGTTTTGTATTTTTAAAATAAAATTACGTTGCTCGATTTTTATTATCCCTGCCTCAACAAGCATATCGCCAATAAGTCTTGGGTTTTTTTTGGTTTTGAAACTCTGATCTTGTTCTTCTAATACAAGGTCTACTACGCTCTGGGAAATAAACCCTTTGTTTACAGCAATTGTACCAAATTTAATATCTTTTTGTCTTAATACTATTGCTTTAGTCGCAGTTATTATCCTTTTTAAATTTTGAGGAGTAATGAGATTGTTAGAAAGAAAATAATCTTTTAACGTTTCTTCAGGGTCACTCGCATCTGAACATGCATTCATGGCTTCGTCAAATTCCTGTTCAGTTATAAGAGAGTTTTTTATTGCAAGTCTTCCGAGTAATGGGGCCTTAACAAAGCCGTTGCTATATTTTCCCATAAATGTATCCCATTATGAATTAAATTATCCCGGCAATTATTCCGGCGATAATATAATTAAATTCAATAATAAATCTAAATTTCATTCTGGATTTAATATTTTCTTTATCAATATATATTGTAATATATAGCATTAACAGAGGTGGTATTACAAGAAAAAATCCTAAGCTATTTATAATTTTAAAAAAAGAAGTTGAAATTAGAATAATTGGTATGGCAATTAAAACTTGTTTAATGATTGTAATACTTTTTTTTTCGCCAATAAGGATTGGTATAGTTTCTCTGCCAGTAATTCTATCGCCTTGTATTCCAAGGATGTCAATCAATGCCGTTGCAACAAATACTAATCCTGTAGAAAAGATAAAGGCAATACCAGCCGGGAAGAGATTGCCTGAGTTGGATATAGCAGGGAGAATTGAAGTAACTATTCCCCATGCCGTTGCAATAAGAATGGTTTTTGCACCAGGTATATCTTTTATCCGTTTTATCTTTTTTATTCCGAAAATAGGTGGAATTATTTTTAAGTTATACGAAAGACCTAAAATACTCATTATAAATAGTAAAGAAAAACAGGTTATATCTGTTCTGAAAGATAAAAAAAGACCTGCCGCACCAAAAATGCATGTTGTGATGCCAAAAATAGCATAATTATTTTTATATAATTGGGCTCTGTCTGGATTATTATATTGGTCAGGTTTTATTGCAAAAAGGTTGTTCATTACCTGCATGGATAAAATATATAAAAATGCTATTGTTGCATGAATAAATATATTTTCAAAAGATTGAATTTTTGAACAAGCGTATGTCATGCTACCGGCACCTACAGCGAGCATTATGTTGGCGTGTAAAAGAAAGTCTCTTGTTTTGTAAAAAGCATTTGAGAGTTTACCTTTTTTCCGCAGGTTTTTTTCAATTTCTCTGTATGCTTTGCTGATTATCCAGTTTGGAGTTGATGCTCCAGCAGTAATTGCAATTGATTGAGCTGAGGATAAAGATGAAAGGTCAAGTTCCGAAATGTCTTCAATGTGGAAGGCTTTCTTGCCTGTTTTATTAGCAATTTTAAAAAGACGTCTGGTGTTACCACTCTCTTTCCCGCCAAGAACAATTATGGCATCATTTTTGCCTGCAATGTCTCGTGTTTCCGCCTGACGTTTCTCAGTAGAATTACAAATTGTATTAAATATCATATAGTGAGGAAAATTTGTTTTTGTCCATTTTTCTACGTTGTTAAAAAAGATTGTATCCTGTGTTGTCTGTGCAACAATAACAGCTTTATTAAATTCAGGGAGTGTCTCAAGCTCAATCATATTAGAAATTGTATGCCCGTTATTTTGTGAATAGCCGAGAAGCCCTTTAACTTCAGGATGGTTTTTATCCCCAACAATTATTATAGCATACTCTTTTTCTGCATATTTTTTAATAATGGATTGTACCATAACAACCCTTGGGCAGGTCGCGTTAATAACCTTAAAACCAGCATCTGATAAAGATTTTTCTTTTTTTGGAGGAATTCCGTGGGCCCTTATTAAAACAATACCTTTGCCATTTTCAGGAATTTTATCAATGGTGGATATACCTTTTTGTGCAAGGACTTCCATTACCTGAGGATTATGTATTAAAGGACCATATGTATAAAGTGAATCTAAAGAGGAGTTTGATGCATCAAGAGCCATTTCTACAGCTCGGCGCACACCCATACAGAATCCTGCTGTTCGTGCAACCGTAATTTTCATGACACTTTGTTAAGAAGTCCAACAATATGATCAAATTCTTTTTGGTTTATAAAATTTATTTCAACTTTCCCTTTTTCTCCTTGCTTCATGATTTTGATTTTTGATTTAAATTTTTCTGTAAGTTTTTCTGAAATTTCATGGAGATATATTTTTTCAGGCGAGATCTTTTGTATTTTTTGGTCGGAAAGTTGTTTTTTTATTGAGTGGATAAATTTTTCAGTCTCTCTTACTGAGAGATCTTTTGCAATAACAAGTTGCCATACGTCTAATTGTTCTTCTTCATTTCCTGCTCCAAGGATACTTCTGGCATGTCCCATGGAGATTTTTTTTGAGGTAAGGCTTTCTTTTATTTTTTCTGGCAGACCTCTTAATCTTAAAAGGTTTGCAACAGTTGATCTGTTCTTTCCGATTTTTTTTGCAATCATTTCCTGGGTATAGTTAAACTCAACAGCAAGTCTATGGTAAGCATCAGCTTCTTCTAAAGGATTTAGATCTTCTCGTTGAACATTTTCAATTATTGCAACTTCAAGAGCCTGTTCATCTGTTAAATTTTTTACAAAAACCGGAACATGAGTGAGGTTTGCCTGTTTGGCAGCTCTCAATCTTCGCTCACCTGCAATGAGTTCGTATGAGTCGTCAAGGTTGCGTACAAGGAGAGGTTGGATAACACCTTGTTCAATAATAGAATTTTTCAGTTTTAATAATTCTTCATCAGAAAAATTAATACGCGGCTGATATCTGTTTGGTTTAATATCATCAATTGGACACTGAAAAAGTGTGTCTGTTGAATAATCTCCTGTTTCACCGATGTCAGGAATAAGTGATGCAACTCCTCGTCCAAGCCCTGTTTTTTTTTGTTTTTTCATAGCCGCTTAACAAGCTCCCTTGCAAATGATAGATAAGCTTTCGATCCAACTGAAGATTTGTCATAGAAAATTATTGGCACACCATAGCTTGGAGCCTCCGCAAGTTTAATGTTGCGTGGAATTTTTGTTTTAAAAACCATATCTTTAAAATATTTTTCAGCTTCTTCAACAACATTTCTTGAAAGGTTTGTTCTGCTATCATACATTGTAAACAGAATACCTTTAATTTTCAGGCTCGAATTAACAGATGATTTAATTCTTTTGACTGTATCAAGGAGCTGGCTTAATCCTTCTAAGGCAAAGAACTCGCTTTGGAGTGGCACTACTATTGAAGTTGAAGCGCAAAGTGCATTAAGCGTTAACAGGCTGAGGGAGGGTGGGCAATCAATAATAATATATTGAAAATCATCTTTTATTTCTTTTAAAAGGTTTCTTAAAATTTTTTCTCTTTCCTTTGCGGCTATCATTTCTACTTCAAAGCCAATAAGGTCAACATTTGCCGGGAGAATTTTTAAGTTTGGTTGCTCTGTGGATAAAATAAGTTCATTAATATCAGCCTCTCCAATCATTGCATCATACATGGACTTACCAAGAGATGGTTTGTCTATGCCCAGACTGGTTGTGGTATTTGCCTGGGGGTCACAATCAACAAGCAGAGTCTTCTTGCCAAATTCAGCAAGTGCTGCTGAAAGATTAACTGCTGTTGTTGTTTTCCCTACTCCGCCTTTTTGATTTGCTAAGCTGATTATTTCTGTCATAATTTAATTCCAATATCATACTTTGAAAAGCAGAGCAATTTTTTTTACTTTTTTTACAATTCTGTTTCAGGATGAAATACATTAACTCCTTTTAGATCATCACCGAGATATTCACGTTCATTTGGACCTAAAATACCAAGGGATAAACAGAGTAGTGTCCAAATGTGGACTACAGGATAATTGCTACCATAATGTTCGCTCAATTCATGAATTTGTGCATGGCAATTATGACATGCTGCAATACAATAATCAGCTCCGGTTGCTTTTATCTGATCATCTTTGATTTTTCCGTATGCAAGTCTTTCTTCTTTGTAGCCAGCCTGGAGAAATCCACCACCGCCACCACAACAGAAGTTGTTGGACTTGTTTGGTGTCATGTCAATGAAATTTTCTTCACCAACAACTGATTTGACAACAAATCTTAAATCATCAGCAATCGGGTCACCATATGATTTACGTACAATCTGGCAAGGATCCTGAACAGTAAATTTGATTTTCAAATCTTTATTCCAGTCAGAACTTGGTTTAAGCTTTCCTTCCCGTATCCATTTTGCGTAATATTCATAGATATTTTTAATTTCAACGTTATGTTTGATGTTAAATTTTTTCTGTCCTGCCAGGACAGAGAATGTAACGTGCCCTCACTCGGTGTTGAGGTAGGTTTTACATTTGAGCTTATCTGCTTGATTTAATGTTTGTGTAGCAAGATGTTTCCATGCATCATCATCAGCAAGGAACATACAATAATTTTCTCCACCCCATCCCTTACTGCCATAAGTCCAGCTTACACCGGCTTTATGAAGGATTTTCCAGAGAGGAACCATTTCATCAGGTTCTGTAACAGGTTCTCTTGAATTTTGATTTATAAAAAACTCAGCTCCTTCTTTGTCTATGGGAGCTTCCATGTCTGCAAATTCAGGTTGCGCTTCCTGGTATTCTTCAAGAACATCACCCACAACAAATTCAAAGTCATCAGGTGGTGTGCCCATAGCACTTCCTGACTTATTTGTTAAAGCCGCATCACAGGAACCAAGAATACCTTTTGGCCTGGTTTCTCTAGGCCATGATTGCCTGGTATAAAAGATGAGCTGGGGGATGTTTATCTCCATGGGGCACACATAGATACATCTTTGACACATTGTGCACATCCATGCCCATTCTGAGCTTAAAATTTCTTCATCCATCCCAAGTGCTGCCATTCGTAAAAATTTTCTTGGGTCCATATCTCTAAGCCCGGTTGCAGGGCATCCAGATGAACATGCTCCACAAGTAAGGCATGCATTTAGGTTGCCACCATCAGGCAAAAGTTCCATAACTTTATTTTTGAATAGGCTTTTTTTGCCTACTTTAATTTTAATAGCTGCTTCACCCATGCTATTTTCTCCTCCATTTTAAAACAATTATATTAAATTCCTATTAACATAGTATATATTTTCAATGACTTGTTCACCGTACTTATTTCTCGCATTCTAACAATTATGTCAATAGATTTTTGAAAAAAGAGAGTTTGAAAAAGTTTTTGTTTACACTAATATTTGATAAAAAATAGTGTTATTAATACAGGAATGGAAAAAATAAAAAATATACAAAATAGTTTACAGATAAAACCACTGCCGGATCTCCCTATACTGAAAAAAAGAGATGAAATTATTGAAAAAGTTATGAATAATAGCGTTGTTATAATTTCCGGGGAAACAGGTTCCGGCAAGACAACCCAGATACCAAAGTATCTTTTACAAGCAGGGTTTGGTACCAAAGGAATTATAGGATGTACCCAGCCAAGAAGGATTGCTGCAATAAATGTCGCTTTAAGAATAGCTGAGGAATTGGGTCAGAAAGTCGGGGAGTCCATAGGTTATAAGATTAGATTTGATGATAAGTCATCAAAAAATTGTTTGATTAAAATCATGACCGATGGAATTTTGCTTGCCGAAACCCAAAAAGACAGATTCTTAAATCAATACGAGGCAATTATTGTTGATGAAGCACATGAGCGAAGCCTTAATATTGACTTTACTCTGGGGATATTGAGAAATCTTATTAAAAAAAGAAAAGATTTAAAACTCATAATAACATCAGCAACAATAGATACAGAAAAATTTTCTAAAGCTTTTGATAATGCTCCGGTAATTGAAGTGTCAGGCAGAATGTTCCCGGTTGATGTAAAATATATGCAAGTTCAAAATGAAGAAGATCCAGCAGATTCAAAAAAGGAAGCTGATGATACTGAGTATATAGAAGCAACAGCTGATGCAGTTGATCACATTCTTTCAGAGTTTCCAAAAGGTGATATCCTTGTATTTATGCCTACAGAGCAGGATATTTCAGAGACAATTGAGCTTGTCAGAGCACGGCAAAGAGATCATAGGGGCCTTTTGGTTTTACCTCTTTTTGCCAGACTTTCATCTAAGGATCAGCAGAAAATTTTTTCAAAAGGACCTTTGAGAAAAGTCATTGTTTCTACAAATGTTGCTGAAACATCCCTTACAATACCTTCAATAAAATATGTTATAGATACAGGACTTGCAAGAATACCAAGTTATTCACCAAGAACCCGAACCACATCACTTCCGGTAAAAAAGATTTCCAAGAGCAGTGCTGATCAAAGAATGGGAAGATGTGGACGGGTGGCAAATGGCATGTGCATCAGGTTATTTAGTGAGGAAGATTTTCATTTACGACCATTTTTCACATCTCCTGAAATTGTAAGAAGTAATCTTGCAGAAGTTATTTTAAGGATGATATCTTTAAAACTTGGTGATGTAAGAAAATTTCCTTTTATTGATTCACCAAGTGAAAAAAGTATTAAGGATGGGTTCAGTACCTTGCTGGAGCTTGGTGCCATAAAAGAGGAGAAAATTTTTAAGCATCAAAAAACGCAGAAAATATATAGCCTGACAAAAATTGGGAAAATAATGGCGCGTATTCCTGTTGATCCAAAGCTTTCCAGGATATTGATAGAAGCTGACACTCGGGGATGCCTCAATGAGGCAATAATCATCACATCAGCTCTTGCCATAGCAGATCCAAGGCAGCGTCCCAGGGAAAAAGCACAACAGGCGGATCAGAAGCATGCCCAGTTGAATGATCCAAGTTCTGACTTTATATCTTATTTAAATATCTGGAAGACATATAAAGGGGCCCAGAAAAAATTAAAATCCCGGTCAAGTTTAAGAAAATTTTGTAATGACAATTTTCTTTCTTTCAGAAGGCTTAGGGAGTGGGAAGATATTAGCAGACAGATAAGAAATATTTTAACTGAAAATTCAATCACTGGAAAAAAACTTGCATTTAATACAGGAACAAAAGGGCTGAAGTCAAAAGAAAATGAAGTAGGCTCAGATATTTATACTGCTATACATAAATCTTTGCTATCAGGTTATCTTACAAATATTGCCCATAAAAAAGAAAAATATATATTTAATGCTGCAAAGGGGCAGCAGGTAATGATATTCCCTGGCTCTGGATTGTTTAAGAGTGCGAATGTATGGATTGTGGCAGCTCAGTTTATTCAAACAAGTAAGCTTTTTGCAAGGTGTGTTGCAAATATTGATCCTGCCTGGGTTGAAGAAATGGGGAAAGATCTTTGTACATATGCGTGGTCTTCACCCCATTATGAAAAGAATAGGGGAGAGGTGGTTGCAAATGAACAGGTCGCTCTGTTTGGACTGATACTTGTTGGACAAAGGCCTGTTCCCTATGGCAAAGTGAATTCTTCCGAAGCAGGAGATATTTTTATCAGAAAAGCTCTTGTGGAAGGTGAATTAAATAGAGAGTTCAGCTTTATGACCTATAACAATGAGCTTATAGAAAAAATACAGACTTTAGAAGGCAAAACAAGGAAAAGAGGTATTGTTGCTACAGAGGATGATATTTTTTTGTTTTATAAAGCAAAGCTTAAAAAAGATTTTTTTAATCTCAGGACGTTTTCAAAATATATAAAAGATAAAGATGATTCTTTTTTAAGATTGACAGAAAATGATTTAATTAGAGAGCAACTTGATGAAAACGAACTATTTAAATTCCCTGATACACTTGAGATGGGAAAATCAAAATTTAAACTTGAGTATGTATTTTCTCCTGGTTCAAAAAATGATGGTATCACTGTTAACGTTCCTGCTGTATCAGCTCCTTCAATATCGCGCTATGCAATAGAGCAACTTGTGCCAGGTCTTTTTGAAGAAAAAATTATAAATCTAATAAAAAATCTTCCAAAAAAATACAGGACAAACCTTCTTCCTGTTTCTGAGAAAGCTGCAATAATTGCAAAACAAATGCCAAAAACAGATAAGCCTTTATTTTCATTGTTGAGTTGTTTTGCAAAAGACAGGTTCAATCTTAATATACCGGCATCTGCTTGGTCTGACAAAAACCTGGATCAACACCTTAAAATGCGTATTTCAATCAGGAATGAAAAAGATGAAGAAATTGAAGCTTCAAGAGATAATTCTTTGATAAACAAATTTTATGACAATGAGTTTTCAAATAAAGGTGTGCTGGAAAAAGAAAAAGCAAAATTTGAAAGAGAGAATCTTTTGGCATGGGATTTTGAAGATATTGGCGAACCTATTATAATAAGGCAGGAAAACAATGTTGCTTTTAATGTTTTTTTAGGCCTTGCAAAAGAGAATGAAAAAGTTTCACTCCGTCTTTACCAATCAAAACAACTTTTTTTAAATGGGCATAAAAAAGGCATACTATCTTTATACATGATATCTTATGCTGAACAATTTAAAGCACTTAAAAAAGATATCAGGTCATCTAAAATAATTAATAAGCACGCATCTTTTTTTAATGGAGCAAAAGAATTTCAAACCAAATTTTTTAATGCAATAACAAGGCAATTTTTTTTAAAGGATATAAGAAAGAAAAAGGAGTTTTTATCTTATGCCCAAAATGTTTTCCCGGATCTTTATAATAAAACAATAGAGTTTTTAAGTATTATTGATATTCTTATTGATGAATACAAAGAAACTGATTCATATTTGCAAAAACTTAGCTTTAAGGCTGGTAATAGAATTAAAGTAAAAGAATTGATTCAAAGACTTTATAATGATTTTCAAAGCCTTGTACCGAAAAATTTCCTTGAGCTTTATGAATTTGAGAGAATTGAAAATTTGCATAGATATATTAAGGCTATTAGCGTGAGGGCAGAACGGGCTTTTGGTGATCCTATCAAGGATGGTAAAAAAGCTGTTCCAGTGGATAGATTTTCAAAGTATCTAAATACTCTGCTTGAGAATTTATCTTCAGACACTTCTTCTGAAAAGACAGAAAAAATCGAAGAGTTTTTCTGGATGCTGGAAGAATATAAAATATCAGTGTTTGCCCAGGAACTAAAACCAATTTTTAAAGTATCTGTTAAAAAACTCGATGATTTTGTGAGTCAGATTTCAAAAATGGTGTAAGTGTAACCTAACCAATAATAATGTAGAAATATTTGCCATAAGGTGGTTGGATTGTCAATTTGTAATATCTGTTTCCAAGAGATAGAGGCTTGAAGGGCTTTTCTCGTTTAGTTTAAATCTTTTGAAAATTCTAAGTTTGCCAGTCTAAATTGGCAAAACTCGGCCTTTGGCCTCAAACAATTGCCAATTGTAAGCCTGGCTGTACAAAGAATTTTTACAAAAGATATAAAGATGCACTACAAAAAGCCCTCCAAACCTCTATCAAGCAAGTTGTCACAAGACAGAGAAAACATTCAAGTCTTCAATTGACTCCCATGGTTTCATAATGTATTGATAAAGAAGGAAAAGTAACAGCAAGTTTCCAATATAGTGTTTATTATTATGCTTATTAAGAGGAAGAGAATGATAACTGTAAAAAAATAGTTACAATCGGTCATCTCCCTGTCGAATTCGATAAACAACGAATTAAGAATTGGCAGTCATCAATTTTTAAAATCAACGGTGAGATTGAAAGTTTCTCATTGTCAATAGATTCAGATAAGCCTAATTGGGCATTTTCCGATATTATATTGCAGGAGCAATTACCTGACAGTTTTGATGAAGACTTTATGTTAGTAATTGCAAACGTTCCCCTTGAACACAACTACTATTCACGTAGCTTAGATGGAAGTAGAGCCATTGTTACATTTCATGAAATTAATGATATTCTTTCAAAGAAAAATATTCCATTAGAAAATATCATACTTCGAATGTTATATTCCTACTCTTTTGTTTTCAAACGAAATGAAAACCGTTTGCCACTTATTTCAGATATTTCAACCTATACACACGATGAGACGCGTGGATGTTTATTTGACATGAATGGAACCAAAACTGACGTTTTTTTATCCTGCGATAAACCCATAATCTGTGACGAATGTGTTGAATCTTTGAAACATAAAAGAATCTCAATCAACATGATCAAGAATTCTCAAAGTGATCTTAAGCAAATAACTAAACCTTTATTTTTTCGACTCGCTGATTTTGTCAAACGTCATCCAATATGGTCATTAATGATTTCTGCTATATCAGCAATATTTTTAGGAATTATTGGTTCTTTGTTGGCAGAAGTGTTAATAAACTTGCTTAAATAAATTGCTTAACTAATAAGGATTGACTGCGCATTAACTTTAATCTATCACTTTATTATAGAGGGCGATCATAATTGAAAATACGCTGTCACTTTTTAACCTCTTGCCCCAGTCGAAAGACTTAAAATTATTTTTTATACAAATTGTATTGTGAGAGTAGCTTGTACGTTTGGAATAATTACTTAAAAAGACATAGTATTAAAGTATAGCATGCAATAGTAAGAAGAAGTCTTAAATAATTTTTCTGGTTTCGGACTGATTGGCTTGATAAAGCTTTAAAGGGCTTTTGCAGAGCATCTTTATATCTTTTGCTTAAATTCTTAATGAAGTCAGGCGTAAAATTGTCAATTGTTTGAAGCCTGCAAGGCTGAGTTTTGACAATTTCGGCTGACAAATTTAGAATTTATCAAAAGATTTAAACTAAACGGAAAAAGTCCTTTGAAGCTTTATCTTAAAGATAAATTTTTCATAGAATGATAATTTTATAGCTTTCTTTATTAATGGTTTTTGATTTCTAATAAGCTTATTGCAAATATTTAGCTGATTTTAAAAAGCCTTGACATTGGTTTGGTTTTCCTTCATTATTGAAATGAGTTTGGAATGAAGGAAAACTGTTGAGTGGGGGTATCTTTTAGCAGAGTTTTCCTTCGTTGTATTGATTTTATAAATAAGAAGGAAAGTTATATGATTCTTAAAGAGCTAACTGATAACCAGTCTAAATTTTTTATTGATACTGTTCAAATATATGATGCATATAAAGATGCTTTTAAAAAAAATCGTTCATACAGTGGTGGTATGCATTGGAAAAAATCAAAAAACAAAGAATACTTATTTAGAACTAAAGATCGTTATGGTAATGGCAAAAGCCTTGGTCCTAGATCAGAGAAGACAGAAAAAATATTGGAAGAGTTCCAAAAAAATAAAAAACAGATCACTCAGAACTTTTCAAGTTTAAAAAATCGTTTAAAAGAGCAGTCAAGGTTTTGCAAAGCTGCTAAAATTCAACGAGTCCCAAGTGTGGTTACAACGATTTTAAGATTACTTGAGCAACAAAATATTCTTGGGCGTAATCTGATGGTAATAGGTACAAATGCCTTGTATGCTTATGAAGCCTGTGCTGGTGTTTTTTTTGAGCAGGATATTATGGCTACTTCTGATATGGACATCCTATGGGATACCCGCCCAAAGTTAGTATTAGTATCTGCTGAAAAACCGCAAAAGACAGATTTTATGGATATTCTTCGTAAAGCTGATAAATCTTTTGCAATGATGGGTAAAAAGAGCTTTAGGGCAGTTAATAAGGATGGCTATATGATTGATTTGTTAAAACCCCTTCCTTCGATGGTTTTTGCAAATGAGAAAAGACAGATAGGCGGAGCAGATGATATAGAGGCTGTGGAGGTTATGAATCTTCAGTGGCTGTTATCTTCGCCAAAATTTTTTCAGACTGTTATAGGAGAGGATGGTTTTCCTGCATTAATGGTTGTGCCTGATCCCCGAGCATTTTCTCTGCATAAATTGTGGTTGAGTAAACAGGAAGATCGTGAGCCTGTGAAAAGAAGGCGTGACAAGCAGCAGGGAATTGCGGCAGCAAAGGTGGTGCTCAATTACCTTACTCAATACAAATTTAAGCAATCTGAGTTGAGGATGTTCCCGGCAGATGTTGTGGAAAAAGCAAGAATATCTATGGAAAACATGCAGACACCTCTTGGTTTTGATTAATAAGTTTTGTTTTTAGCTTAAGTCACTAGTATATTTCGTACGAAAGTTGAATAATGGTTGATTTCGTCATTCAAAGAAGATAATATAAATTTAAGGCAATACAGCATGTTTTTTTTAGCTCAAACATCGTTTATTTACTTTTTAAAATCAACAGGTTGCTGAATGGGAAAACGTAAGCATAGAGTATTGATTGTTGACGACGAAAAAATGGTCAGTAAAGCTCTCGGTCGAATATTAAAAAAGATTGGAGTTGACTTTGTTTCCTGCGAAAGTGGTAAACAAGGTCTTGAGGAATTAACAAAAGCTGAGTTTCCATTTTCTTTATTGATTTCAGATCAGCGTATGCCCGATATGGTTGGATCTGAACTTCTTGAGCAGGCAAGAGAAGAAAGCCCTGAGACAATTAGGTTTTTGATAAGTGGATATTCAGATACGGATGTATTAGTGGATGCGATTAATAAAGGGTTTGTCCAAAAATTTATCCAGAAACCATGGGACATTGATGATCTGGTTGATAAAGTTAAAGAAGGTCTTACTCAGTTCAGGAATACTTTTGAAAACGAAAAGCTTGTAAGGATTACAAAAAAACAGAGCAAAAAACTTTATCAGTTGAGTAATGAACTTAATGAGAAAATTACTAAAAATAAAAAAAATGTAGAAGAACTTGATCAAAAAATATCACAAATAAAAACTGAAGTTGGGAAAGTAAAAATTGGCGAAAATGGGGAATCCCGTCTTTCAGTTGAAAATTTTGAAAAAATGTTTGAACAGCATGATGTGCTTGAGAATGACAAATTAAATTCATTGTATCATGATACTTTGAGTGAGCTTTTCAGACAGTTTAATGATATTGCACAAAAAAATGGATTTGAAATGCCTCCACTTAAAGATTAGGGAGTTGTGAGTGCCTGAAAAAAAACATAGTATTATTCTGATTAAAAATGCCGGGAAAGCTTTTCTTAAAGTAAAAGAAATTCTTGCAACTTCTAAAATATCTTCAGAGGTTACAACTCTTTTTGTTTCTCCATCGGAGTTGCAAGATTGTTTGGAACAAAAAAGTTCAACCCCACCTTCTTTTGTTATATGTTTCACAGATTCTGAGAATAATTATAAAAATATATTTATAAAGGTTAAAGAAGAATTCCCGGAAACAAGAAGAATGCTGATAGTTGAATCTAATGAAAGAGAAAAAATAATAGATTCTTTAAATAAAGATGAAATTCATTTTTGTCTTGCTCTGCCTTTTGACGATTCTGATTTTTTAGAACAGATCAAATATGGATTTAATGAAGTGGAGCAGGGTAACACATGGGAGTATACCAAGCGGATTGTAAATGAGCAGAATATTAAGATGTACAAAATAGCAAAGAGTTTTAAAGAAAAAGATGATAAATATTTATTAATTACAAACAAAAAAAAACAGGAGTATCAGGATTTAAAATCAGAGCTTGAGAAATTAAAAGGCATTTCAGATAAGATATCTTCTCTTGAGGAATATATAGACAAAAAAAATATATCTTTGGAAGCTGATGGCGTTAAAAGTGAATTTGAAACTATATCAGGGAGCATAACAAAAGTGTTTAATGAGATCGCTTCAAAAAACTCAATTGATTTTTTAGGGGATAAAGATTCTGATATTTTAAGAAATTTCGATCAATATAAAACCGCAAATGCAGGAAATGTTGAGATAATAAGTAATCTTATTTGCCATGCTTTAAATATCAATGCCATTGATTCAAAATTGGATTCTAATAAAGTGCAGAATACTGACCCGAATCAAGAAAACAATTTACAAATAAATGCTACTGACTCGTTTGGCAAAGAATTAGAAGATATTGATCCAAAAGAATTAGTGGAATTGCTTGGACATGCTTTTGAATTTACTATGGATGATGACAGGTTAAAAATGCAAATTCAGATTAAAGATAAAGATTCTGAGCTGGTGAATGTGAAGTATATCTTTGAATATTTAAGAGAAGTTGGAGTTAGCTATGGGTTGATTAGTGAACAGACTCTTTTAACCTGGCTTGGGAAAAAAGATTCGGTTCAACAGCTGATTGTTGCAAAGGGAACTTCACCGGAACAAGCTGTGGATGGAACTGTGACATATCATTTTAATACAAATTTTATACATGCAGGGCAGGTTAAGGCAGATGGGAGTATAGATTTCAGAGAGCGGGGGAAAATCCCGTTTGTAGAAGAAAATGTACTTCTTGCCGAAAAAACCCCTGCTAAACTTGGAAAGCCAGGAGTTGATATTTCAGGTGCCCAGATAGCTGTTGAAGAGCCGGCTGATCCTATTTTCGTTGCAGGCGATAATACCTTTGAATCAGAAGGTGGGATGAAAATTTATGCAAAAACAGGCGGGCAACCTCATCTTAATGCTATGGGGGCTGTTTCAGTGGCTCCGGTGCTGAATATTGATAGTGATGTTGATTATGAAACAGGGAATATATCTTTTAAAGGCAGTATTATTGTAAATGGTACTATAAAAGAAGGGTTCAAGGTTGAAGGGACAAATTTGACAGCTGAGCAAATAGAGGGAGCTCAAATCCATATTAACGGTGATTTGAATGTCGGTGCAGGTATAATTGATTCTGATATTATAGCCCAGGGAAATATCCAGACAAAATATATAAATAATACAAAAATTGAATCTTTTGGTGATTTGATTGTAACAACCGAAGTGTTGGATTCAAAGATTGATTTGACCGGTAAATTTGATGGCGGGAAAGCTCGTATAATTGGCTCTGAAATTGTTGCCAAGGGTGGGGTTGAGGCAAGTCAAATTGGAACTACAGGGTCAAAACCAAATAGGATTAGAGTTGGAGCTGACGATTATATTATAAAACTTATACGCAACATTGATAAGAAGTTGATTGAAAATAAAGAAGCGAGTGATGGGATAAAAAAATATATTGATGGTTTAAATAAGCAGGACCAAAAACATTTTAAAAGTGTTTCAGAGTCAGCTTATGTTCAGGATAGAACTCAGCTGAAAATCAAGAGTTATAAAAAAAAGGCTTCTGAGATAGAAGGATCTGGTCTGGCAGCAGAAGCACAAGCTATTCAAAATGAGATTATAAAGCTTGAGGAAAAAGCAGCAGATGCTGAAAAAATGGTTGAAAATGCTTTAGATCAACAGGATAAAATAGCAGAAGAAATCAAAGTAAAAGAAGCAGAAATTGAGAAGATAGAAGAGAAGAATATTAGTCTTGTAAATGAGAAAAAAGCTTTAAAAGAATGTTCGGATAAAGGTAATGCTCTTGCACGGGTAATTGTTAATGGCAAAGTTACGGCAGGGACTAGAGTTGAGAGTATAAATTCCTCACTTACTCTTAGAGATGATACATCAAGATGTAAAATAGAAGAAATTGGGATGGGATCAGGTGGTGTCGTACAATATTATGAAATGTTATTGGTAAATTTATAATTATGCATTATCCTCTTTGGTTGCCCTGAACAGCCCTCATGGCAACCATTTTTTTCAAAGTTGTTTTGAATTAAATAAGCTTTTAATATCCTCCAGAATTAAATAAAGGCAAGGCACCATAATCAAGGTGATAAATGTTGCAAACAATATACCGAACCCAAGAGAGATTGCCATGGGGATTAAAAACCTTGCCTGTCTCGATGTTTCAGTGATAATTGGTGCAAGTCCGCCACAGGTGGTCAATGTTGTCAGCAAAATAGGCCGGAACCTCTGGATACCAGCAGAGTGAACAGCATCTAAGACAGGTAGTCCTTTACGGTATCGCCGGTTGGCAAAATCGATCATCATCAGAGAATCATTCACTACAACCCCAGACATGGCAACAAGTCCGAAAAGGCTCATAACGGAAAGGGAGTATCCCATTATAATGTGACCGACAATGGCACCAATAACCCCAAAAGGAATACAGAACATAATAATAAATGGTTGCAGGTAGCTTTTAAACGGGATGGCTAGAAGGGCAAAAATACAGAGTAAAGCCATTCCAAGCCCTTTTAACAGGGCTGATATACTTTCTTGTATAGCTGCCTTATGTCCTTTAAAACTATAGGATAGCCCGGGATATTTATCTAAAAGCTTTGGTAGAATTGTTTTTTGCATATCACTTATAATGTTTTCAGCTTTAGGAGGTGGTCGGACATTAGCGGAAACCCGAATTTCGCGCCTTCCATTGGTCCTTTTTATGGATGTGTAAGCTCTCCCTGTTATGATTTCTACGGCGTTCCGAAGTTGAATTTCCCCTTCGGGCGCAAGCAGAACCAATTCTTCAAAAGTTGATTCTGACATTCTTTCTTCTTTGGGCAATAGTACCCTGACCGTAACCTCGCTTCTTCCACGCTGGTTTTTTACAGCAGATATCCCCTGGAAGGCATGGCGGACTTGATTTGCTACTTCTCTTGAAGTCAATCCCATCCGTTTTCCGGCAGGGCTTAAGGTAATATCAAATTGTTTTTTCCCTTTAGCAGACCCATCATCAATATCATGAACGATGGGGTATTCTGATAGGCTTTTAGCAAGGTCTTCTCCGGCTTTTTCCAGCATATTTCTGTCCCTGTGACTGAGGCTTACAGTCAAATTTTTACCTGATCCTGGTCCTCCTCTGTTGGATTCAAAGGAAATACCCTCGAGTCCTGGGATTACTCCTGTCTTTTCTCGCCAGATAGTTGTTACATCTGTTGTGCTTAACGGGCGGACATCAGGGTCAGTCAAATAAACTCTGACCGAGATATTGTTGTTTTGAACTTGAGAAAAAATACCGTTTGACAATTGATCTTTGCCATTTTCTTCGATAACCTTTTGGGCGCTTTGAATAAGTCGCTGTTCAACTTTTTTTATAGTTTCAGTTGGTGTGCCATAGGGCAAAACTGCCTCACAAAAGGCATAATCTGATTCCACTTTTGGGAACATTACCATTCCCATTCGTCCCGAAGAAACATAGCCTGCAGTTATCATGAGTAAGGCAATGCCAAAGGCAATAATTGTATATCGATGGTTTATTACTAAAAAGAGCAAATCTCCATAATATTTTTTAACAACTGTTTCAAAAAACAGGCTAAATTTTATCTGCCATTTTTCAAGATGATTTAAAGGAAAAAACAAAGGGCGCTTGCTTTTGTGGCTTAAATGGGCAGGTAAAATAAAGAGGCTCTCTATTAAAGATACCCCAAACACTGCAATAACAACAAAGGGAATTGTTTTAAAAATTTTCCCCATAAATCCGGGAACAAACATTAAGGGTATAAACGCTACCATGTTGGTTATTACGCTGAACACCACAGGCATGGCAATCTCTTTAGTCCCCTTAACAGCAGCTTCAAATATTGATAGACCCTGACGCCTGCAATAATAGATATTTTCTCCCACAACTACTGCATCATCCACAACAATTCCTAAAGTAACAATAAACGCAAACATACTAATAATGTTAATGGAGAATGTGGTAGAGGAAAGAAAGAGAAAAGAGCCTAAAAAAGAAATCGGGATACCCAAACTGACCCAGAATGCCAGCCGGATTTCAAGGAAAAGTGCCAGGAAAAAAAAGACAAGTCCAAGCCCAATATATGCGTTACGGAGTAACAGGTCAGCTCTCTGGGCAAAAACTTTAGAAAGATCTCTTACAAGGGACAGCTTTATTCCTTCAGGTAAGGATTCGTTAATTTGTTTTATAAGAGCTTTCCCAGAAGTTGCTACCTGGGTTGGAGTTTGCTCACCCACACGATAAATTTGTATAACAACCGCCCGTTTTCCATTAAAGGATGCCCAATTGTCTGTTTCTTCAAACCCTTCACGGAGAGTAGCAATATCTTCAAGTAATACATTAGAGCCATCTTCTAAAGTAATAACAGGGAGAGCGGCATACTGTTTTGCATAATCCTTTCGATCTTTGATCCGTAAAAGAATATCTCCTCCACTGGTTTCGATGCTACCTCCTCCAAGTTCAACTGATGCCTTAGATATAGTGAGTGCGATTTCTTGAAGTGTGATATTGTAGCGTCTCAGTGTCTGACTTGAAATTTCAATCTGGATTTCTTTCTCCCTTACTCCGTCAAGCTCCACCTGGGTGATTCCGTCATCTGAGAGCAGTTTGTCCCGAATTTGATCTGCCAAATCCCGCATGTTTGTTTCAGAGGTATCTCCATAAAGAGCAATTCTAAGGACTTCTCTTTTTCTTGTGGCAATGGATACTCGGGGTTCCTCAGCCTCATCAGGAAAGGTTGAGATGCGGTCTACCTCGCTTTTAATCTCCTGCCATAGACGATTAATATCAGTCCCTTCAATAGCTTCTATACTGACAGAACCATATCCTTCACTGGCAGTGGCAGTAATTTCATCAATGCCTTCTATGTCTTGGATTGCCTCTTCAGTGGCAAGGAGAATCCCATTTTCCACTTCTTCCGGGCTAGCTCCGGGATAAGCAATAGAGATATTAACAATGTCAAGGCTGAATTCCGGAAATACTTCCTGTTTGATGTTAAATCCCATGAAAAGCCCGCCAATCAAAAGAACGGCCATCATTAGATTCGCAGTAACTGAATTTCCTGCCATCCAGGCAATGGAACCTTTGAATAACTTGGGGTCTGCATCTTGTGTCATGAATTGTCTCCTGGAGCAAGTTGCAGGGCCATACCATTTATAGCGATAGGTATGTCTGATGTAATAACTTTATCGCCGGCGTTGATGCCTGATCGGATATAGACTATTTTGTCTTCTTTCCAGACAAGGCTTACTTTTTTAACCTCAAGAACTCCAGAATTATAGATCCATAATGTGTTGCCATCCCGAAGAATAGATCTGGGTATGGGAAATACATTTTCAAGGGTTTCTCCAAAAATCTGGACATCCACATGGTCATCTAAGAGCAATTGCAAACTCTTTTTTTTATTTTTTATTTTTCTTAGGTTTTTTAGTCCTAAAGGATCATGCACTAAAATAATTACACCTGCCATGCGACTTTTACTGGTCATCTTTCCGGTTGTCCGCACCACTTTACCCTGCCAGGTATGGTTTGAAAACCCTGAATGGATAATAGCTTTACTGCCTTTTGTTTCATTGATTATGAGTGAAGCCAGGCGATCCGGTGGCACTTGTGCTTCAATTTTGTAAGCATCCACATCAACCAAAGTAGCAAGTGATCCTTGCGCTGTGACAAGGGACCCTGAATTGACATGTTTTTCAAGTATAAGGGCATTAAAAGGAATAATGACATTAGTCCGTGACATGCTTAGTAGTGCTTTTTCAAGGTCAGCCCTGGCGTTGTCCACAGTAGCTTTTGCCTGGACAAGTTGTGGTTTACGCAAAGCTAAGTCAGTAGCTTTAATTTTATCTTTGGAAACCTCGTTGATTAGCTTAAGTTCTTCTTTTGCAATCAATTGGCTGCCCTTTTCAAGAGCAAGAGCAGAAAGAGCTTTGTCAAGGGCGCTTTGAGCTTTTTGGACATCTATTTTATAATCTGAATCATCAAGCTTTAAAAGCATCTCTCCCTTTTGTATTACTGCACCTTCCACAAACTTAGATGAGATAGATACAACCTCTCCAGATACTTTGGATTTTAATATAATTTCCCTGTCCGGCATAACTATACCCATAGCCCGAATTGAACTCTGAAAGTTCCCAGGCTGTATTGAAATGGTCTGTACTACACTTGCTTGTTTTTTGGGTGGTTTTCTTTTCATCTTTGGTTCACTTGAATTAAAATAGTTCCAACCTGCCAGTCCAATTGCAATCAAACCAATCGGTATAATGATTTTTGCCAGCGACCTAATTATGGATACTTCTATTTCTTGACTACTCATCTTATTATCTCCACATTATATGTATCCAAATCTATTCTATAGGTTTCAATCCAAGGGCACCATAAAGCTTGATCTGGTTTTTAATGATAGTTGCCCGTTCACCAACCAATTGTCTTTCAAGCCTTTCAATACTACTCCAGGCAATTAAATAAGGTAAATAACTGCTTTGGCCGTTCTGGTATTGTATGCTTGCATCTTTTAAAGTCAGTCTTGTAAGCTCAAGTTCTTCATCTAGTAATTTGACATAGTCACTCTGTTTTTGAATGCTGACAAGGCTATCCTCTACCTCAAAAATAGCCGTGGCAATAGTTTTTGCATAAAGGTTTAATTGTTCTTCAGCAACAGCTCTGGCTCGTTTTACCTCTGCTCTTCGAAAGCCTCCGTCAAAAATCGGTCCTGCAATGCTTGCCGCAAGTGTTGCAACCCAGTTGTGAAACATGAGATCAAGCTCGCCATTTGAAAACAGAGCCTGGGCAGAAAGTTTAAAGGAGGGCAGAAGATCAGCTCTTGCAGCTGCAACTTCCCACTTAGATGAAAACAACCGCATCTTTGCAGCCTGAATATCTGGTCGGTTTTTCAGAAGATCAGATGGAATGCCAGTGCTTGGAAGAGGTACAGGTTCCGGAAGTGTTTTTGTATTCATCTCAATAACAGCTATAGTGGTTTTCCCAGATAAAAACGCCAGGTTGTTTAATAAAAGTCGTTCCTGCATTTCAAGTAATGGAACCTGAGAACTTGCCTCTGCCAAAGCTTCTCGTTGTTGAGATACATCAAGCGCATTTGCCTTTCCATTTACAAATCTTAATGTTTGCAGTTTTAACAGAGTTTTATTGATTTTGATCTGATTGTTTAATATGCTTTTTTTGTTTCGGGCAGCAACGATATCAATCCAGATTTCAGCAATTTGTGTTGCAAGCGTAAGGGTGGATTCTCTTAAATCCTGTTCAATAGATAGTAGGGTTGAGACCTGAGCTTGTTTTCTATCACTTGCTTCGCCCCAGACATCAGCAGTATAGGAGCTTGTCAAATAGCTATCCCAGGAATGGCTGTAATCATGGGTGGAGTCGCTACTGCTATCGTTTTTGACCTCAGTTCTTTTTTTCTGCCCTCCAAAGGAGAACCCAAGATCAGGGAAAAAAGAGGCGTTTTCTTTTTCAACCCTGGCTCTTGCCTGGTTTAATTTTGTTTTAAGGGTTTTTAAATCAAAATTGTTATCCAAAGCATCTTTGATTAACGCATTGAGCTCAATACTGTCAAAGGAAAGCCACCAGTTTTCAATGGTTTTGCTACCACCTATATCAATAGAAAAATTTTCTGGAATTGTTAATGGAAGCGTTGTCTCAGGATGCGGTTCAAGGGTTTTACAGCCAGAAAAAAGCATCATGCTTAACAACAGAATTCCAAAAACAAATTTGTTCATTCATTTTTCCTTGTGTTAAAAAACTTAAATTAATGCAAAAAAACTTATAAAGCAATACAGATTTAAAGCTTTTATTGATTTGACGTTATACGAGGCTTAATAGTTTACAACAATCTGAGATAATGCATTTATTATCATTGATTTTTTATTTTGTTTGAGTCGGAATCATGAATTCTTTCTTGTTGGGTTTTTGCTGAAAGTTTTTTGAGTTTCTTTTTCAATCATGTTATAAACAATTATTTAGAGCCAAGGTCTAAATAATATTTACCTTCTATAGTTTTTCCACGTTTAATACATCCATTACCATAAATTGTGCATTTTTCTTTGAATGTTTTTATTGTGGCGTTCTGTTGGTTTTTTGTGAGCTTGTTGGCTTTCAGGAGTTTTTGAAGCGATTTGATTCTGTATTTATCAAGGGAATGGTTGGCTGAAAGCTGATCATCATGCCCACCTTTTTTGATTGTACAGGGTTTATTAATTAAGAAGATGGGCATAGTTGCACTAATGCGAAGCCAGAGATCGTAGTCTTCGCATGCTGGTAAGTTTTCATCAAAAAGACCTGCGATTTCAAAAAGCTCTTTTTTGATCATCACAGCAGAAGGACTTACAAGGCATAAATTAAGGGATGGCTCAAAAATCATACCAGATAGTTTTTTGTGTTTGTGTTTTGGATTAATTTTTTTTCCGTTCCTGATCCATACTTCTTCTGTCTGGCAAATCATAGCTTCAGTGTTGTTTTGAAAGAAATCGACCTGGATTGAAATTTTGTCTTTTGTCCATAAATCGTCAGAATCTAGAAATGCTGTAAATCGACCCGTGCTTTTTTTTATTCCAAGGTTTCTGGCAGCGCTTACTCCCTTGTTTTCTTGTTTTATATAGGTTATTCTGTCTAAATAAGGGACGAGCTTTTTCGCTGTATCATCTGTGGAGCCGTCGTCAATAACAATTGTTTCAATATTTAGGTAATTTTGGTTTAAAATTGATTCAACAGCTTCACAAATTATCCATCCTCGGTTGAAGGTTGGAATTATTGCACTGACAAGGGGGTTTTTGGAGTTGGTTTTCATGGTGAAACCATAGCATTTTCAAGCTGTCTTGGCAATTGCGAAATTTTATTTTAAAGACGGTTTCTTTTTCTTGACTTCTATATTTGAATAACATAAATAGGGCTTGAATTGTGAAGAGTAATTTTATTTTGGGTAAACGAGGATAGTATGGGAAAATTAAAGTTAAAAGAACATCTGATTAATAGAGATTGGTGTAAAGGGTGTGGCATTTGTGTCCATTTTTGTCCGAAGCAGGTTTTAGAGCTTGACGATAAAGAGAAAGTTATTGCAGTAAGGAAAGAAGATTGTATCCGCTGTAAGCTTTGTGAGCTAAGGTGCCCTGATTTGGCAATAGAAATTATAACCCAGAAGGAAGATGAAGATGAATAATAAAATCAAATTTGTTCAGGGGAATGAAGCTTGCGTAGAGGGGGCACTATATGCTGGCGTTGATTTCTTTGCCGGTTATCCAATCACTCCTTCCACTGAAATAGCTGAACTTCTCTCAAAAGAACTTCCCAAAAGAAAAGGTAAGTTTATTCAGATGGAGGATGAAATAGCTTCAATGGCTGCGATTATTGGTGCTTCATTGACAGGTAACAAAGTCATGACCGCCACAAGCGGACCAGGATTTTCGTTAAAACAGGAGGCTTTAGGTTATGCCTGCATGGCTGAAATACCATGTGTTATTGTTAATGTACAAAGAGGAGGCCCTTCAACAGGGAATCCAACCCATGTAAGTCAAGGAGATGTTAATCAGGCAAGGTGGGGAACGCATGGAGATCATTCAATTATCGCATTGACCGCATCTAATCATCAGGATGTATTTGAAATGACTGTTGAGGCTTTTAATTTAGCGGAAACTTATAGAACTCCCGTGATTCTTCTTTTTGATGAAGTAATCGGTCATATGAGAGAGAAGATTCAAATTCCTGAAGAGGGCGAATTGCCAGTGGTTCAAAGGCTCAGAACTTTTGTACAAAAGGGTGTTGATTATCATCCATATCTTCCCAGAGAAGATGGAAGACTTCCCATGTCAGACTTTGGCAGTGAACACAGATATAATGTTACCGGTCTTTTCCATGATATGTGGGGGTTCCCTTCAAATAATCCTAAAGTTGTAAGAGAGCTGCTTCACCATTTGGTGGATAAGATAGAAAATAATGTGGATCAGATTACCAGACATAAAGAATACTGGCTTGATGATGCTGAATATATTCTTGTTTCATATGGATCTTCTGCAAGATCTGCTATCCATCTTGCAAAAAATAGAAGGGAAAGAGGAAATAAAATTGGAGTGTTAGAGCTTCAGACAATCTGGCCATTTCCCAAAGAGCTTATCAGGGAGAAATGTGCAGGAGCGCGGGCTGTTATTGTTGTTGAAATGAATATGGGACAAGTGCTGCAACAAGTTAAGTGTGCAGTTGATGACCCTGCAAGTGTTTTTCTTGCGAACAGGATTGATGGAGAACTTATAACACCAACAAATATTAAGACGCTCCTTAGAGTGATCCAGGGGAAAGGGGTGTAAAATGGCAAACAAAAAATATAATGTTAAAAACTATTTAAGAGAAAGATTTTTCCCGCATATTTGGTGTCCCGGGTGTGGTCACGGCATAGTACTTGGTTCACTATTAAGAGCTGTTGAAGAGCTTGAACTTGACCCTACAAATACGGTTATGACATCTGGTATTGGCTGTTCAGCAAGAATTTCAGGATATGTTAATTTTCATTCTTTGCATACAATACATGGAAGAGCGCTTGCTTTTGCAACCGGGGTGAAACTTGCCAAGCCTAAATTAAATTTGATTGTACCTATGGGTGATGGCGATGCTCTTGCTATTGGAGGTAACCATTTTATTCATGCAGCCAGGAGGAATATTGATATAACTGCAATTGTCATGAATAATAAAATATACGGTATGACAGGAGGGCAGTTTTCGCCCTTGACCGGGTATGGTCAAAAAGCGACAACAGCACCTTATTCTACAATTGATAATGAGTTTGATGTTGTCAAACTTTCAAAAGCTGCAGGAGCCAGCTTTGTGGCAAGATCAACAACATTTCATGCCACAGAAAGTATTGATTTTATTAAGAGAGCTATCAGTCATAAAGGCTTTTCTGTTGTGGAAATCTTTTCACAATGCCCAACTCATTATGGCAGAAAAAATAAAAAGGGGGATGCTGCCAATATGATGGAGAATTATAAAAATAGTACTGTTCCAATTGGTTCTAAAAAACTTGAAAAAGATCCTTCTTTAATAGAAAGGGGAGTTTTTGTGGATAATGATCAAGCTCCTGAATACTGTGATGAATATGAGAAAATTATCCAGGTTGCTTCGAAAGGTAGGGCATAATGGAAAGATCAAGAATAGTACTTTCAGGCTCAGGTGGTCAGGGAGTTATCACTGCGGCAATAATTTTATCAGAAGCAGCAGTGATTTATGAAAACATGAATGCAACTCAGTCTCAGACCTATGGGGCTGCTGCTAGAGGCGGAGCTACCAGAAGTGATATTATACTTTCCGATTCAGAAATCAATTTCCCAAAAGTGATTCAGCCTAACATACTGGTATGCCTTACCCAGGAAGCATATGATAGTTTTTCTGAGATTATTAGACCTGGCGGAATTCTTTTAGTTGATTCAAAATACGTTGAAACAAAACGAAAAGTTGATGCCAAGCACATATCTCTTCCAATGTATGCAAAGGTAATGGAAGAGATAGGAAAACCAATTGTTTTTAATATCTGCATGCTTGGAGCGTTGATAGGTGTTTCAGATATTTTGAAACCTGAGTCTGTTATGAAGGTTCTAAAAACAAAGATCCCAAAAGATTTTTTAGAAATGAATCAAAAAGCCCTTGATTTAGGTCTTAAAATGGGAAAAGACAGCATTGCTTAATTGTTGCTTAATTTAAAAAGATTATCCTTCCCCCGGCTTAGATTTTTCCTGGGGGAAGATTTTTTCAATGGGCATGCCCTTGATTTTTTTTAAACAATCCTTGACAGCCTCTTGTTCATTTTCTCCTATACCCTGCTTTTCTGGCAATGCAATAATATTGATTATATTTGGTACTGCAATAAACTTCGCGGCAAGTTGCCCCTGTATGGATTGATGGACATCAATATATAGCATTCTTCCATTTCTGATTAAATTAAATCGTGACACTTTGGTAAAGATATCGTCTTTATGAAGATCAAGCATTTTTGTGATTTCTCCTTTTTAGTTATTCTTGTTGAATGATATGTGAAATAAAACTTTCAATGTTTTCATATATCCTGCGGGCTCCTTTGCCAAGTAAAATTCCATGTTTTTCATAATCAAAGAGAAAATACTCTTTTTGAACAGAAGCAATGTTATTAAAAAGTTTATATGTGCCATCAGAATCAACAACTGGGTCATTTCTTGATTGAACTACAAGAACAGGAAGTTTTACATTTTTAAGCTCGGGTTCTAAACTTTCTGTAAGCCTCTTAAGTTCTCTTATTCCGGCGACAGGGTTTCTTCCATAATTGATGTGGGGGTTTTCAGGGTCATTATCAACAAACTCTTTTGTAATTGTTGTAAAATGAGCCTTTTTCATCATACTATTAAAAATGCTTAATGCAGGCGCAAAAGAAGAACCAATATCTTTTAATTTCATGGGCGGAGAAACCGCAAAAGCACCGCTGATATCATGCGTACGTGTACAGAGTTCCAAGGCAAGAGCGGCTCCGGTTGAGAACCCTCCAACAAATAGTTTTTTGCATGTATGTTTTAAAATAACATAGCCCTCTTCAACTGATTCTATCCATTCGAGATATGTCGTTGTTGATAAATCTTCAGGTGCTGTGCCATGTCCTTTCAGTCTTGGTGCATATACTGTGAACGATTTTTCATGAAGATATTGTGTAAATTCTTTCATCTCTTCGGGGGCAGCCATATAGCCGTGTATCAATAAAATTCCTGCTCGTTCATTTTCAGATTTTAAAAAGATCGGGGCACCAATTTTCTTTTCTTTAGATTCACCTTCGATATAGTATTGCTTATAGTCTTTAAAATAATCGGTTTTTGTTTTTTCAACAAGATCCTTTTTGATTTGTTTATGGACTTCAGTTGGAGTCATTTCAGTAATTCTTTTAATAGATTCTACAACTTCCTTTATTGGTTCTATTTCGTTGGCCATAACATATATGGGGTTTTCAATTCTCACATTATGAAAGTACTGAGCATCATCTATTCTATAGCTGTGTATATGTATTTTATCTTTTTCAGATGTGATAACCTTAGTGTCAATGGCAGCTTTAAGGAAATGCTCTATCTTTTTATATCTATCACCTGTTAACAAAGATATCTGATTTTGATAAAGGTTTTCATGGAAAAAAATGTTTGTTTTGGGAATAAGCCGTGTTATAGCAAGGGAAAGCCTGCATTTTAATGTGTATATATCTTCGTCTTTCAAATCTTTGGGAAGGTATCTGAGTATCCCTGCAAGTATATGGTCATAGTTGATTGTGGTCATTGTGTATATTGATGTTAAGACCTGATTCATGATTTGGTCTGATAGCTCTTTTATGGCAGGTCTTGAGTATATATTTTTGTCAAAATCTATTTTTCTTTCTGAGCTAAGGTCGCTTTCAACCAATGAGTTATGAAGATATTTATTTATAATAATTGGTTTACCAAACCTGATATCAATATCAACTCCTGAAAAGATCATGGAGCCTTCTGTCTTAAGCTCATCCATGGTTCTTGCAGAAGGATTATCTATAAGCTTTTGAGCGACCTTGCTAAGTAAATTTTCTTTTGCCAGAATAGGGTAATACGTTATATTTACAGGAACAATATATGTTTGTATTCCAAGCACTTTGACAGGATCTTCGATCTCAAAATAGCTAATCAGTCTTTCATATTCTGATTTATTCTTGCTTTGCATTCTTCGAATGCGTTCTCTATAAAATTCACAACGTAGAGCTATAGTTGCTGCACCTGTATGGGGTTTAACAATATTATCATCTGTTTGTATTCCAAAATTGCCTTGGATGAAAACTTTTTTATTTTTTACCATCATGCCTTCAGGAAAAACAATCCATTCATTATCACCGGCGATCAGATTTTTTGTTATCAAATAATTTTTGTGTGGGTCTTCTGTTGATACTGCACCTAAATTTTCTAAAAAAGATTTTAAAAGATCTCCCTGAAAAAGTTCTGCATCTGCAAGGGACCACACTGGTTTTTTAGTTATTCCGTGTAGATAGTATGGAAGTAAAATGGTTTCAAGTCTTGTGAAATGGTTTGCTGTAAATATAACAGAACCATCAGGAATGTTTTCTTCTCCATGGACACGAACCTTTGCTTTGGAAAAAGGTGCAAGCGTTTTCAAGGCATACGATGACATGTAAATGGCAAAACGGTTCATGGGCTATAGTTTACAATTCATAGTTTACAATTAATTTGAAAGTAATCCTTTCCTCAAATTCTAATTTAATAGTTCCAAAAAATAATTATGAAGTCAAGGGGTTTTATACAAGAGGGTTTATATAAAGAAAAAGGGAAAAGGAAAGGGAGCAATTCAGACATGCTTTTTTCGGTTAGGTTGCCAAAAGGTTTAAACTAAACGGAAAAAGCTTCTCTGGATCTCTCTATCTTCAGGACTATCTGTATATCAACAGAATTATATCCGGTGAAACTTAGAAAATATTTAATAAAATCCGTTATTTATCTATTGACACCCGCGATAACTTCGGGTAAATATAAGAATATTCCAAATAAAATTGGGACAAACTTCGGCTATATCGAATTTTATTCGGGGAATATATTCTGAGGAGATAATGATTCAAGCAGTCAATGATTTGAGGAGTCAATATGGATAAGATAGACAAGCAAATTTTAAAGACTTTACAACAAGATGGGCGCAAGAAAAATAACGAATTGGCAAAAGAGGCAGGTTTGGCGCCATCGTCAATGCTGGAGAGGGTAAAAAAGCTTGAGGAGAAAAAGATAATAACAAGGTATAGGGCTGTTATGGATCCTGTGAAATTGGGTTTTAATGCCCAGGGGTTTGTTTGTATCTCTCTTACAAGACATCAGGTTGACAATATCCAGAACCTTGAGAAAGAAATAAATGAAATCCCTAATGTTAGAGCTTGTTATCATGTAACAGGAAGGTTTGATTATCTTATACATCTTGTGGCAAAAAGTTTGGATGATTTTGGAAATATAATTAAAGATAAAGTTGCAACTATACCCGGAATGGGAAAGATTGAAACTTTTTTTATATATTCTGAGGTGAAGCCCGATCAGGGGTGGCCCATAGATGCAGCTTAAAAAACAGGATAGGTTTGTAAACTATAATAAATTTCAGGAGAAATGATATGGCAAAGAAAAAATCAATTCATGACTTTATTAAAATGAAAAAAGCTGGGGAAAAAGTGACATGGCTCACATCCTATGATTTTCCAACTGCACAGTTTGCAGAAGAATCAGGTATGGATATGATTCTCATAGGAGATTCTTTAGGCATGTGTGTGTATGGTTATAAAGGAACTGTGCCTGTGACCATGGATCAATGTATTGT
>JAGLHT010000015.1 GCA_023143455.1 Desulfobacterales bacterium
CTCGGTGGCGCAGCCACCGAGAACGGTTGAAGTCAGTGGTAGCCGGGTTTCCACAAACTCTGTCAAAATCATAAAACTTCAATTTTCTAACAATTTTTCAAAACGGCTCAGTTCCGGCTATCCACTGGACTGATTGGTTATGAGCACAATTCACTGAGATTTGCTATCATTCGTACACCTTCCGGCACTTCTTTATTTTGCTCGGAAGTTAACCAAACTGTATTGAACCCTAATTTATGACAGGGAAGAATATCTTTCTCAAAATTGTCACCTACCATAGTAACTGAACTAGGATTTGCAGAAAGGGTTTTTATAATAGCCAAATAAAACTCAGGTGCTGGTTTAGTAAGCCCAGTGTTTTGCTTGCAGAAATACCCTTTTATATATTTATTCAATCCAACTCTTTTAAAAGCCTTTTCAATATCTTTAGGTGTTGATTCTGCTGCTGCAGTAGCAATATAAATTGATGCTGTTAAGGATGTTTTTTTTAATGCTTCTTCAGCAAACTTGATTGTCTCAACATGCTCCCAATCACACATCTTTCCAGCAATGCCTATGGTATCGACCATTAAGGTATCTCCCCAATCAAATAGATAGATATCTGCCATTTTTTTTTCCAAGCTCATAACGCCCGAGATGAGCATCGATTTGTGTGAATATTGGAGTGCGTAGCAACTGCAATATTCATAGAAATCGATGCTCCATTGAGTTGTTAGTACCGCCTTCGGCGGTGCAAACAACTCAATGGTCTACAGCTCGGGCGTTAATACCGCCGAAGGCGGTATTAACGCAGAAGTCAGGGGTAGCCAGGGTTGCCACTACCTTTGTTAAAAAATTATATATTCCAATTTTACAACAACCTGCCAAAGCGGCGTAGACCCTGGCTGTCACCTGAACTGACAGGTTATATAAATGTTATTTCATTAGTATCTTTAACTTCACAAAAAGCACTACCCAATGCACTCATAAAGCCGTTGTGAACATCTTTCGCTTTAATTATTTCATCTTTAAACTGTAAATCTCTTGTTGCACAAGCATCACTTGCTAACTCTATTCTATAGCCAAGATCAAATCCAGCCCTCACAGTTGTGTCAATACACATGTGTGACATAGCCCCACAAATGATTATACTATTAATGTTGTTTGCCTGTAACTCTTCGTGTAGTTTTGTCTCTCTAAAACTATTTGGATAATTTTTGCTAATAATAATTCCATTTTGAATATCTAAGTCTTTATTTATCTCTACGCCTTCTGTTTTTGGAGAAAAAAAAGAAGCTCCTTCTTCTGCAAAATGCTGAACAATAAAAAATTTGTATTGTTGTTTTCGAGCATATTGGATTAGTGTGTTCGTTTTATTTAATGCTTCATCGATATTGACTAACTCCATATTTCCACCGCAAAAGTAGTCATTTTGTAAATCTATTACTATCAGTGCTTTTTCCATACTGCTTCTCCTGCTTTATATAACGCCCGAGATGAGCATCGATTTGTGTGAATATTGGAGTGCGTAGCAACTGCAATATTCATAGAAATCGTTGCTCCATTGAGTTGTTAGTACCGCCTTCGGCGGTGCAAACAACTCAATGGTCTACAGCTCGGGCGTTAATACCGCCGAAGGCGGTATTAACAATTATTATTAAATATTATTGGTTAATATCACTCATATTTCAATAGATATCAATTAAAACATTGAATATCAACAAAATTTTGTTGATATTCAATAAAAATTGTTGATAAACCTATATTTGTGTTATATTTCAACTCTACACCAAGAGCGGTTGAAATATATAAAAATTTTTTAAAGGTGTTTATATGGAAAAACAACCTGTAAAACTTCTGGATCAAGTAAGAAATAAAATTCGTCTGAAACATTACTCCATCAGGACTGAGCAGGCATATGTCGGTTGGATTAAGCGGTTTATTTTTTTTCATGAAAAACAACATCCAAAAGATTTGGGGAAAGAACATATTGAAAGCTTTTTGTCTCATCTTGCAGTTGAGGGAAACGTGGCTGCTTCAACTCAAAACCAGGCTTTTAATGCATTGCTTTTTTTATATCGGGTGGTCATGGAGATTGAGTTTCCGTCACATATTAATTCTCTTAGAGCAAAACAACCCCAGAGAAGACCAACGGTTTTGACCCGAAATGAAGTTTTTGAAATTATTAATTCCATGTCAGGTGTTTTCCAGCTGGTTGTTAAAGTCCTTTATGGTTGCGGCATGCGAGGGATTGAGTCTGTAAGGCTTCGGGTTCAGGATATTGATTTTGGTATGAATCAAATTATGATTCGTCATGCCAAAGGTCAGAAAGATAGAATCACAATGCTTCCTGAGAGTATTGCAGAGAGTCTCAAGGAGCATCTTGAGTATGTAAAGAATCTTCATAAAAAAGACCTTGAAGATGGTTATGGTTCTGTGTATCTTCCCAATGCATTGAGCAGAAAGTACAAAAATGCGGAAAAATCATGGATATGGCAGTATGTTTTTCCTTCAGTTCAATTATCTGTTGATCCCCGCTCCGGCGTTACTCGCCGCCATCATCTCCATTTAAACAGTTTGAACCAGGCTATTCGGAAGGCTGCAAAAATATCTAGAATTACCAAGCATGTCACCAGCCATACTTTCAGGCACAGTTTTGCAACTCATCTTCTGGAGTCAGGCTATGACATTAGAACAATTCAGGATTTGCTGGGTCACAAAGATGTCAGTACAACAATGATTTACACCCATGTCCTCAATAAAGGAGGCAGAGCTGTGAAAAGTCCTTTAGATGCCCCATGGGGTGCATAGCTCCGCTTTGTCGATTTGATTTGGAAATCAATCTGAAACTGCCAATTGTCATACCACTGACTGTTATAATGCTTTCATAAGAGAGTCTACAATATCATCAAACTCATCTTTCTCAAAACTATATTTCATTTCAAGGAAATTCTCTCTAAAAGCTTTAATCTTTTCTTTTACTGAAGATCCGTTTTTTACCACATCTGCAATATAAGAAGCTAATTCCTTAAAATCATCTTTTTCCATTCCAAATCTTGTCATTTCAGAAACACCCATTCTAAGTGCTCCTGAAGCAGTAAAACCTTCTTCATCCGGTGTTGCCTGATAATTTACAATTATGTTGTTCTCTTCAAGTTGTGTTGCAACTTTTGCGCCCTGGGAGTAACCAACATTAAGAATAACCTGGTGTGTTTCAGTAAAAGAAATATCCTTATCTCCAGCCACATCAAGACCTTCATCAAAAAGTGCTTTTGCAAACACCTTTGCATTGGCAATTACATTTTTCTGATATTCATCTTTAAAATGATTCATTTCATAGGCAGCAAAAAGAAGACCTACCATTGTGCCAAGGTGATGATTACTAACACTTCCCGGAAAAGTTCGTCTTTGCACCGCTTCAAATAAGCCATAATGCAGTTCGTCTTCGCTGAAATCTGACGCAATAACACCTCTCTGGGTTCCAAAAAAAGTCTTATGGGTTGACCCTGTTACCATATGTGCGCCTTCTTGGAGAGGTTTTTGGAAGTGATCACCATAAAGACCTAAAACATGGGCCATGTCATACATAATTATACATCCTGGAGCATATTCATCCACAAGCTTTCTAATTTCTTTAACAGGTTCCTTATGGAGCACCATACTTTTACCAAAAATTATTAGTTCCGGAGTATGATTTTCAAATAATTCCTTACATGCTTTAACATCAATTTCATATTGATTCTCTTGCAGCACAGGAAAATTAACTACCCCGGGACGTTCTGTTTTAGGATCCCTTGCAACAAAATCACGCAATGCTCCCATGGGCTGAGCACTTAAATGCCCGCCTTTTATAATATGATTGTTAAAAATTTTTCCTATTCGTCTTTGTTCTTTTTTTCTGTCTGCTCGGTTAATGAAATCAACAAGAGCACTGAAAAGTGCAGCATTTGCCATTTGCCCGGAAATGACTCTGGATTCTACATTTCTGCATTGAAAATATTTTTTGAATTCCTCATTTAAAAGAAACTCAACTTCTTCTATTAAGGCTGTTCCCTGATAATAAAATATATCTTCACAGGAAAATGCTTTAATTTCCTTATGCTCTGCATATCTGTTTACCGGATCTGTTATGGACAAGGCTCTTGAAAGCAATGACTGACTCATTTCAGACGGAATAAGATTAATACATTCCTTTTGGCGCCATGTATTGTTTTTCAAGGCCTTTGAAAGAAGGTTGTGAGCTTTTTCTTTATAAGATGCGCCTTCTTTTTTTGTTTTATCAATCTTAAGGGAATCATAGGGGATAGCTCTTACATGGGGCGGTGCTTCAGCACTCATATGATATGGCACAACAATACTTTCTATTCTTTTCTTTCTTATTTCTATTTCTAAGGTGTCACCTTCAATAATATTATTTTCAACAAGGGCTAATGCAATTGCTCTTCTGTCTGTATTTTCATCAAATTCTGAATAAAGACCTTTGCCAACGCCCTTTTTAAATGGAACCATTGTGCCACTGGTAATATAGCCTACATGTTTATCACCTTTATAGACTTTATAACCCTCTCTTGCTATTCCTTTTCCAACAATTGCAACAGGCATTACAACTTTTGGTAAAAATTGTGTGTTTTCAAAGTTTTCATCAATGATTTTCTTAAAACTATCATGTTGTTTTAAAAGGGCTTGTTTTCCAATAAAATCACCTTTAAGCAAAGAAAAACTTACAGCAAATCTTGATAGTCTTGATGCAAATATTGGAATTTCAACACCATCATGATCCTCACCAAGTTCATGCCCGTAAAGTGGCAAACAAGCTTCAAGGCGCAATGTATCTCTTGCTCCAAGACCTATGGGAACACCACCATTTTCACAAAGCAAATCCCAGATTTTGCAAGCTTTTTCATTTTCAACAAAAATCTCAAACCCAAGGGGCTCTCCGGTATAACCTGTTCTTGCAATATACACGGGATAATTATCAATTTCTCCAACAGACAAAGAATTTCTTGCAGGTTCGGGTAAAACACCTTTAGTTATAATTTTTTTAATAATCTTTTTAGAATGAGGGCCCTGAAGGGAGATCATTGAAATTTCAAATGTCCTGTCTGTCATTTGAATATCAGAATAATTCTTAATCTTCTCATTAAAATGTGTAAGAACTTTTTCTCTGTTCGAGGCATTTACAACAAGCAGATATTCATCTTTTACAAATCTATATAAATATGCATCATCAATTGCACCACCATTATCGTTTGGCACAAGAGTATACTGGCTTTCACCAACATCAAGAGCCTCTGCATTGTTTGTGAGAACATGCTGCAAAAAGGCAAGGGTATCATTACCCTTAAAAAAGAGTCTGCCCATATGGGAAACATCAAAAATCCCAGCTTCTTCTCTTGTTGCCATATGTTCTTTGCTGATTCCATCAGGATATTGAATTGGCATCTCCCAGCCTGCAAAGTCTACAATATTTGCATTATAATTTTTGTGTTGATCATAAAAAATAGTTCTGAATATTTCTGTCATAATAGTCCTCTTAATTTAGATAACATGTTCATTAAAAATTCAGCTTACAGTCAATTAAATACAACATCAATAATAAATTATTCAAAAAATCTTTTTGGGTCTGATGATTTTCTGCTGATCCATACTGCCACCATAGGCAGCTTTTTTTTGACAAGTCCTCTACAATATTATTCATGATAAAACCCTTTAAACTAATACAATTAAATTAAAAGACAATTAAAAACATGATAGTAGCAAGAACGTATTTTGTGTCAATTCTTATTAAAAACGATAAATTGCCTTTACTTTTTTCCTTGGAAAATTTATAACAACTTATTAATAAAGAGTTTCTCTTGAAGCATATGATTTGTGACAATAAGGAGAAAACATGATTAAGCGTGATACTGTAGCAACCCTGTCTTTAAAGCCAATAACCAGAAAAGATTCCTATGACTTTTATGTAAAGGTCAACACTGAATTTGACAGCCCTGATGCTATTGAAGAATCTATTTCCTGGTGGCAGGAAGATTATAAAAAGCTTAACAGCTTATGGTGGGTTTTAAATTATCATTCAGAAGAATTCGACCCGGAAAGGCACTTAAGAGCTGTTATTGAAAGAAAGCTTGATGATATTGCTGAAAAACAAAAATCAAACATGGAACCCTAAGATTGTTTTGAGCAATAATTAACTGCTATTGTCAGAATCCCAGATATCAAAAATTTTAACATCTCCGACATATTTAACTGTTTTATATTGTGTAATACTGGAAACTTTTTTTATAATTTTACCCATTTTGGTTATCTGGTCAATTATATTGTTTAGCCTTTTATTAACCATTTTTTTATCAGAGCGATCCATTACTATTAGTTCAGAATTACCAAGTATAGCTTGAAGCGGCTGATTGAGCTCATGGCAGACAGCTCCTGCTATTTCAAGAACTCCTTGAAGTTTTTCCCGTTTAACTCGTTCGGTCTGAGCATTTTTCCTTTCTGAAATATCCATCATTATATCTATGGTTAATTCTGAAGAATTTTTCGTGTCAGCACAAATAAGGACTATTTGTGCCGGGAAAGAAGTGCCATCTTTTCGAATTAAATTAAATTCAATATTGGCCCTATTCTTTTTAGCAAGAATAGACCTCGTGATTTGACCGACTTTAACATAATCCTCTTCCGAGGCATAAATCATTCTGAGGCTTTTATTTTCTATCTCTTTTTTACTATTATATCCAAATAATTTTACAATTTCATTGTTCACTTGTTTAAATATTCGGTTTTCGATTAATGCTATGCCTACCAGTGAGGACTCAAGTATTTTTTCAAGAAGCTGATGTTGTGTCTTTAAAGCATCATCAGCTTCTTTTCTTTGTATGGCAAGGGCAATATTCCGGGATGCTACATTTAAAATCTCGATATCACTTCTTTGATATGCCTCTTCAGAAGTATAATTTTGAACCGCAATAACACCGATTACCTTTTCTTTGATCATCAGAGGAACTCCAAGCCAAACCTTAGCAATGGTTCCTATAACATGTTGATTTTTTTTATTTGCAAACTCATAAATTTCTTCTTTTGTATAGAAACGTGGTTTTTTCCCAAGAATTATCTCTCGGGTTAATGATCTTAGCTTACTGAAATTTAGTAGTTCATCAGGATGGTTGTCTTTTTCATCAATATAATAAGGAAAAGATATGGAATCTTTTTCTTTATTATGGATAGCAATAAAAAAGTTATCTACATTGAGTATCCTGCTAAGAAATTTATGTATGGCTTTATATAAATCATCAAGATTATTAGTAGAATGTACTGCACTGGAGATTTCAAAAAAAACTTCAAGGACCTTGTCTGCATCTATTGTATAAAGTGAATTTTTAGTGGGGGTCATGTTATTCACAGATTTGAAATAATTGTTTAAACATAATATACATTAAACCACACAGAAGAGTTATTCAAGATTAGATAAGAGAATAAATTTGGGGTTCAATTTTCAAAACCTGTATTCCAGATATCGAAAATTTTATTTTTCTCTGCATATTTCAATGTTTTGTATTGCGTGATGTTTAAAAGTTTTTTTGTAATACGCTTAATTCTTTTGATCTGCTCAGCTATTATCTTAAGAATCTCTTTGGTTTCCTTTGTATCAATATCATGCCCTGTCATTAAAAGTTCACAATAACCAAGTATAGCATGAAGAGGCTGATTTAATTCATGACAAATAGCCCCTGCCATCTCTAGGACACCTTGAAGTTTTTCATGTTTTATCTTCTCCTCTTGAGCATTTTTTATTTTAGTAATATCTGTAACAGAAACCACCGTCCATGGCGAAGGATTATTTGCCTGTGCATAATTAAAGGTGATTTGGGCAGGGAAAAGACTTTTATTTTTTTTCATAAGATTATATTCAAAATTAGCTTTTGTCTTTTCCCTAAATTCTGAAACTATAATTTTTCCTGCTTCAAGAAAATCCTTTTTTGAAGCATAAATCATTTCTGTACTTTTCTTTATAAAATCAACTTGGCTTTTATACCCGAATACCGATATAAATTGATCATTCACACGTTTAAAAACACGATTTTCAATAAGTGCAAGACCAATAGGGGCTAAATCAAGTATTTTTTCAAAAATCTGTCTCTCTTCTCTTATTGTGTCGTCATTTTCTTTTCTCTCTATTGCAAATGCTATATGCTGAGAAACCATATCTAATATATCAAGGTCAGTTTTTTTATATTTTTTTTCTGAGGAATAACTTTGAACAACAACCGCTCCAATTGTTCTTTTCTTAACTATTAAAGGAGCTCCAAGCCATACTTTGGGTAACGAACCAATTGGGGGCTTATTTAAAAGAATATTCTCTTTTTTAATTTTAGCCAAATCCTTGGAAAAAAGAATAATAGGCTTTGCAATTTTTATCACTTTTCCGGTTAATGATCCGGTTTTGCTGAAGTTAAAAATCTCAGGAGCAAGTTCAGGATCTTTTTTATCTATATAGTATGGCAAAGAAATTAAGTCTTTTTGTTTATTATGGTTAGCAATAAAAAAATTATCTGTATTAAGAACCTTACCAAGGGACTTATGTATTGCCTTATACAGAGCATTAAGATTTTGAGTGTTCTGAACTGCTGTTGAAATTTCAAACAGCACTTCAAGCACTTTTTCTGCATTTTTTATTTTTATAAATTTATGAATCTTTATCTGACTCCCAAATATCAAAAATCTTTGTACTTCCTGCATAATCAATAGTTGAATATTTGGTAATTCCTGAAAGCTTTTTGGTAATTTTACCAATTCTATTGGCCTGATCAATAATTGTATCAAGGCTTTTATCAAAACTGATCATATCATCATTCTCATCATTAATATCCATAACTAAAAGTTCAGAATACCCAAGGATAGTCTGGAGAGGCTGGCTTAGTTCATGGCAGACAGCCCCGGCCATTTCAAGCACGCCCTGGAGCTTTTCATTTTCAATCTTTTCTTGTTCAGCAGCCTTTTGTTCAGTCAAATCTGTAATCGAGGCTATGGTCCATGCCAAGGGGTCATTGCTGTCAGCGCCGTTGAGAATAATGTGTGCCGGGAAAATTGATTTATCTTTTCGTATGTGATTATACTCAAAATCAACTTTCCCTTTTTCTTTGAATTCTCTGCTTATTATTTCTCCTGCTCTATCATAATCTTCTTTGGAAGCATAAATCATTTCAACACTTTTATTTTCAAAATCTTTTTTACTTTCATAACCATATATTTTTACAATCTCATTATTGACCCATTTAAATACACGATTTTCAATTCGAGCAATACCTACTGGTGATAATTCCAGTATTTTTTCTAAAATCTCTCCCTGCTCTCTTAATGTGTCATCGTTTTCTTTTCTTTCAAGAGCAATGGCAATGTGTTGAGAAACAGAGTTTAATATATCAAGATCTCCTTGATGATATGCATTTTCAGAAATATAATCCTGAATAGCAATTACTCCCATCACCTTGTTTTTAACTATTAAAGGAGCTCCAAGCCATATTTGCGGAGGTGTGCCAAGAATTTCTTCTTCTTCAAGATCCTTTTTATAGAAAATTATCGGCTTTTTTGCCTCTATTACTTTTCGGGTTAAACACGAGGTTTTGCTAAAATTCAATACAGGCCCGGGGTTTTTATCTTTATTATCAATGCAATAAGGAAAAGTCATGATATCTTTTTTTTTGTCATATTTAGCAATATAAAGATTATCTACTTTCAATATTTTATCAAGGGATTTGTGGATGACCTTATATAACTCGTCTAAATTTGTTGTACTGTTGACTGCATTGGAAATTTCAAATAAAACCTGCAATCTTTTATCAGCATCTTTTATATTAAAAGAACCATTTATTTTTTTGGATTTGCCCATACAAAAATACCTAAACCAATTAATATTATTAAAAAAGTTGATATATACCAAAGATTACTTGTAAATTTTATTGTCGCATACTATATAATTTAAATCAAATATTTATATTATAACAACAACTTGAATAAAAAATGATTGCACTGCTTAAAACACCATGACAACTAATAAAGAAATTGAATGGCTCTATGAAATCAGTAAAGCGTTAAATGAGCATTTGGATTTGAAAAAATCTTTATACAAAGTTCTTTCTCTGCTTTCCCAATATTTAAACCTTACAAGAAGTGTAATTTTTTTGGTCGATCCTGATAAAGAAAAAATCAGGATTGAAGTAGCCCACGGCATACCTGAAAACGTTATAAATAAAGCCAGGTATCAAACAGGGGAAGGCATCCTGGGTACTGTTATTGAAAATGGAGAACCAGCTATTATTAAAAAAACCAGCCAGGACCCACTTTTTCTTTTTGCAACTGGTGTGCATAAAAACGATGACAAAGAATTTTCTTTTATTTGTATCCCGGTCAAAAAAAAAGAGATGATTATTGGTGCAATTAGCGCTGACAAATATTTTGATGGCAAAGTATTTCAGGAAAACGAAATAAAAGTCTTATCCGTGGTGGCAACAATGATTGCAAATCATCTGGTCAACCTTGACAGCTTCAGACAAGCAAAAACCAGGTTAAACCAGGAAAACCTACGATTGAAAACTGAACTTGAAACAAAATTTAAATTTTCAAATCTCATTGGTAACAGCAATAAAATGCGGGAAGTTATGCAGATGATATCCCAGGTTTCAAAAAGTAATGCAACTGTGCTTATCCGGGGGGAATCTGGTACTGGCAAGGAGCTTGTTGCAAATTCCATACATTACAACAGCCATAGAAATAAAAACCCGTTTATAAAATTAAATTGTGCTGCAATTCCAACAAATCTTATTGAGAGTGAACTCTTTGGCCATACAAAGGGTGCTTTTACCGGCGCATCAAGCAGTAAGAAGGGTAAATTTGAAATGGCTGACAAAGGCACCCTTTTCCTTGATGAAATAGGCAATATGGATTTAAGTGTTCAAATTAAACTTTTACGCTTTCTCCAGGAAAAAGAATTTGAACAGGTGGGTGGATTAAAAAAAATCAAAACTGATATAAGAATAATCGCTGCCACAAACAGTAATCTTGAAGAGATGGTTCAAAAAGGACTGTTCAGAAATGATTTATATTTTAGACTCAACGTATTTCCTATTTATATACCAAGTCTAAGAATGAGAAAAACAGATATTCTCCTCCTTGCAGATCACTTTCTTGAAAAATACTCAAACGAACATAAAAAAAATATAAAAAGGTTTTCCACCCCTGCTATTGATATGATGATGATTTATCATTGGCCAGGAAACGTAAGAGAACTAGAAAACTGCATTGAACGTGCTGTTATATTGTGTAACGATGAAGCTGTTCACAACTTTCACCTGCCTCCAAGCCTGCAAGTTGAAAATAAAACCAGTAGCGAAAGCCTGCTGTTTGAAAACTCAGTTGCCGCATTTGAAAAAAAAATATTAATCGATTCCCTGGGGAAAACAAAAGGCAATATAAAAAATTCTGCTAAACAGATTGGAATAACAGTCCGTAAGTTTTCTTATAAAGCAGACAAATATAATATAAAGTATAAAAAGTACAGACAATAAAGGCTTTACACTTAATAAAGATCATTCATAAAAAAAATAATATTTCTTTTATTTTTTATTTTTTAAAGTTTTTACTTGACTATACAATTTGTTTTAGGGAAAGATTAATTTTTATTTGGAAACATGAAGTAATAAATAATAATTTTTATTAAGGGGATTAAAAATGAAAAAAAGTGTCTTTTTACTAATGCTTTTATTGTCAGTTGTGCTGGTTTTTTCTTGTGGCGAAAAACCCGGTGATGACTCAGCAACCATTTCAAAACTAAAGCAGGAGATAGTAGAATTAAAAGCAAAAATTAATGAGTTAGAAGCTGAAGTAGCCAAAACAAAAGCACCTACACCTACAGGCACAATTAAAATCGGTGCTGGTGGAGTTGTTTCCGGAGACCTTGCACCTTATGGTATTTCTGCTGTAAGAGGATATGAACTTGCAATTGATGACCTTAATGCAAAAGGTGGAATTCTTGGCAAAAACGTTGAACTTATAATTGGTGATGATGTTTGTAAACCTGAGGTTGCTGTTAACATGGCAATGAAGCTTGTTTCTGACGGTGCTCAAATGATTGTTGGACATGTTTGTTCTGGAGCTACTATAGCTGCTAACAAAATATATAAAGATGCAAAGCTTCTTGTTGTTTCTCCTGCTTCAACCAATGATGGATTGACTTTTTCTGGAGAAAATACAAACTTTTTCCGAACAATTTCCTATGATGGTGCTCAAGCTGACCTTATGACACAAATTGCCATAGATCAACTTAAAGTAAAAAAAGTAGCTCTTATCCATGACAAAGGTGATTATGGTAGAGGTCAAATGGAACTTGCAAAAGCCAATTTTGAAAAAAAAGGTGGGGTTGAAGTAGTTCTTTTTGAAGGTGTAACTACTGGTGCTGTTGATTATACTGCTATTGTACAAAAAATCAGGAGCTGATGTTACAATGTGGGGTGGCTATCACTCAGATGCATCAAAAATTGTTCAACTTCTTGTTAAAAAAAGAGTTAAAACTACTTTCTTTGGTGGTGACGGTATAATTGGTGACAATTTTGTAACACTTGCTGGTAAATATTCCGATGGTGTTTATGCAACTGGTCCTGACGATACTTCAAGTAATCCTCTTAACAAGGCTCTTGTTGTAAAACATCAGAAAAAATATGGCGAAGATCCAGGAACATTTTTCTTTTCAGGATACGCATGTGTTCAAGCGCTTGCAAATGCTGCTGAAAAAGCAGGATCTCTTGATTATGACAAAATGAAAAAAGCTCTCTTATCTGAAAGTTTTGAATCTCCTCTAGGAAAAATTAGTTTTGATGAAAGAGGGGACGTAAAGGGTGTTGGATTTTCTGCATATAAAGTTGTTGATGGTGCTTATAAGCAAATTAATTAAATAATAGCTGATTGAACTTGAACATGAAAACAGGAGCGTAATTAAAATTATTACTGCTCCTGTTTTTTTTTAAGCTACAACTTTTTATAACCAATTTCTATAATCAGGAGTTGAAAATTAATTAACATGCGATGGTTAAACATTATTATAGGAACAGCAATAGCGGGTGTACTTGCGTTTTTTGCTGCTAAAGAAATTATCAATGACCCTGTCTATTTTCTTGAGCTCTTTCTTGGGGGTCTTACAAGGGGCAGTATATATGCCCTTATAGCTGTTGGCTATACTATGGTTTATGGAATCATTGAACTTATCAATTTTGCCCATGGTGAAATCTATATGATTGGCTCTTACACTGCTCTTATCGTAGCAAGTGTTCTGGGTCTTTATGGATATAATCAGGTAGTTATTGTAATTCTGGCATTTGTTTTTGCAATTGCATATTCCTGTGCCTATGGTTTTACAGTAGAAAAAATTGCTTATTTACCACTTAGAAACGCACCAAGACTTTCTGCGCTTATCTCTGCCATTGGAATGAGCCTTTTTCTGCAAAACTATGTAATGCTTGCGCAAACACCTGAATATTTACCTTTTCCAGAGCTTATTCCTGAACTTGCCATATGGGAACCCTATGCACACATTATCACTGCACCGGAAATGATTATTATTGTTACAACTGTAATTGTTACAGCTCTCCTTGGAATGCTTATTAAATTTACCAGAATGGGAAAAGCAATGAGAGCAAGCTCACAAGATAAAATCATGTCTGCTCTGGTTGGTATTAATGTAAATAAAGTTGTCTCAACTACATTTATTGTTGGTTCTGCTACTGCTGCCATAGGCGGTGTTTTAATTGCCAGCCATGTGGGACAGATCAACTTTTTCATAGGTTTTTTAGCAGGGATCAAAGCTTTTGTCGCAGCTGTTCTGGGTGGAATTGGAAGTATCCCGGGTGCTGTTTTAGGAAGCCTTGTGCTTGGCTGGACTGAAAGTTTTTTCACGGGTTATTTCTGGAGCGAATATGAAGATGTATGTGCGTTTACATTTCTGGTCTTGATTTTAATTTTCAGACCATCAGGAATCCTTGGAAGAAAAGAGACTAAGAAGGTTTAATTATAATTATGATTACAAAAAACGAAATCAAACAATCATTTTTTCTATCTATATGGACAATAATTTTGACTTTCCCTTTAATGGTTGTCAAAGTAAATACCATAAAAAATATAGTAATTTTCAGATGGTGGAATATTCTTTATGTTGCAGTTGGAGCTTTTTTTGCTTCTCTTGCATGGAATTATTTTTTACGCAGAAAAAACGAAGGTAAAAAGACAAAAGATTCAATTCCTGTTGTTCACAGACTGCTCCAGAATCACAAATTTCGACTGCCATTTTTAGCGACCATCGGTGTTATAGCTTTAATATATCCTTTTGTAACACCAATGTATCATACAAGTATTATGATTTCAGCCCTGGTTTATGTTGTTTTAGGTCTGGGTCTTAATATTGTTGTAGGTTTAGCCGGGCTTCTTGACCTTGGCTATGTTTTCTTTTATGCCATTGGTGCATATGCATATGCTCTTTTAAATCTGCATTATGGAGTAAGTTTCTGGGTTGTTCTTCCATTAAGCGCACTTCTTGGGGCTCTTTTTGGAACACTTCTGGGTTACCCTGTTTTGCGTCTTAGAGGAGATTATCTAGCCATTGTTACACTGGGATTTGGAGAAATTATAAGGATAGTGCTTGAAAACTGGGTAGATTTTTCAAATGGTCCAAGAGGTATTGGAAATATTCCCGGTCCATCCAGTTTTGGTATTGAACTTAACCAACATCAATCTGTTATCTACATCTACTTTATCATTATAACTATATGCCTTGTAACTATCTTTTTTGTCCAAAGACTTGAGAATTCCCGGATAGGAAGAGCATGGATTGCATTGCGGGATGATGAGATTGCGTGCCAAGCAATGGGTATTGATAAAACAAAAACAAAACTTACGGCTTTTGCCCTGGGAGCTACATGGGCAGGACTTGCCGGGGTTATTTTTGCTGCAAAAACTTCTTATATTAATCCCATGTCTTTTACCATCTGGGAATCCATTACAATTCTATGTGTTGTTGTTATAGGTGGAATGGGATCTGCCATTGGTGTAATAGCTGGTGCTCTCGTGTTAATACTCCTGCCTGAATATTTAAGGGCTGTTGCTGAATATAGAATGCTTGTTTTTGGTGCCCTACAGGTAATTGTAATGGTGTTTAAGCCAGAAGGACTTATTGAGGCAGTACGAAAAACTTATAAATATGAAAAAAATAAAGAATAAATTATATGGAACCTATATTAAATGTAAAAAATCTCACAATGAAATTTGGAGGCCTTACTGCTCTGGATAGCATTGATATCTCTATTAAACAAGGTGAAATTGCAGCTCTTATCGGACCGAATGGAGCAGGTAAAACCACATTTTTTAATTGTATTACCAGTATTTATGAACCAACTGAGGGAAATATTCAAATAACACCTCCGGGCCAACCTACTGAGAGTTTAAATGGTTTAAAACCAAATATTGTAACTGAAAAAGGGCTGGCAAGAACTTTTCAGAACATTCGCCTTTTCCATGGAATGACCGTCCTTGAAAATGTTATGATTGGAAGACATTGCAGGCTTAATTCCGGTATCCTTGGAGCAATGCTGCAACCAAAAAGTCAACAACGTGAAGAACAAAAAGCAGTTGATGACAGTTACAAGATTCTGGAAAAAATTGGACTTGATCAATATGTTAATGAAATGGCAATTAATCTACCCTATGGGGCCCAGCGAAGACTTGAAATTGCAAGGGCTCTTGCCACAGATCCATTTTTATTATTGTTGGACGAACCTGCTGCTGGAATGAATCCTCAGGAAACAAAAGAATTAGATGACCTCATAATATGGTTAAGGGATAATGAAAATGTCTCTATCTTGTTAATTGAACATGACATGAAACTTGTTATGAGCCTGTCTGATAATATCCATGTTGTGGATTATGGGAAAAAAATTGCTGAGGGCACTGCTGACGAGATTAAAAATAACCCACTTGTAATAAAAGCCTATCTTGGAGATGACGCTGAAGATGCTTAAATTAAAAGATATACATACATACTATGGTAATATTCATGCCCTTAAAGGCATTAATATTGAAATCAATGAAGGAGAAATAGTTTCCCTTATTGGTGCTAACGGAGCAGGAAAATCAACCACTTTAATGACAACTTGTGGTATTATCCCTGCCAAGAGAGGTTCTGTTGAATTTAAAGGCGAAGACATTACACACCTTAGCCCTGATAAAATAGTTGCTCTTGGTTTGAGCCAGGTGCCTGAAGGCAGAAGAATTTTTCCATTTCTTACAGTTGCAGAGAATCTTGATATGGGAGCTTTCTTAAGGAATGACAAGGATGAAATAGCAAAAGATCTTGGTTATGTGTATGGCTTATTTCCAATCCTTGCAGAAAGAAAAAGTCAGACTGGGGGTACCCTGAGCGGTGGTGAGCAGCAAATGCTTGCAATATCAAGAGCACTTATGGCAAGGCCAACTGTCTTGCTTCTTGATGAACCCTCTTTAGGTCTCGCACCTATAATTGTAAAGCAAATTTTTAGTATTATTAAACAAATTAACAAAGATCACGGAACAACTATCTTTATTGTTGAACAGAATGCAAATCTCGCATTAAAAGCAGCTAATCGTGGTTATGTTATGGAAAATGGTGCTATTACCATAACTGACACTGGTGCAAACCTGCTTGTAAATGAAGATATAAAAAAAGCATATCTTGGTATATAGTAATTCTGGCGGGTAAAACATAATATTCTATGTTTTACTCGCTATTTTTATATTCAGATTATTCTTCACAATTATCAAACAAACTATTTGACCTTTTTACAGCACAAAAATCCCCACACATAGTACAAACGTCTTCATCTGTTTTCTTTGGCATGGAAGATTCTCTGTACTTTCGTGCTTTTTCAGGATCAATGGCACATGCAAACTGACCTTCCCAATCAAGTTCTTTTCTGTATGTTCCCATTTTATGATCAATGTCTACAGCTCCGGGCAAGCCTATTGCAATATCAGCAGCATGAGCTGCAATCCTTGCAGCCATAATCCCTTCTTTTACATCATCTGCCTCGGGAAGTCGCAAATGCTCTGCCGGAGTAACATAACATAGGAAATCTGCTCCATGCATTGCTGCAAGAGCTCCTCCAATTGCAGAAGTGATATGATCATAACCCGGTGCAATATCTGTAACCAAAGGTCCTAATACATAAAAAGGCGCATTATGGCATAATTTTTTTTGTAATTTCATATTCATTTCTATTTCATTTAAAGGAACATGCCCCGGTCCTTCAATCATAACCTGCACATCTCTTTCCCAGGCTACTTTGGTAAGTTCTCCAAGAGTAATCAACTCTTGAATCTGAGGGCCATCAGTTGAGTCTTTTATAGCTCCAGGTCGAAGACCATCGCCTAGACTAATACAAACATCAAATTTTCGGCATATCTCTAAAAGCCTGTCAAAATGCTCATAAAATGGATTTTCCTTTTCGTTCTTAATCATCCACTCGGCAAGTATGGATCCGCCTCTGCTAACCACCCCGGTCTGCCTTTTGTTTGTTCTAAGACTCTCAATACATTTCTGGTTGAGCCCTGCATGGATAGTAACAAAATCAATTCCATCCTTTGCATGTATTTCAACAGTTTCAAACCAATCATCAATAGTTATATCTTTTACCTGCTTTTGAGTACGGATAAGAGTGTCGTAAATTGGCACGGTTCCAATCATGATAGGAAGTTTTTCAACAAGTCTTGTTCTAAACCCCTGAGTGTCACCGGAAACGCTTAAATCCATAACAGCATCAGCTTTATATTTAATAGCAAACTCAGCCTTTTTCATCTCAGATTCAAAAGAGCATTTATCCGCAGATACACCAAGATTTACATTAACCTTGGTTGTAAGCCCCTTACCAACACCTGCTCCGACAATTGATTTATGGTTTTTATTTGCAGGAATTGCAACGGATCCATTAGCAAGTCTTTCCAAAAGGTCATCTTTGGATATACTTTCACATTTTAAAACATCTTCCATTTGTTTTGTAACTATGCCTTTTGATGCTGCCTGTTTTTGAGTTAAATAATCACTCATACTATGTTCTCCTTGTATATTTTTTTTATCTCTTTAATTTGTTTTGAAATATTATTGGAGCTGATAATCTCAGTTACAAGAGAAATGGTTTTTGCCCCATGCATAATTACTTGGGATAGATTGCTTCTTTTAATTCCACCAATGGCAACAAATGGAATATCAATATTTTTCACAACATAATCAAGGTACTCAAACCCCACAGGATCACAAACATCTTCCTTTGTCTTGGTTGCAAAAACAGGACCTACTCCAATATAATCTGCACCATCTTTTACAGCTTTTTGAGCCTGCTCAGGAGAATGTGTTGAAATACCAACCATCATATCCCCTGCAATTTTTTTTAGTTCTGCTGCTGGAAGATCGTCTTGCCCTGCATGAATTCCGTCAGCGTTTACCATCAAAGCAATGTCAGCATAATCATTTACAATAAAACTAACACCTGCTTGTTTTGTAATTTCTCTTATTTCAAGACATTCGTCATAAATTTGTTTAATACTCTTATAGTTAAGTTTTTCCCTGTATTGAAGAATATCAATTCCAGCATTCACCATTTCTTTTGCTACTTCAATATTAGTTTTCCCAAGGGAAAATTTTTCACCAAGTATGCCATATATTCCTTGGGGAAGCTTTTTTTTAAAAAGAGAAAACATGGTTTTCTCAAGGGAATAAAGAACAAAACGGTTTTGCTCAACCAATTTGCCTGTTTCATATTCCCCTTTTGTTTTAAGTTGCTCTTCAATAGACCTAAAGGCTTCCTCAACTCTTTTAAAATTTGAAAGGCAAGTATCTTTTAAATTGACTCTCGCATCTGTTTTAGACATTTGCGATATCTCTTTTCCAACATCGAAAGCAGCATCACGAGATAGCAATAACTTGTCTTCTTTTCCTTTAAAAGTGAACCTGATGCCATGACGCAATTTTCTTAAATCTGATGATATTTGAGTACTATTAAACGTAAATCGTGCAATATCTTCAAGGACTCTTAATCCCTCAGCAGATCGATTAATATTAGCATCGATAATTCTATTTTCATTCATTTTATCACCTGTTAAGCCCCTTATTAGGATTCTAAATTTATATGCTTTAAAACAATGCCTGCCATTATGGAAGCAATACAAAAAACTTTGGGCGGAAAAATATCAAAAGAATTGACACCCGAACAAAAATCTCCTGTTACATAACAATTTTCACCAAATTTCTGCACCCGGATATTCTTCATATTTTCGCCCGCAACTCCTGATGCTGAAACAATCAAGCTCTTTTTATCACCAAGTTCCTCCATGAGCATTATTTTATTTTCTTTTAAATCAAAGCCCTCCACGATAATTTCACATTCTGAAAAAATAGAGTTTATGTTTTCTTTTGAAATCCTTACCATCTCTTTTACAATTTGAATGTTTGAATTTATTTTTTTTAAGTTATATTCAAGCATATCAACCTTTGGATTGCCGATCTGATCTGCAAAATAAAATTGCCTGTTCAAATTAGAAGGTTCAACATGATCAAAATCAACAATTTTTAAATTCATAACTCCTGAGCGAATAAGTATTTTGCCCACATTTGACCCAATCCCGCCAATTCCAGCAATGCCAACTAATGTTTCTTTTTTATTCATGCAGCATCCCAATCTTTAAAAACCGCTTGATAACCTTTTTCTTTAATCATCTGTGCAATTTCATCAACATTTCTTGTATCAGAAAGCTCAAATTGAGGAATATTTCCTTTATTTACTTTTGAATATCCGCCAACATCAGTTTTAGAGCCCGCGGAAAATTTTGTTGCTCCAAGATGAATGAGTTTGTCCCTTAGCCATGCAGGTTCCCTTGTAGATATATTAATCCCAAGCCTTGGCATATATAGTCGCCATGCAAGCATAAATTGCACAAGAGTTTTATCAGATAGCAAATTTTTTGGAGATATCCCTCCTTCAGCTTTTGTCATTCTTGGAACAGAAACAGAAACTTCAACATCAGGATGTTTTTGTTCAAGATATTTCGCATGAAGCCCTGCAAAAAAAGCCTCAGATTGTACATTACCCAAACCATAAAGAGGGCCAATATTTATTGCTCGAAAGCCTGCAATAGCTCCTCTCTCAGGTGTGAGCAGCCTGTATTTATAATCTCTTTTCATGCCTTGTGGATGGACATCTTTGTAAATACTTTTATTATAGACTTCCTGATAAACAGTAAGCGAATCTGCTCCTGCATTTATTAAAGTTTTATAGTCATTTGTATCCATGGGAAAAATTTCCAGGGCAATTGAAGAAAAATATTTTGTTAAAACTTGTATTGATTCAACCAAATAAGAAATCGGTGTTTTAACTAAGTCTTCACCTGTAAGCAGCAAGACATGCTTAATTCCGCTATTTGAAAGAACTTTTGCTTCAGATTCTATTTCAGCAATGGAAAGTTTTTTTCTTTTAAATTGATTTTGCCTGTTAAAGCCACAATATGTGCAGGAATTATTGCAATAATCAGAAATATATAAAGGTGCATATAAAGAGATAACTCTACCAAAATATTGAATAGTAAGCTTGTTTGCCTGTTGAGCCATTTGTTCAATATATGGTGTGGCAGTATTTGATAATAAGCTTAACAAATCAAACTTATCAAGGTTGTTTTTATTCAGAGAATTTTCAACATCCTGTGATGATACTGAATCAAAATATTCTTTAAAATCAAAGAACTCAAATTCAGTTATTTTTTCAAGAAATGACATCAACTCTCTCCCAGAAAACCTGTTAGGGGTGATGAAGCCTCGGCAAAAGTTTTTTTATCTTCCATTTTAGCAAGAAAAGCCTTGCGACCTGCTATTACAGCCATTGAAAAAGCAAGAGCCACATCAGGAGGATTACTGCTTGTTGCAATTGCTGTATTGACCAAAACAGCATCAGCACCTATCTCCATTGCGCAGGCTGCCTGAGATGGTCTGCCAATACCGGCGTCAACAATAACTGGAATTGATGATTCTCTTATTATCATTTCAATCATCTCAATCATTTCAAGCCCCCGGTTTGATCCGATCGGAGAACCCAAAGGCATAACAGCTGCAGCACCAGCATCTTGAAGTTGTCTTGAAAATGTAATATCCGGCATCATATACGGCAATACTATAAACCCTTCTTTTGCAAGTACTTCTGTGGTTTTAAGTGTTTCATAATTATCAGGCATGAGATATTTCATGTCTTTTATAACTTCTATTTTAATAAAATCACCACATCCACCTTCTCTTGCAAGCCTGGCAATCCTTACAGCTTCATCTCTTGTTCTTGCACCCGATGTGTTTGGCAAAAGAGTGACAGTTTTTGGGATATAATTTAGAATATTGTCATCTTTATCATTATTATCCACTCGCCGCAAAGCAACAGTAATCATTTCAGAACCACTTTTTTCAAGCATTTCAGGAATTATTGATTTTGATGCAAACTTCCCGGTTCCTGTAAAAAGCCTATTGGTAAATTCTTTGCCACCAATTGTTAAAATATCACTCATCTATCCACCTCCTACAAAAGTCACAAATTCAATCTTATCATCATCATTAAGGTTCGTTTCCCCCCAATTTTCTTTTTTGATAATCTTTAAGTTCACTTCAACCACAAGCCCTAAAGGATCATAACCTTTTTCATTGATGAGTTGTTCAAGGGTAGTCTTTGTTGTTTCAACCCTCTCACCATTCAGATATAAATTCATAGATATCCTCAAACATCAAAATGTATTTGATAGAGTTAAAACCAAAATAATATTAGGGAATTTAGATTGTCAAAAAAAACAACGAAAGGCTTTTTTAAAGCAGTCACTTCCCTACGCCGGTACTAACCGTATCAGGTTCTATGGGTTGGAGATTACAATCTCCTCTCAGCTTTTTAAGGCACCCCCAGCGAAACAAAATTAAAAACAGTTTACAAGTTTTACAACAAAAGTCAACTCCCAGTTAAAATAATAATTTTACACATTTGCACAAAAGCATCGGCAAGCACCCGTTACGGTATATCCGCCTTACATGCCCTATTGCCTGAAGGATTTTTTAAAGTTCAACCTGAAGGTCACACGCAAAAGACCTTCCATTAAATCACGGAAACTGCGGGCAAGTGTGTCCTCAAACAATCCGTGATTTTAGCATTCCAGGTCTTTGGAACTTTTACAAAAATCCCAGGCAATCCGGTCATGCAAGGCAGACACACCTTCACTGGCGACTGTACCAACCAACTAAGCAATCAATAAATTGATTAGTGACATATTTAATGTAACCAAAATCCTGTTTACATCCATTATTGTATTTGATACTGATTTATTAAAGAGTGATTATTAGACATGATAAATTATTAATTATATTGAAATTTGGGAAGATTACATCAAAACATATAATAATTGTTTGAAGCTAAAGGTAAAAAAATGGCAACTGGTCTCAGCACGAAATTGACAGGGCAAATAGGCGAACATCTTGTTACCGCTGAACTTGGGAGGAGAGGAATATTAGCCACTCCATTTTCTGGGAATGTCCCCGAAATTGATATTCTTGCATATGCAAACAATATTACCGGACATATTCAAGTAAAGGCAATAAATAAAACTTCTTGGCAGTTTGATGTTCGTAAATTTCTAAATGTGGAGCTAACCAATGAAGGACAAAAAATAATAGGTCTAAATACTGATTTAGATAAAAATATCATTTGTGTGTTTGTAGCGATTGGTTCTGGTCTTGGTGAAGATGAGTTTTATATTTTTAAGTGGGGTTGGCTTCAGAATTATTTTTTTAAAAATTACAAAGGTAGAGTTCCTCCCAAAAATATTAAATCATTCCATTGTGCTATTTGGAAACGAGACATGACTGAACATCTGGGTATTGCTGAGGAGGGCGGTTGTGGATTGTGGAAAATCATCGATTGCGATTATGTACAGGTTCTTAATGCAGTGGAGCGGTTAAAAGGGGAAACTGTTTGAGCAAAGCGAGTTTTTCCCCTTGAGCGCAGCGGGATTTAGAACCTGTATAAATCGTTCAATCTGATTTTACACAATCCATAATCGCCCTTATATATTGAAATATGGATTGTTTATGTTTATCTGTTCTTATATTTTCTGTTCATTTTCCATAAAACATGGAATGCATAGATATTTATCGTCAAACCTTCTGATTCTTGATTCCATAGTCATTTCTTTACAATTTTCACACTCAATACTTTGTAAAATTCGTGCAGGTTTTACTGGAGGGGCTGTTATATCCTCAATTTTGAAAAGTGTATCAAGGTCAGCGTTCATTATCTCTTCTATATAGGCGTTTCTATCATCCCGGTTCCCTGCCGGCTTAATATAAACAGCTCTAAACCCAATATTTTCTTCTCTGTCAAAAAATGTAAACCCAGCCTTACCAAAATCTTTGTGAATCAAATTGCCCTTACCAAAAGTACAATCTGTTAAGAACTGTATGGCATCAACTCCGCACATATCTGTTTCAACAACACAAACCAAAGGTTTGGCATTTGGTAATCTGGTGTCGCCCATATTAAATTTTTGTATTGCAAGCTCAGATACACGTATCCCGATTGCAAGTCCCGGACAAGTATGTCCATGAAAATTAATGGTTTTATCAATAAGATCTTTGTCTATGTTACATGTCATTCTTAGCTATCCTTTTTTTAATTCTGTTATGCAGCATTTGTTAATTCTCCGGGAATAATAACAGGATACCCATTATGCTGAAGTATTTCCACAGGTATCCCATAAACTGATTCCACCATTAAACATGAGATCTCCTTTATATCACCTGCCCCATAAATTGAACCATTCTGTAAAAACAGATATTTGTCCGAATACCTTAAAGCTGTATTAAGGTCATGCATAGTCATTACTGCTGAAACATTGTGTTCCTTTACAACTCTTTTTACAAGCCCAAGTATCTCTGCCTGATTTTTTAAATCAAGGTTACTTGTAGGCTCATCTAATAAAAACAAATCAGTCTCCTGAACAAAGGCTCTTGCAATTGAAACTTTTTGCAGTTCCCCTCCACTCATCTGATCAATATATTTTAATGAAAGGTGCTCAAGATTAAGCCTTTTTATCACAGCATCAACCTTTTTAATGTCATCCTTTGAAACTCTCCACTTAATATGAGGACGTCTTCCTAAAAGTATGGCATCAAAAGCTGTTAGCTTTGCAGTATCATTATTTTGGGCGACATAACTCATCTGTTTTGCAATTTCGGTAACATTCATATTGAGAGTATCTTTATCATTGATATAAACATCTCCCTTATCTCTTTTTAATATTGAATTAATGCACTTTAAGAGGGTGGTTTTGCCAACACCGTTTGGTCCAAGGATTGCTAATATTTCTCCCTTTTCCACACTGAAATTGATATTATTTAAAACATTATGGCTGTTATACTTAAATGTTAAATCATTAATGTTTAGTATCATCGTCTTTTTCCTCTAATGATTAAATATATAAAAACCGGTGCCCCAAGAAATGATGTCAAAACTGAAACAGGAAGAATATGGGGGCTTAAAATAAGTCTTGCTACAATATCGGAAGCAAGAAGAAGCAAGCTTCCTGATATAATAGTTCCCGGCAAAAGAAACCTATGATCATCCCCTATTATTCTTCTGACCATATGTGGAGCCACAAGCCCCACAAAACCGATAATTCCCACAAATGAAATAATAACAGATGTGACAAATGAAGCTATTATCATGCCCAAAAGCCTTGTTCTTTCAATTTTTACTCCGACTCCTTTTGCAGTCTCGTCCCCGGCATCAGCAGCATTATAATTCCAGGCATTCATAAAAAAGAAACCCATGGAAAAAAGTGTCACAAAAGAAAGAAAGAAAATTTCGCTCCATCCTGTACGGGCAACATCTCCAAATGTCCAGAATACCATGGCAGCAAGCTGCACATCATCTGCAAAAAATTGGAGGAGCATTGTGCCTGCTGTAAACAAAGAACCTAATGCCACGCCGGTAAGAATCATAACTTCCGGGCTTCCTTGCCTTAATTTTGAAACTGCAAGGATTATTAACGCTGCTATCATTGAAAATATAAAAGCTGAGAAAGTAGTTAGATATGGATTTGAAATAGCAACTGCATCACTGATCGAGCTTGCCATTGTTCCAGAGCCTAATATCATGACAGAAAAAGCAGCTCCAAATGCTGCAGCATGGGAGATACCAAGTGTAAAAGGAGAGCCTAAAGGATTGCGTAAAACAGACTGCATTACAGCTCCTGAAACTGCAAGCCCTGCACCTGCAACAATTGCTGTAAGCACCTGGGGCAGCCTAATATTAAAAATAATAATATCAAATCTCTTAGAAACTGTCATACCTGCCAGGCTTTTTACAACGTCAATAAAAGGAATCTGTACAGCTCCAACTGAAATGCCTATCACAAACAACAATACAAGGCATATCAATGCAATTGTAATGAATATAATCTTTTTCCCAATATATTTATAATACTCAGCAGGTAAAACTCCATCATCAAAATGCATATTAACTCCAAAAGCTTTAATTTAAAGGGACTTTCTTAAACGCCATACCTTGAAATGCCTTGTTCATCAAAGGGAAAACAGGTTTGCCCACAAGAAATGTGTAAATTTCATCAGCTTTTTTTTCTGGCACAATGTCTGCAAATTTATCAGGGTATAATAATTTTCCTGTATACCACGCATCGGCAAGGATTGACCCAAAATTTCTTGAATACCAATTATATGGAAGAACACCAAAAACATTGCCTTTTTTTACTGCGGATAGAGTTTGGTACACTGGATCTGTTTTAAGTTCATGCAAGCCTCCTGCATTATTTCCCATTTGAAGAGTTGAAATATCCAGAAATAATATTTCAGGATCCCATTTAACAAGGCTTTCTTTTGAAATAATAGAGCTGCTCAAACCCCTTCCTGTTTTCTCAAGCGCAGCTACATTCTTTGCATTAATAAAAAGAAAAGGCGGATAAAGAGGCTGAGTTGACTGAAAACCATGGGGTCCTTTAAAGGCAATTCCTCCTACAAAGCAGGATTTTTTTTCTGATTCAGGAACATCTGATGTTCGCTGCTCTAATTCTTTGATATGAGCATTGAAAAAAGCAATAAGCTCTTCTGCTCTTTCCTCCTTGTCCATCACCTCAGCCATAATTTTCATAGCATTGAAAAAATCTTTTCTGTATTTAAACATATCTCCATAATTTAACACAACAACAGGAATTCCTGTTTTTTGTTCGAGCTTAACAGGGTCATATCCCATGGATGAGTATGTTTTAAAAATAACCTGGGGCAGCGGATCTATACCCATGATCAATTCAGGGTTATCATGTCCTCTGAATTCTCCAAAAAGAGGGTATTCTTTAAACTGAGGATTGGCAAGCGCATAAGGTCTTGCATCAAACATACTCTTCCTTTTCTCCATACTGTCTACTGCAACAATTTTATCTTGAGATTGAAGGTACACAAGAAGCCTCAAGCATCCAGGACCTGAGCATATAACACGTTCAATCTTTTTGGGAATCTCTACTTTTCTCCCTGCTGCATCAATCACTGTTCTTAAATCATTGGCAAAAAGGTCAGTTGCAAAAAACAGAATCAATATCAAGGCTAAGAGATATAGTGGCTTATTCTTCATTTTTTCTCCTTTAAAAATAAAAAAGCCACGAAAATTAATACATCCCTTCAACTAGGACATTAACCTTCGTGGCTTTATATTTTATTTAATAAACTACTTTTAAAAAATCGCCTTCTGGCAATTGTTAAGTATTAAAAATAATTATTATCAGAATATAATCAACTATGCAACTGCAATTTTGTAAAAACCAAATTACCTATTAAATGTCTTGACAACTTGACATATTTATCCTAACTTATCATATAATTAATTATGACAATATCAGTGTATTAATAGTAATAGGTGTACAAATGCTTAATTTTCAATCCCCAATTCCATTATATCATCAGCTTGCTGAGATTATTACAGCTAAAATAAGATCGGGTAAATATCCCCCAGGCAAAGCTATTCCATCTGAGATTGAATTGAAAAATCGATACAAAATCGGTCGCCCCACTGTAAGACAGGCTTTGGACCTACTTGTAAAAAAAGATCTGGTAATAAGAAAAAGAGGCTCCGGAACCTTTGTTAAAAAAAACACTGTGAAGATTGATTTGTTTTCACTTGCTGGAACCTCTCTTGCCTTTGGGGCAAAGGATATATCTATTGAAACCACAATTCTTACGGCTATATCATCGATTGATGTTAAAGAGGATAACGAAAATCCATTTTTCAACTCAAGAGCATTTTTTCTATCACGGCTGACTAAGGCTGAAACCAAACCTGTGTTAATTGAAGACATTTTTTTTCATCCTCTGCTATTCGCTGGTATTGACAAGATTGATCTTGCTGGCAAATCCCTTGCCCAGGTTATATCGGACAATTATTATTTAAAGCCTGAAAATGGCAGACAAACCTTTAAAATTGTAACATTAAGCCAAAAAAATGCGGAACTGCTACATCTTGAAAAAGATGATGCCGTCCTTGAAGTAAAAAGAACATTAAATTTTCCCGGGGCTAAAAAAGCTGTATATTCAAGGCTTTTATGCAAAACAGATGAATATGCATTTTCCCAGACAATTTCCGGAAATGGTAAATGATAACAAAAAACTTGAGACATTAAATTAAGACTAAATCAGGAGAATTTTTTAAAATGAAAGATCGTGGATATTATGGACAATATGGCGGTGCATTTTTACCGGAAATTCTAACTACAACATTTGACGAATTAGAAGCTATATTCAATAGTATTAAAAATGACCCTTGTTTTTGGAAAGAGTATAAAAGCCTAATGTCATCATACTCCTGTAGACCAACCCCTTTGACATTTGCTGAAAACCTGACCGACCATTTTAATGGTGCAAAAATTTATATAAAAAGAGAAGACCTTAACCACACAGGAGCACACAAAGCCAATAACGTAATGGGACAAGGTTTGCTTGTTAAAAAGATGGGGAAAAAAAGAGTGATCGCTGAAACCGGCGCTGGTCAGCACGGAGTTGCAACGGCAACAATGGCAGCAAAATTCGGCTTTGATTGTACCATATATATGGGCGAAGTAGATGTTTTAAGGCAACGACCCAATGTTTTCTGGATGGAACAGCTAGGAGCTGAAGTCATCTCTGTAAAAGATGGGACAAGAATCTTAAAAGACGCCATTAATGAAGCATTTCGGGATTGGGTTGAAAACATGGACACAACCCACTATGTATTAGGAACTGCCTGCGGTCCGCATCCTTTTCCAGAAATGGTAACTTTTTTTCAATCAATTATTGGACAAGAAGCAAGAAATCAAATTCTTGAAATTGAAGGAAAATTACCTGCAAGGGTATATGCTTGTGTTGGCGGAGGTTCCAATGCCATGGGACTTTTTTCAGGTTTCCTAAATGACCCTGTAGAGCTTGTAGGTGTTGAAGCTGGAGGGAAAGGGCTTAACTCAGGCAAGCATGCATCAAGACTTTCTTCAAAAGATGCGAGTTGTGGAATTGCCCAGGGGTATAAAACATATTTTCTCCAGGATAGTGACGGACAAATGAAAGAAACCCATTCAATATCAGCAGGGCTTGATTATGTTGGTGTTTCTCCGATCCTTTCAAAAATGCATGATATGAAAGAGGCACGGTTTGAAAGTGCAACAGATGATGACGTTGTAAAAGCTTTAAGATTTACCATGCAAAAAGAAGGAATAATTCCAGCTCTTGAATCTGCCCATGCTTTTGCTTTTGCATTTAAAGAGGCTGGAAACCTTTCAAAAGATGACATAATAATAATCAACCAGTCAGGCAGGGGTGATAAAGATATATTTACAGTTGCAGATGCTTTTGATGATCCCAAATGGAAACAATTCATTATAGAAAAAGCTTTGGAGTATAAAAAAAATGCTTAAATCATATATTAATAAAAAACTTGACCAAAAAGATATCCTGTTAATGACTCATATTGTTATGGGATATCCATCCTTTGAGGATTCAATGAATATTGTGGAGCAGATGGTCGAAGCGGGCGTTGATTTAATGGAATTGCAGATCCCGTTTTCCGAACCAATGGCTGATGGTCCTGTGATTTTAAAAGCAAATCAAAAATCCCTTGAAAAAGGCTCTACTGTTAAAAAATGCTTTGAATTTGCAAACAAAGCTTCAAAAAGGTTTGATATTCCATTTCTATTCATGAGTTATGCTAATATCTTACATAAATTCGGCATGGAGAAATTTTCCGATCAAATGGCTGCTATGGATATTAAAGGTGCAATCGTTCCAGACATTCCACCGGAAGAAGGAAAAGAATATATACGAGCAATGGAGAAAAACAAACTCTGTCCCATATTTATATTCTCTCCTGAAACAAGTGATGAACGTATGAGGTACCTTTCCGACAATGCTAAAGGTTTTATTTATTGTGTTGCAAGAAAAGGGGTCACAGGCAAAGAAACTCAATTTTCACATGAACTTGATACCTACCTCAAACGATGCCGCAAAGCCACAGACCTACCTTTAGCTGTAGGCTTTGGTGTAAAAGATAAAAAGGATATGAATTACTTAAAAGGCAAAGCTGATATAGCTGTAATTGGGTCTGAAACCATAAGAATTGTTGACGAAAAAGGGGTAAAAGCAACATATGATTTTATTTGCAATCTAAATAAATAAAATACAAATGATTAAAACCCTTGAATTTGCAGTAAACTAAGTAATATAATTAATATTCACTTTTATTATGTTCTCGATCCTTAGCATATGAATTAAACTTAATTTTACGAGGTTTTTAATGTTTATCCCATTAAAATTAAAAATAATTTTCCTTATAACAAGCATTATGACTATTACAGCAGCTACAATAATCAGTTTTATTCATGACCTGCCTCCCTTTTGTTTATGGCTCTGAATTGTAATGCTTTATACAATCTAACCCATGCTTACAAAAAAGGCAGGTCATTTAAGATTAAGTGTCAACCATAATATCTCATCAAAATTTAATATCAGACCATATCTTATTGTTAAAACAGGTATGTCCTGTTTTTCGTCTGATCATATCCGCCTGAACTGGCATATTTGTTGCTGCTAATCAAATAGTTATTTTCATCTTTTTGGGATATACTTATACAATAGAAAATGGTATAAAAAAAAGAGGATCGGAGAAAACAAACTGATCCAACTTATATGGAGGTATATAATGCTGTTACGTTCGAATAATGCTTTAAGATGCCTTGGAATCACAGTTCTGGCGGTCTGTCTGCTGACAGCGTGGTCAATTTCTTTATATGCAAATGATATCCGGATAAAAAAGGTTCTTGTCCTAAATTCTTACCACCCAGGATTTGCATGGTCGGATGGGATTATGGAGGGAGTAAAATCTGAATTTAAAAAATCGGAGCAGAATATTCATATAGATATTGAATATATGGACACTAAGAGAATATCCGACAAAAATCACTACCGGAACCTCTATGAATTGTATAAACACAAATTTAGTCAAAGAGATTATGACCTCATTTTAACATCCGACGACAATGCATTTAGTTTTGTACTCAAGTATCATGACAAGTTGTTTCCAAATAAGCCTGTGGTGTTTTGCGGTCTTAATGCTCTTGATAAATCTTTTGAAACTGAACTTTCAAAGCTTGGATGGATCACCGGTTCTGTAGAAATGTACGACATAAAGGGAAATATTGATCTAATACTTGGGATACACCCTGATGTTAAACAAATTGTGGTGATTTCCGACAATACCGTAAGCTCACAGAAATGCAAAGAAAAAATTCAAGAAGCAGCACTACAAGTGCCTGATTCTATAAAATTTAATTATATCAAAGAAGATGCCTATATGGAAGATGTTCTGGCAAAAGTAAGGGCCTTGCCGCTAAATAGCGTAGTTTTTTTGATGTCGTTTTTCAAGGACCAGGAAGGCAGGTATTACACTCCGGAAATCGGCGGCAAAATGATTTCTGAAATCTCTCCTGTTCCGGTTTACAGCGCTTGGGATTTTTATCTGGACCACGGAATTACCGGGGGTTTAATTACAAATTCAAATGCTCAAGGCGAAATGGGAGTAAAAATTGCACTACGCATTTTAGACGGGCAAAAGATATCTGATATTCCTGTGTCAAGAAAACCTGCAAACAACTATATGTTTGATTACATACAAATGCAGAAATTTGGTATCAAACAATCCGAGCTGCCGGCAGATAGTATTGTTATCAACAAGCCTTACTCTTTTTATTCCGAGTATAAAGTTTTGATCTGGTTGGTTTTTGCAAGCATAACCATACTTACGATTATCATCTTTTTTCTGATAATCAGCATTGCCACACGCAGACGGGCCGAGAAGGCTCTGATAGAAAGCAAGGAAAGAATGAAGGCAATTCTCAAAGCTTCGCCGGTGGGGATTAGTCTGGTCGTCAACCGCAAGCTGGATTGGGCAAATGAGACGCTGTACCGCATGACCGGTTACGAACAAAATTCCCGGATCGGGCAAAGCGTAAGGATTCTCTACCTTGATGATAAGGAGTATGATCGAGTTGGTCGGCAAGTTTATGCAGGCATTATAAAAACAGGAATCGGTCATGTAGAAACACGATTGGTTCGAAAGGACGGTACAACTTTTGATTGCAGAATCCAGGCATGTAATTTAGACCCGGCAGACCCTGCTAAAGGACAAATTATAGCTTTAACCGACATCTCCAAAACCAAACTTTTTGAAGCCCAGCTCCTCCAGGCCTGCAAAATGGAGGCCGTCGGCACTCTGGCAGGAGGAATTTCCCATGACTTTAATAACCTGCTTCAGGCAATAATGGGCTATACCCAGCTTCTCCTTCTTGATAAATCAAAGGAAGATCCCGATTTTTTACATTTAGAACAAATTGAAAAGTCAGCCCAAAGGGGCAGTGAACTGACCAGGCAACTTTTAACATTTAGCCGGAATGTGGAAAGCAAACTAAGGCCTTTAAACCTCAACAATGAGATTAAACGAACATACACAATATTAAAAAGGACCATCCCCAGGATGATTGATATCGAACTCTTGCTGGAAGATAATCTTAAGAATATTAATGCTGATCCGACCCAGATGGAGCAAATATTTATGAACCTTGGAGTAAACTCCAGGGATGCCATGCCTGACGGCGGCAGGCTGATTTTCGAAACAAAAAATGTGGTTTTGGATGAAGAATATTTCAAAACTCACCCGGCTGCAATGCCTGGAGAATATGTCATGATGAGTATTGCAGATACTGGTTCCGGTATGGACAAAGAAACCATGGAGCATATCTATGAGCCCTTTTTCACAACCAAGGATGTAGGAAAAGGGACCGGTCTTGGGCTGGCCATGGTCTATGGTATTGTGGAAAGTCATGGCGGATATATTACAAGCTACAGTAAGCCGGATGAAGGCACTATCTTCAGGATCTATTTTCCTGTGCTTAAGGCAGATATCGAAGTGCAAGCAAGCGAGGAAAATGAGAAAGAGTTACAGGGCGGGAGTGAAACTATTCTTTTGGTAGATGATGAGGAAGCCGTCCTGGACATAGCAAAAAGTATGATGGAACGTTTTGGTTATACCACAATCACTGCCGAAAATGGTGAAGATGCAATTGAAATATTTAAAAAATCAAACCCTTATCCTGATCTGGTAATTCTTGACGTTGGAATGCCCGGCATGGGAGGACATAAGTGCCTCATAGAGCTTCTTAAGATTTATCCTGATCTAAAAGTTATTATTGCAAGCGGTTATTCAGAAAACGGAAAGATAGAAAAAACTATTGAATCAGGCGCAGCCGGGTTTATCGCAAAACCGTATCGGTTAGCGGATATGCTAAAGAAAGTCAGGGAGATTTTGAACAGCGAATAAACAAAGACGAAAGGTAACCGTTCATAGTAAACACTATGATGTTGTGGTTACTGACTTTCAAATGCCTAAAATGAATGGTCTTGAATTTGCAGAAAAAGTTAAAAATATTAATAAGGAGATTGCCATAATTATAAGCTCTGGCAATATTTCCTAAGTCCTAGAGGATTTTTACTTGCCATAATCTTAGCAAGTTCTGTTGCGGTTTCAAGCATTTTGTCTTTGGTAACAATTCGGCTTGCAAAACCTAGGCTCATTGCTTCATCAAAGGCATTATATTGATTTGGTCTGTTTAAAGTAAGATATCCAATACTTTTTGTTTGCTTGAATACAATTGTTTCCATTTCACAATCCTTTTTAATCTTTAAAATATTCTGTCTTCATATTTATGGTAAGGTCGTCTCCATCCATGAGTCTTGTTGCTAATCTATAAGTTTTTACAAGTTCATATCTGAAAAAATAATTTATTGTAAAGAGTTTGCCATTATAGAAATTCGTATCTTTTTTCGAACAATTTTCAGACAAAGCTTTTTTAGCTGTAGTTCCCTGAATCAACCATTGCCATGAAATAACGATCAAGCTGTAAAATTCAAGAAAAAGGCTTGCATCTGAAAGATAGGTATCAACTCCTTTTTCTCCAAAAACATTAAAGAGAAAATCAACCACTTTTTCAAGTTGTTTCATTGCATTTTCCAATTGATCGGCAAAAAACTCAAGCTCCCCGATTTCCCTGGCAACTCTAATACTCTTTTTAACCTCTTCTATAAAAAGCAAACCTGCCTTTCCATCCTTTAATAAAATTTTTCTTCCCAGAAGATCCATTCCCTGAATACCTGTTGTGCCTTCATGAATGGCTTGAATCCTGACATCCCTGAAATATTGTTCCACTGGAAAATCTTCACAATATCCATACCCGCCAAAACATTGTATGGCAGCACTGGTGGAAGAAATTCCATATTCTGATGGAAAGGCTTTTGCAACAGGAGTTAAAAGGTCCAGTAAAAGTGCATATTTTTCCTTTTCGTCTCCCGCAGAAACCTTTTTAAGATCAGCATACATACAACACTGAAGAATAAGAGATAAAGATCCTTCAACAATCGATTTTTGGAAAAGAAGCATTCTTTTTACATCAGCATGTTCAATAATCGGAATCTGCTTGGTCAACGGATCTTTAAGTGTAACAGGTCTTCCCTGGGGTCTGTTTTCAGTATATTCAAGGGCTGCTAAATAGGCTGCCGATGCAATACCACAAGAAGCCAAGCCCACACCAATTCTGGCCTCATTCATCATCTGGAACATCTGGATAAGTCCTCTGTTCTCTTCGCCCACTAGCCAGCCATAACAATCATCTTTTTCACCCATTGATATTTCTACTGCGGGTGTGCCTCTATAACCCAGTTTATGGTAAACCGAAGTTGTTGTTATATCATTTAATATGAGCTTGCCCTGATCATCAATCCGTTTTTTGGGAACAACAAATAAAGAAATTCCTTTTGCTCCAGGCGGTGCATTTTCAATTTTTGCAAGCATCAGATGGATGATATTTTCAACACCATCATGATCTCCTGCCGATATAAAAATTTTTACTCCCTTGATTTTAAATCTGCTGTTTTTATCCGGGACAGCTATTGTGGTGATATCAGAAAGAGAGCTCCCTGCCTGGGGTTCTGTCAAAGCCATTGTGCCCTGCCATTTACCATCAAGCATTTTGGGCACGTATGTATCAATCAATTCCTGGCTGCCAAAGGAAGTAATCAATTCAGCAGCACCAGCTGAAAGTTCAGTAAATGCCCAGGCAGAATAATTAGATGCAACAAAAATAAAACTCGCTACACCTCTAATAATAATTGGAAGTTGCTCTCCGCCATGCTCTTCAGAGAAGGCGGATGCAATCCATCCACCTTTGCCAAACTCTTTCATAATTTTTTTTACAGATTTATGGACTTTAACTTCACCATTCTCAAGGACAGGATACTTTCTATCCATTTCTTCAAGAACAGGATACATCAATTTAACAGCAAGTTTCAAAGCTTCATCAATAACCATATCAAACATTTTTTCATTATGCTTGCTATAGTAGTCATGATTAGTAAGAGACTTTACATCGAATACTTCTTTAATCATGAACCGGATATTTCTTTGGCTAATAAATTTTGTCATTTATACTCTCCATTAATCTATCATGTAATAAGACTCATCAAACTCAGGTTTGTCTTTATAACGATCCATCATAAAAGCTCCTGCCATTTCAAAATTGCTAAAAAAGGAAGGGTCCACATCAATTCCAATTCCTTTCAATGCCATGGCAGCTTCTTTGGGATCAGGTGGACAACCCTTAATTTTAACAATCTCTTGCAGGCCTTTATGGTCTTTATTAAGAGCACACATGCACTGCCCCACAAGGATGCTCTTTTTCATGTCCATAGAAGGTTTCAGGCGCTTGCCTGTTAAAAACTCTACATCATTGTAAGGCTCGCCTTTATGAGACATTGCTATTATTGTCAGAAGCATACCGATTAAGGGAGAACAATAGGTACACAAGGTGGAATCAAATTTATGAAATTTAAGCCCCTTGATTCCCATTTTTTCCATATTAACAGGTAATGTATTATCTTTATTATAAGGAAATGTATATTTATGAAAATCTGCTACATCTTCAACCCTCTCTCCCAGGACTTTAACGCCAGAAAGATCGATTGATAATACTTGGTCTATCGCTGTTTGCACAAGGTAAGGAACATCACAAGGATCATGTCCAAGTACTTTAGCTCCAACCATATCGGCTGCGAGAGTATTTGAGGATGCAATAACAAGATCGCTTTTTCTGGGCTTGCCATCAAAGGACGGACCACGTTCTATGGTATAAATACCGTCTATAATTGTGGCTGAGGGTGGCAGAAGTTTTGGAAGACGTGAGATCATATATTCCAATCCTTTCTCAAGATCAGCATTATGACACTTTTTCCGCGAGGTGACATTTAAAAACCCTTTAAGATTTTTAATCCCAAGGCTTACCTTAACCTGGGCATGGGTCTTTAAAACCGGAATATTGACCAAAAAATCCGATGCCATAAGATCAGTATTCACTTTTAGATTCAATCCATCTGCAACTTCCACCTTTTCAAAGGGTCTTTCCCACACATCAAGAAGCTTAACACCATACCTTTGTTTCAATTTCAGATATCCCAGACCTTCAAAGGATTTTTGCCCTATATGTTTTTCCTTAAGGTTTATTTGAAGGCTTCCTTCAGCAATGGAAATATCATTGACACCATGGTCTTTAAGCAAAATCACTGTCTCTTCCATAATTTTTGAGGTGGTAATCACTCCCCATTTGGGAAAAGGTCCATTGAGCCACACAACAATATTGGGTTTAATTATAACTTTTGCGTTTTTGGGAAGATGCTCAAAGGCGTCAGCTTTTTCAACTGCTTTTTCCACTGTTTTATTATTTCTTTTATACTTTTGAATTGCAACTTGAATACCATTCATTGTCATAATCCTTTATTATCTATAAAAATAAAACCGCAGCAAAAGAAATATTAACCTGATAAAAAAACAAAATCAAATAATAAATCTTTAAAGGAATAGGGTTATTATACTATAATGACAAATTAAGAATCTCTTGAGTTTGGTTCTTAAAAATATCACTATTTAGATGGTACACAAAAAAAAGAAAGGAGGAATCATGGATTTTGACTACACCGACATGGACCGTGAAGAAATATTAAATTTTGTTTTTCATCCTCGTCAGGAAATAATGATCTCCAACAAAGCTTCAGAAGCTACTAATATAATGGTTCCTGTTTCTGATGGCATTGCTGTTCATGGGCTGTGGTTTTTTAAGGATAAATTTGCCCCCACAATCTTATTTTTTCATGGAAATGGAGAAATAGTATCTGATTATGGTGATATTGGGATATTATATAATAGTATGAACATCAACTTTTTAATAATTGACTATAGAGGATATGGTCGGTCCCAGGGTAGGCCGACGGTTACATCAATGCTCAAAGACAGTACAACAGTTTTTGATTTTGTTAAAAACAAATTAAAAGAAGATGAAATAACAGGCCCTCTTATTGTAATGGGAAGGTCCCTTGGCAGTGCATCAGCTCTTGAAATTTCTTCAAAATACGAAAATCGTTTTGATGGCTTAATAATAGAAAGTGGTTTTGCTCATACTGCCCCACTTTTCAATCTTCTAAGCGGCGGTGTTCCTGGTGGCTTCAAAGAAAATCGAGGATTTCATCAAATTGAAAAAATCACACCTTTTGCAAAACCTCTTCTGGTTATCCACAGCGAATATGATCATATTATTCCATATTCAAATTCTGAAGATCTAATCAGCGCGTGCAAAACTGAGAATAAAAAACATATAAAAATTCCCAATGCAAATCATAACACTATTTTTCAAGAAGGACTTTCCCAATACATTGAAGGGGTTAAAAATTTTATTACCACACTTTAGGTATTAAGACTCAACAGACGTCCAATGGAATTTCAAGTATCAATGTATTCTCTGCTTTGCTTGAAAAATATACAACTCTTTGATATTGTAGCGCATTAATTCAAATTGATATTTATCTATCCGAGATAATTAAAGGAGCTTGTCAATTGATCAAAGATTATCAACCGTATTATCTTAAAAAAGCCTGGTATGGTATTTTTAAATTGTATGTCCGGTATAAACTGGTCCCTCAATTGGCATCCTTTGGGAAAAATCATTTTATTGTCAAGCCCTGGCACATTGTATTGTTTGGCGAGCCTATACACATTGGGGATCATATCAGTATCCTGGGCTCCTCAGATAAGAAAATCAGGATAACAGTGTGGCCCCAAGGAAAACCTGTCAAAGGGATTGTCATCGGCGACCATGTCCTGATCTCTCCTGGGGTTCGCATCAGCGCCTCCAACCACATTCACATTTCCGATTCCTGCATGCTGGCAAGCAATGTGTATATTTCAGATTCAGACTGGCATGGAATTTATAACCGGGTCATTTCAACAGCGGGTGAAATCAGTGTTGTGCTTGAAGAAAACGTGTGGGTGGGGGACAGCGCCATCATCTGTAAAGGAGTGAGAATAGGCAAAAATTCCATCATCGGCGCCGGTTCCGTCGTGACCACTGATATTCCTCCGAATGTAATCGCCGCAGGGAATCCTGCCCGGGTGCTCAAAACACTTGACCCGAAAAAACAGATCACCTCCCGGAAAGATTGGTTTTTAGAATTTGATAAAATCGGCAAAGAGTATGCTTTTTTTGAAAAAGAACAGCTCAAAGACAATACTTTATTTGGCTGGCTTCGATCCGTTTTTCTCCCCAAGCGTGAAACCGAGTTTGACAAATAAACCTGATGCTCAGAATTGCTTTTTATGAAAGAATATATACAGTCTGGATTACCACAAAGATGTATACCACAAGGCCGATCAACCATTGAGAAAAAGAGGTCAAGATCGCTTTTAATCTGGCCAGTTGAACATTAATTCTTTAATCCTTTTACAGGGCTCTGTTTTTTTCCTGATTGCATATACCTTGACATAAAATAAAATAGTGAGTAAGGTTTACTTACCAAACAAATCACCAAGGAGGTTTTTTAATGAAAACCAGAAGTACCAACCCGCCTGGTCGGATTAAAATTATGAAGGCGCTTTCAACTCTTATGGAAAAAAAAGATTTTGATTCCATAACCACTTCAGAAATAGCATCAGAAGCAGGAGTTACAGAAGGTCTTATTTATAAATACTTTAAAGACAAAAAAGACTTGCTCTATAAACTATTAGAAGATCATTTTCAACTTTTCCAGAAGAAAATTGATGCTTCAATTTCAGGAAAGACTAACGCAATTGAAAAGCTTGAAGTTATAATCAACACTAGCCTTGAATCCTGGACGAAAAGCAAGGTGTTTGCAAAAATTCTACTGCTTGAAGTAAGAAGTTATCCTGATTATTATAAAAGCAGGGCATATGAGTTAATTAAAGTATATGCCAAAACTGTGGCAACTATTATTAAACAAGGGGTTGCTACAGGTGATATAAAAAAAGATACAGACCACCAGACCCTAACAAAAATAATACTTGGAGCAATAGAACATGCCTGTCTTGGAGATATAATCTTTGAAAGAGACATTGATATTGACCATATTTCAAAAAATATATGCAAAACAATCTTTAAAGGAATTCAACCATGAATGATGATAATATTGCTGTTAAGTTAATTGCGCAAAGCCTGGAATCCAACTCTAACCTGATTTTAGAAGATGATGCAAAAACCATCCTGAAAGCTTTTGATATAAATGTAGTAAATGAAAAAGAAGCAAACACCATAGAACAGGCTTGTGAAAAAGCCATAGAAATTGGTTTTCCCGTAGTATTAAAAGGCCTTGCTTCTGATTCTGCCCATAAAAGTGAGAAAGAGCTAGTCAAGGTAGGATTACATGATATTGCTGCTGTCAGAGAAGCAGTATCTCAAATATTAACAAATTGTACTGAGGGTTTTAAGAAATTTCTTGTGCAGCCAATGGTAAAAGGGAATCGTGAATTTGTTGCAGGCATGTTCAGAGACCCTCAATTTGGGGCAGTTATCATGTTCGGGCTTGGCGGGATATTCACAGAAGCGCTGAATGATGTTGTTTTCAGAGTTGCTCCCATTAAAGAATCTGATGTTGTCTCAATGATTGATGACCTTATTTCAAAAAAACTTTTAGGTGATTTCCGAGGAGAAAAAGCAGTTGATTTAGAAAATATAAAAAAAGTGCTTTTCGGACTTTCTCGTCTTGTTGACAAATACCCTGCCATAAAAGAGGTTGATATTAACCCTCTTATTGCTCAAAAAGATGGAACACTTATAGCAGTAGATGCATTAATAATTACTACAAAACAAGATCAAAAAAATGAAATTAATTTAAAAGATGCAAAAATTAAAATTGATAAAAAGCTTTTGAGATCCTGTTTTTATCCTGAATCCATTGCTTTTATAGGTGCGTCTTCAACTTTGGGCAAATGGGGTCACTTTCTTACTATAAACACCTTGAGTGGTGGATATAAAGGAGATATTTTTCTTGTAAATCCCAAGGGTGGAACAATACTTGGAAAAGAAGTGTATAAATCAGTATTGGATATTAAAGAAAAAGTTGACCTTGCTGTTGTTACAATTCCGGCTAATAAAGTTGTTGATTTGATCGATGGGCTTAAGCAAAAAAATATTAAAGGCTTGCTTCTTATTACATCAGGGTTCAAAGAAACCGGTGAAGAAGGAGCAATCCTTGAAAAAAAGGTTGTTGCAGAAGCTCAAAAAGCCGGGATTCTTATTTTAGGACCTAACACGATGGGGATAACCAACCCTCATATTAATTTATTCTGTACCGGATCAAAAGTTGAGCCTTTACCAGGGTCTACAGCCCTTGTCTGTCAGTCTGGAAACCTTGGCACCCAGCTTCTTGCCTTTGCTGAACAACAGGAGATCGGAATAAGGGCTTTTAGTGGGTCTGGCAATGAAGCAATGGTCACTATTGAAGATTATATGGAAACCTTTGAGGTTGATGAATTAACCAAAACTGTGGTTCTTTACATTGAAAGTATAAAACAGGGCAGGAGATTTTTTGAAAGCACATCAAGGGTCTCAAAACAAAAGCCTGTTATTGTGTTAAATGGTGGGCGTACTGAAGAGGGAAGCAAAGCTGCGTCAAGCCATACAGGTGCAATGGCATCTGACTCTAAACTCTTTTCAGCAGCATTAAAACAGGCAGGTGTTATTGAAGTAAATCAACCAATGGATTTACTTGATCTTTCGGCTGTATTTTCATCACTTCCACTACCAAAAGGTAACAGAGTGGCAATTATGACCCTTGGCGGAGGATGGGGGGTGGTGGCAACAGATTTATGCGTAGAAAATGGACTTTTAGTCCCAAAACTTTCCAATTCAATAAAAACTAAGCTTGATAGCATCCTGCCTCCCTTTTGGAGTCATGCAAACCCTGTTGATATTGTCGGTGAAAGAGACCCTGAGATCGGCCTTAAGACATCAGAAGAATTGATTAAATGGGATGGATGTGATGCATTAATTCATCTTGGAATTCAAGGACAGGGTATTCTTGGGCATAAAATGTTGGAAGGACTTTCTAAGCTTGACACTTCGTACTCAAAAAATGATATTGAAGCAATACACACCTTGATAAGTGAAATGGAAAAACAATATATAGATCATATTATTAACCTAAGTGAAAAATATGAAAAACCAATAATTGGAGTAAGCCTTCTGGTTGACGATGAATCAAAAACTCTGTACAGAAGGAAAAGCAAAAAATATAAAGGTGTGTTTTTCCCAACCCCGGAAAGAGCAGTAAAAGCACTTTCTGGCATGTGTAAATATAAAGAATGGCTTGACAGGGCTGAATAGCAATAGATATATGAAACTAAAAGGAGACCTTAAGTGAAAGAAAAACTGAATATTTCTCACTATTTTTTATTTGTGCTTATCTTTGCAAGCATTTTTCTATGCTACAAAATGATCAACATATATCTTAATCCAATTATCTTTGGTCTGATTCTCGCAATCCTTGCAAAGCCATTGTATGAACGTGTGTTGAAAAAGGTAAAAGGTAGAACAAACCTTGCCTCCGGTATTTTATGCATCCTTCTTATTGTTGTAATAGTGCTTCCTTTTATGATTTTATTTTCTCTTGTCATAAAGCAAGGCATCATCTCTTTTAATGCAATTACTGATTGGGTTATGGTGGGAAACCTCGAAAAATTTGCTCAATTGTATGAAAAGTATCTGCCTGAAACAGGATTTTTAAATGACATTGATATGAAGGCCACAATTACAAACTTGTCTACTAACAGTGGAAAATTCTTAATCCAAAAAAGCGGAACCATAGTCGGCAATATAACTGCTGTTTTTATAAATTTTGGTTTAATGATCTTTGTTTTCTTTTTTGTAATACAAAATGAAAAAAAATTGTTTGATTATATTTTCCACCTTATACCTCTTTCTAAAGATCATGAAACAATTCTAATTGATAAAATAAAAGCTGTATCAAAATCAGCAATCCTTGGAACATTAGTTACAGCAGCAGGTCAGGGAGTAGCGGGTGGAATTGCTTTTGCTGTCTGTGGTCTGCCAGGATTTTTCTGGGGGACTGTAATGGGATTTGCCTCTCTTATCCCAGTGGTTGGGACTGCTCTTGTTTGGATTCCTGCTGCGATTTATCTTTTTATTGCAGGAAATATAAAATCAGGTGTTTTTATGATTATATGGTCTGTTGTTATTGTTGGGATGATTGACAACTTTGTGCGCCCACTTTTTATGAGTGGCTCTGCAAACATGAGTACTATTGTTATATTTTTTTCAATCCTTGGTGGATTGAATTTATTCGGGCTTGCAGGACTTCTTTATGGCCCATTAATTTTCGCAATCACAATGGTTCTTTTCTATATTTATGAACTTGAGTTTACAGTTTTTCTGAAAGACCAGGACAATAAAAAGCAAACAAAAGAGACAACGCTTTGAAGATTAAGCTGTTTTTGGTTTGGGCTGTTTTCTCAATTATTGCTTTAATGTGCATTTCTCCGGCTCATTCAACAGGTATCAATATAAATAAATACTCGATTTACGGACAAACAATGGGAACCTATTATACCGTTGAAGTGTACACTCATAAAAAAATTATACCTCTTGATTTAAAACAAACAATTGATGTGCAATTAAAGATGATAAATCAACAGATGTCTCTTTATTCAAAACCAAGCGAGATTTCAAAATTCAATAGAGCAAATAAAGATGAGGCTATTCATATTTCAAATGATTTTTTTAAAGTAATAACAAGTGCTCAAAAACTATATGAAATCACTGATGGAGCATGGGACGGTACTGTAAGACCGCTTTATAGGCTATGGAATTTTAATAAATCAGAAGAACTTGCTTCTAAAATCCCTGATCCTAAAAAGATTGAAACTCTTTTGAAAAAAACAGGGTTTGGTAATATTGTTATAAAAGAAAATTTTCTAAAAAAGAAAATTTCGGGTTTAAATCTTGACTTAGGTTCTATTGCAAAGGGATATGGTGTTGATGCTATTGCAACCTTGCTAAAGAGTTCAGGTTTCAAAAATTTTTTTGTGGAGATAGGAGGTGAAGTCTATGCAGCAGGACAAAAATCTCAACTGAAAAAATGGAAAGTTGGAATCAGTATGCCAAAAAAAGGATACAGCGACAAACCATATAAAATATTAAAAATATCTGACAAAGCCCTTGCAACCAGTGGAACCTATAGAAATTTTTTTGAACTTAACCAGAAAACCTATTCCCACATAATAAATCCAAAAACCGGGTGGCCTGTTGATAATAATATTGTAAGTGCATCAGTAATTGCAGAAAACTGTATGCTTGCAGACGGACTTGCTACAGGTTTAATGGTCATGGACAGGCAAAAAGGTGTTGCTCTTGTAAACAGTCTTGATAATGTCGAGTGTATGATTGTAATAAAAGAAAAAAATGAAAAGTTAAAGCCCTTTTATTCAAAGGGCTTTGCAAAATATGTTGCAGGACCAGTTAATTGATATCCCTGTTATTTGACAGGTGGCGTAAAAGTCCTTAAAGATAATTCCTTATCCATCAACAAAAGACCATTACCTTCGTCTCCAATTAGTTTTAATTTGTTGACAATGATTTCCATGGAAGCCTCTTCCTCAACCTGCTCATCAACAAACCAGTTAAGAAAGCTTTTTGTAGCATGATCATTTTCAGCAATAGCAACATCCATTAAATCGTTGATAAGTTTTGTAACAAACTGTTCATGTTCATAGGCAAGTTTAAATACTTCCAAAGGAGATTTAAACTCTGTTTTAGGCGTATTAATCTGGGACAATATGACCCGTGCACCCCTTCCCCTCATTTATTGAGAAGTTACTTATTCTGTTTGTGTTATTTATTATGCAGATACAGATAATAATTGATTGGCCTTTTTGGCAGCAGAGCCTGCATCAGCGGCAAAAGCATCAGCTCCAATTTCATCGGCAAAGGCTTGAGTTACAGGCGCTCCTCCTATTAAAACTTTTACTCTATTATTTAAACCATTGTCTTTAATGGCTTCAATAGTTTTTTTCATTTGAGGCATTGTTGTTGTAAGAAGTGCTGAAAGGCAGACAATGTCTGCGTTATTTTCTTTTGCAGCATCTGCAAATTGCTCAGGGGCAATATCAACCCCAAGGTTTATTACTTCAAGACCTGAACCTTCACACATCATGGCAACCAGATTTTTTCCTATGTCGTGGAGATCTCCTTTTACAGTTCCAATAATGACTTTGCCTTTTGCAGCAGACTGGTCATCTCTAAGAAGAGGTTTAAGAAAATTAACGCCTTCACCCATGATTTGCGCAGCCATTAGAACTTCCGGGATAAACATATCTCCGGCTTCCATTTTATCACCTACAACATTCATACCTGCAATCAAGCCGTTATCAAGCACATCTTTTGCTGATAAGCCTTCATCTACAGCTTGTTTTACAAGATTATTTACAATTTCTTTCTCACCTTTTATTAATGAGTCAATAAGTTGTTGATAATCGAACATATTCTATCTTCCTCTTTATTTAGTATTTAAGATTTTATCAATTCCGGTTTCAACTTCTTTTGATTTTGGTATAACTTTATGTTCTTTAAGAAGCCTACGTGCTTTTTCATTGCAACGCATAGCTAAATCTTTTTTTCCTTTTTTTTCCCATGACTCATATCGTGCTCGATCCATAAGTTCAGGAAGGAAGTGAGCTGTTTTAAAATGTTCAAACGTGTGAGGATCAGATAAAAACATTGACCCCTCAGGTCCTTTGGCAACTCTTTCGATTATATCTAATGCCAGAGTTTCTTTGTTTACGGGGATACCTTCTGTAAAAAATCGGCTCATTCCTACAAGTTCATCTGCCATAACGAGCATTTCAAGGGAGGATGCATTCCCAAATTCTATATATCCCACATCATGGATTATATTACACCTTGAAAGCATTGAAGTAATAATTGAAAGCATGCCTTCAGCACCTGCCTGGGCATCAATGACCTTAGAATCAGTTGCTCCGGCAAAAGACCAGATTGGAATTTGATAAATCTCATCACGCATATCTGCAAGAGCTGCCTGGGTAAGGCTCCACTCAGTACATCCATAGGAGACTACAGTATGTTTCATGTCAAGCACACTTACATTTGGTGCAAATAAGAAAGGTGAGCCCTTGCCTGCAAGCTGATGAATCACTAAGCCTGCGAGATTTTCTGCTATCCCAAGTGCCATTGCTCCGGCAAGTGTTATAGGACCACCACCGCCTGCATTACATCCGGAAGGAAGGCAGATGGGAATTTTTTTCTCAGCACAAAACACTAGTTTTTCCATGACATTCTCAGGGAATTTTAAAGGACTGATAACTTCAGAGTAATTTAAGATAAAAGGCTTTTTCTGAAATTCATCCTCGCCTCCTGCAACAAGGCATGCCATATCATATATTTTTTTCATATCTTTGCCGCTGTCAGCAATAAACGAGATTGGTTTATTACTGTTTCTAATCATTTCAGCAAATGCATGGACATAAATATTTTCAATGGGAACATCAGTTGGATTGCCCATGGACATTGAAAAATCCATATTTGGTAAAGCATCTACAATGCGAGCAAAATTACCAGTATCTTTTATAACAGTTCTACGTCTTTTTCGGGTTTCAAGATCATGGGTAAAGATTGTATCTGACCCTGTTCCATAAAAAAAATTATCATTGGTAAGAGGCATTGTTTTGTTGCCTTGCTGATCATAAAGCGCATATTGTTTGGGTGCTGATTTGATTGCTTCTTCTGCAACATAAGCAGGCATTGTAACCCAGTTTTCGTTTTCAACCGTACAGCCGGCTCCTTGAAGCATTTCCAAGACCTTTGGATGCTCCATTTTAAAGCCAGTTTTAGCAAGTATTTCTAAAGCTGCTGAATGAATAGCCCATGCCTGTTCTTTGCCTAAAGTTTTGAGTCTTGGTTTAAATGTTTCTATATCTAAAGGTTGCACGTTTTCATAACTCCTTTTATCTATAAATTTGTGACAAAACTATTCATAAGATCTATCTTATTACAGACCTTGTGAATTTATAATAAAGTATTAAGTTGATTTAATTTGTATGCTAAGCAAATTGTTCAAGCATTTTATCAGGAATGTCATCTTTTTTTTCAGCTACAATAGCATAATAATACAGAGGTGTGCCATCCTGGCAAAGCCTGTGTTGATAACGATGTTTTTCTTTTATATCAAGGATATCTTCATCAACCATATCGTTAATAAGTTTGCTAAATCCTGTGTGATCCTTTTTTGCAATAAAATCTTCCTTTATATTAAATGCAAATAATCCAGGTGAGGAAACGTAATTATATCCTGCTGCAAATGCTTGTGCTGGAATGTCATCAAACCCTAATGCTGCAACAATTGTCATGCCGTTAAATTTTGCATTGGTAAGTGCAACTTCATGAGGATCTGAGAGATCTAACAAATCTGCTGTATAATATTCTGTATATACATCTGGCCTGTCACGCATAGCTGATGATTCAGCTTCTTCTATGATATCAAGCCCGGTAATTGAGTTTACACCAATATTTTTCAACTCTTCACCCATGATACCGTTTCCTGCTCCTATATCAAGGATATTCAAGTCAGAAGTATCAAGGTTGTTTTTTTGATAATATTTATTAATAAGACCTCCAACAACCGCAGGGGAGTTGCATTTTAGTTTGTCATAAAAAAGCCCTTCATAAAGTCCTGGGATGGAGTATATTTTATCATACTCATGAAAAGTAACTTTCTCTTTTTTACCATTCTTTTCTATAAAGAAATATTCCCCGGAACCCTGGTTAGCTGAATCTACTTTGGGAAAGGATATTTTTAGTTTTTGGTTTTCCATTTTTTTCTCCATTATAATAATTGAAATTAAAGGATAGTAATATTTTTTAGTTTGAATATAATGTATCGAATACTATGTATTTTGTCAAGTAAAATTAAAGGAGATTAAATATATATAAAAAAATTGCTGTGTAATCAAGGGGTTATCGTGTTTGGGATAATTCCAAGCACGGTTCTAATGCTTCGAACTCGTTGTTTATGGTGGCCTGTAAAGATTATATTGTTTTGAATACCTTGTTTTTACCAAAAACTAAATGTTGTTTAAGATGTCGAAATAGTTTAATAATATTGATTATTACTAAGGGATATAAAAAAATCATGAGAAATTTATTGAATGAGCAACGCTGTAGAGATTTATTAATATCTTTGAGAAAAATCATCCAAGCGATTGATATACACTCAAGAACATTAAATAAAAAATTTGGGCTGACAGGTCCTCAATTGATTATACTTCAAGAGATCTCAAAGTATAAACAGATTTCGATTACACCTTTATCAAAAGTTACAAGTTTAAGCCAGGCTACAGTAACTGACATCACCAAAAGGTTAGAAACAAAAGGTTATATTATCAAACAAAAAAGGGAAGATGATAAACGATCCACTAATATCACTCTTACAAAGACTGGTGAAGCGATTATTAAAAACCTTCCGCCATTATTACAAGAGACATTTACAAATCGGTTTTCTAAAATTGAGGATTGGGAGCAAATGATGGTTTTAAGTTCTTTTGAACGAGTTGTTCATTTAATGGCTGCCGAAAAAATTGAAGCTTCTCCTATCATGGTGACAGGACCAATCCAATCTCCACCACCCTAAAAAAACAATTGTTAATTAAGTTGTCTAAATATAAGCAGATTAAACAATTGATGGCTTGCTTCACAATGAAGTCGTTCAAAGCTACGTCCACTCAACTGATAGTTCCGGATATAGTTATGACTTTGAATAAATTTAAGGAGGCAGTCTAAGACAATTTAAACTTCTTCCCCTGATAAATATCTTTTTCTTCAAATTCCCTTTGTATCATTTGAAAGGTTTCATTTCTCCGTATTGACCATTGAGGAGCAACAAGTTCATCAGGGTTTGGATCACCTGTTATGCGTTGGATTATTACATTCTTTGGAAGCAATTCAATAAATTTGCATATAGTTTCAACATATTCTTTTTGCTCCATGCACTTGTACTTGCCCGTTGTATACATTTTTTCAAGACTTGTCTCTTTGACAACATATAAAAGATGAATCTTTACACCATCTATACCAAGCACTGAAATTTTCCGTGCTGTTTCAAGCATCATCTCCCGATCTTCTCCTGGAAGCCCCAGGATTATGTGAGCACAAATATTAATTTTTTTGTTTTGTGTTAATTTTACAGCTTTTTTAAATGAATCAAAATCATGCCCTCGATTTATTAAGTCCAGAGTTTTATCATGGGCAGATTGAAGTCCATATTCAAGCCATACAAGATATTTTTCTGTGTAGGACTCGATCAAATCAATTTTTTCTTTATCAATACAGTCCGGGCGTGTTCCAATTGCCATGCCTACCATATCGTCATAGGAAAGTGCCTTGTCAAACATGTTCTTCATATTTTCACATGATGTATAAGTGTTTGTATATGATTGAAAATAGGCAAGAAATAGTTTTGCATGATATTTCCTTATCATTGCCCGTCTTCCTTGGTCTATCTGCTCTTCAATGGATCGCCCTTCTAAAAAAGCTCCGGAACCAGAGCCTCTATTATTGCAATATATACAACCGGTTTTTGATAAAGATCCATCTCTGTTAGGACATGTAAGCCCTGCATCTATTGTTATTTTTTGTACTCTTTGACCATAAAGATCTTTTAAATAAGTATTATAATCATTATATTTTCTATTGTTGCCCATTTTCTTAACTCCAGTTCTTGACCTTGCCCCATACAAGTATATATAATAAAAGGTTATGAATTTATATAGAAAAAAATATGATGTTATAGTAGTTGGAGCAGGTCATGCAGGATGTGAAGCAGCATTAGCAGCAGCGGGCATGGGATGCACAACTTGTTTGATGACAATTGATCTTGATAAAATTGCAAGCATGCCATGCAGCCCTTCAATCGGGGGAATGGCAAAAGGTCAACTGGTAAAGGAAATAGATGCCCTTGGCGGATATATGGCAAAAATATCAGATTCTTCAGCTATCCAATACCGTACATTAAATACAAAAAAAGGTCCTGCAGTCCATTCCACAAGAACCCAGAATGACAAATCAAAATACCATCAAAATATGAAGGCTGTTCTTGAAAAAGCAGACAATCTAGATATTAAGCAGGCAATGGTGGAAGACTTTATTATTGAAAACAATGAAATCAAAGGCATTTATGATAATACAGGTTTTGATTATTCTGCAAAAACTATTGTGCTTGCCACAGGAACTTTTCTAAAAGGAGTCATTCACATTGGCTCAAGTCAAATCATGGCTGGCAGAGCTGGTGAGTTTTCGTCTGTTGGGCTTGCAAACTCACTTGCCAAAGCAGGTTTCACTGCCGGCCGAATGAAAACAGGCACTCCACCACGACTTCACCTTGACAGTGTGGATCTTTCTAAGTTCGATGCTCAAGAGTCAAACCCAGACCCCGAGCCATTCTCTTTTTCCACTAAAAAACATATGTTGCCTCTTGTCCCAAGTTATATGGGCAGGACAAATCAGCAAACCCATGATTTGATAAGAAAAAACCTTAAATATTCAGCTCTTTACGGAGGACAAATTAAAGGAAAATCTGCAAGGTATTGCCCTTCTTTTGAGGATAAAATTGTAAAATTTCCTGAAAGAGAGAGTCACAGGATTATACTTCAACATGAAGGGCTTGATACAAAAGAAATATATGCAAGCGGTCTGGGCAACAGCCTTCCCCTAGAAATCCAGACAGAATTTGTACGCTCTGTAAAAGGACTAGAGCAGGCTGAAATCATGAGGCCTGGGTATGCCATAGAGTACGATTACATCAATCCCCAGGAACTTACCCTGACTCTGGAATCAAAACACCTTAAAGGCCTCTTTCTTGCAGGCCAGGTAAATGGAACCTCGGGATATGAAGAAGCAGCGGCTCAAGGATTATGGGCAGGCATTAATGCTGCATGCAAAGTTCAGAAGCGTCCTCCCTTTATCTTAGATAGATCTCAAAGCTATATGGGAGTGATGATTGATGACCTTGTTACAAAGGGTACAAGTGAACCGTACAGAATGTTTACCTCAAGAGCTGAGTACAGACTGGTATTAAGAGAAGACAATGCAGACTTAAGACTTACAGAAATTGGATATGGGCTTGGGCTTGTGGATAAAAACACTTTAAAGTCTGTTAACGAATTAAAAAGCAATATAGATAAAGAGATCTCAAGAATCAGAAACATAGTTATAAAACCTTCCAAAACAATAAATGATTACCTTGAAGCTAAAAAAACCAGCCCCATTACAACCGGAATCCATCTTGATCATTTGTTAAAAAGATTTGAAATGTCATATTCAGATGTGGAAAAATTGAATCCTTCTGTTGAGCCTGTAGGCAAAAGAGTTAAAAAACAGGTGCAAATAGAAGTCAAGTATGAAGGCTATATTGCAAGGCAGGTCAGTGAGATTAAGAAATATAAAGATATGGAAAAAATAAACATACCAGAAAAGATAGATTATAAGATTGTGCCAGGGCTTTCCAATGAACTTGTTGAAAAACTTGGAAAAATCAGGCCTTTGTCAATAGGACAGGCTTCACGAATTGATGGAATGACCCCTGCTGCAATATCTGTCATTATGGTTGCAATTTCAGCATACAAGCGGAAAAGGGCATCTTGACACTATTCAATCACTTATTATTATTTAGGTATTGAAAACTTTAATAAATATTTATTATAATATATAAAGGAACTTATAAATAATGGCAGCCGATTACTATAAAACACTTGGTGTTGACAAAAAAGCATCGGACCCAGAAATAAAAAAAGCATACAGGAAGCTTGCTTTAAAGTATCATCCAGATAAAACAAAGGGCGACAAAACACTTGAAACAAAGTTTAAAGAAATAAGTGAAGCCTACGCAGTATTAAGTGATCCTAAAAAACGCAACCAATTTGATACTTTTGGATCTGAAAATTTTCAGCAACGATATTCCCAGGAAGATATTTTCAGGAACTCCAACATGGGAGATATTTTAAGAGAATTTGGTTTTGGCGGAGGTGGTACTGCAGGTGGATTTGGAAACATATTTGGCAATGGTTTTGGCGGAGGTGGTCGCCAACGTAATACTGCTCCACCGAAAGGACAGGACCTTGAACATTTAATCCCGCTAACTTTAGATGAAATCATGACCGGGGTAAGCAAAAATTTAAATATTAGCCAAGGCGGTTCTGTTAAAACCATTTCAGTTAAAATCCCTAAAGGCATGATAAAAGGAAAAAAAATCAGGCTTGCTGATAAAGGTCAACCAAGCCCTCATGGTGGCGCAAACGGTGACCTTTACATTACATCAAACCCCATACAGCCCATTGGTTATGAGATAGACGGTAATGATATATTTACAAAAAAAGAGATAAAACTTACCGAAAGCATACTTGGAACAAAAGTAGATGTAATAACTCCTCTTGGTAAAACCATCAGCCTAAATATCCCTGCTGGCACAAGGCACAAAGCAAAGATGAGGCTTGCAGGACTAGGCATTCCATATATGAAAGGTAGTAAAGTGGGAGACCTTTTTGTGATTATTTATATCAATATGCCAAAAAAACTTAATGCTGAACAAAAGAATCTTATTGAAAAATTAGTACAAACCGGGTTATAAGTATTGTATGACTGAACTTATTCCAATAATTTCAGAAAATGAAATCAAAAAAAGAATTAGCGAAACTGGCTTTAAAATTTCTAAAGATTATAGAAATAAAAGCCTTGTGCTTATTGGTATTTTAAAGGGCTCTTTTATATTTCTTGCTGATCTTTCAAGAAAAATCTCAATTGACCATGAAATAGATTTTATCACAGCGGATAGTTATAAGGGGACATCCACCACGGAAAATGTTATACTAACAAAAAATATTACTATTGATATTGAAAACAAAGACGTATTGCTTATTGAAGATATTGTTGACACAGGAAATACAATATCTGCCTTGATTGATTATTTTGATTCCTTCAATCCAAGCTCAATAAAAATTTGTTCTCTTATTGACAAACATGAGCG
>JAGLHT010000016.1 GCA_023143455.1 Desulfobacterales bacterium
GTTATAAATTAATTTAGATAATTATTTAATAAAATCCCTATGGTTAAAGGTCTTGGCGTAATTAAATGAGCAAATCATAAAAAATGGCACTAAATCAATGTAAATCAAAGTAATGTTATTGAGTATTGTTTCTTTATATCCTATTAATAAAGGTGAAACCAAACTTGATTTTTTTCTTATACCAAATTAATGCCTATGATCAAACTTGACCAAATAGTTAATTGATAATATATATTTTAAGAACCATAATCTAAACATTACATAAATCGTATCACTACGAATTGAGAGAGATAAATACTTAAAAATGACTTCGGTTGATAAAAAATTTATTTGTAAATTAATTGAAAGAGGTGTAGAAACAAAGCTTATTCCTGGTTTTGTACGTTCTCTTGCCAATGCTCTTTTAATTAATCCTACAATGACATATGCACAAGTCAATAAACGTTTAAAATATTTAGGCTGGGATGACATTGAAATTGATTACCATACATTTCAACTTGCACTCTATTCATTGGAAACAAAAGGATTATCAGCTTTAAAATATAAGCCCGCCCCATTTTATGTGGATGGCTATACTATGATATAATTTATATCGTTATTTTTTTCATCTTGTATTACTCTAAAAAAATAGTGTGTGGAGATTGATAGCCTCTACACACTATTTTCTTTTGAGAAAATACTTTTTCATTTAAAATCAAAGAATATTAGAAACAGGAGTGTATTCAAATCCAAATGCATCAGCAACAGGTTTATAAGTTAATTTTTCACCATAATAATTAATACCTTTTTGGAGCTCAACATTTGTTTTACAGGCTTTTTTCCATCCTTTGTTAGCAAGTTCAACCGCATATGGCAAAGTTGCATTTGTTAATGCTATTGTGGATGTTAGAGGAACTGCACCTGGCATATTTGCTACACAATAGTGTACAATTCCATCCACTTCATAAATAGGATCACCATGGGTTGTCGGTTTGGAAGTTTCAAAACAGCCACCCTGGTCAATTGCAACATCAACAATTACAGCACCTTTTTTCATTGTCGATAGCATGTTTTTTGAAATAAGCTTAGGGGCTTTTGCACCAGCTATAAGAACTGCACCGATAACAAGGTCAGCATCTTTTACCAATTTTTTTAAAAGAGTTGGAGAAGACATAAGTGGCTTACAATTTGCGGGCATGATTTCTGAAAGATAACGAAGGCGTATAAGATCCATATCAAGGATTGTAACATCTGCACCCATTCCGCATGCAATAACAGCAGCATGGAAACCAACAACTCCGCCGCCAATAACAACTACTTTTGCCGAGGGTGTTCCAGGGACCCCACCAAGTAAAATTCCTCTTCCACCAAATGTCCTTTCAAGATATTTTGCGCCTTCTTGTGTTGCAAGTCTTCCGGCAACCTCGCTCATAGGAGCAAGAAGCGGCAAAAAGCCAGTATCGGTTTCAACTGTTTCATAAGCTATGCCAATTGAACCAGTTTTCATAAGTGATTCAGTTAGATCTTTGTCAGCTGCAAGATGCAGGTATGTAAAAACTATCTGATCTTTTTTGATCATATCATATTCAGAGGGTTGAGGTTCTTTAACATGCATGACCATATCAGATATTTTATAAACATCAGCGGCAGTATCAAGTATTTCAGCACCTACTGAAATATATATCTCATCACTAAACCCTGATCCTTGACCTGCATTTTTTTCAACATAAACCATATGACTATTTTGTTTCATGGTTTCAACCCCAGAAGGGGTCATACAAACCCTATTCTCTTGTGGTTTAATCTCTTTTAATATTCCTATTTTCATAATAAAATCCTCTGTTTTTAGTTTATTTTAAAGCTTATTGTATTAATAACACATTTAATCAGGTAACTTTCTATTAATCTCCTGGAGCTCATCAATTGATGAGAGTAAAATTTCAACAAGTTCAGGGTCAAAATGCTTACCTGATTCCGATTTAAATAAATCTATAATTCTGTCTGTCTCCCATTTTTCTTTATAACACCGTTTATGGCTTAACGCGTCAAAAACATCTGCAACAGCAGCAATCCTTCCGAAAATATGAATTTGTTTTCCAGACAAATTTTCAGGATACCCGGTTCCATCCCATTTTTCGTGATGCTGTATTGCGATAAGTGCAGCAGTTTCCATTATTTTCTTTTCTGATTTATTTAAAATGTCAAATCCTGTCTGTGAATGTGTTTGGACTAGTAGAAATTCGTTTTTAGTTAATGGTCCTGGTTTGTTCAAAATTACTTCTGGGACCCCAATTTTGCCAGCATCATGCATTGGTACAGCCATCCTCAATAATTCTCTGTCTTCTTCGTTAATTCCATATTTTTCAGCCAGTAAATAACAAATTTCAGCAACTCTAACAACGTGATTTGCAGTTTCTTTTGATCTTGTTTCAACAAGTTCACCCAAGGTCATAATAATTTCTTTTTGAGTGTTTACTATCTCTCGTGTCAAAACGACATTATCAACATGAGTTGCAATATTATTTATATATAACCTTATTAAATCTTTGTTAAAATCGAATAATTTAGGATCTACACCGGAAAAATAAATAAGGCTTGTAAAGTCTTCATTTGTTTTTAAAACTCCGATATATTCATTTTCAAGAAATATTTCTCCGCCTTTTATATATATCTTTTTAATATGGTCAACAATATTCAGCCCAACTAAGCTTGTTAAATTCTTAAAGCAATTATTTATAACAGACGCATATTTTCCTGTACCTGCAATAATTTTTAAATCTTCAGATGAAGAAGCGACAGCATAAAAGCTTGATTTAATGGAAGAGTTAAAAATCGTAAAAATTTTATTAAGAGTGTCAAGGGCAGTTGAAGCAAAAATTGTTAGTTGATTATTACCAATTAATTTTTTATTGGATTTGACTATTAGTTCAAGACCCTCTTGATTTTTTTTTATATATTTAAGATTGTTATAAGCTCTAAGGCATGATGTAACAGTGGTGAATAGTCTCTGAACGGTGAATCTTGTTTTAGATTTATAATCACTAATATCATATTTAGTTATGATTTCATGTTCAGGAGCTTTGCCGGGTTGTCCTGTTCTTAATACAATACGCACCATTTGGTTGCTAAGGTCATCTCTAATGTAATTAATAAAATTTAACCCTGCATTATCTTGTTCCATAACAACATCAAGGAGAACAAGTGCTATGTCATCTTCATTTTTAAATACTTCTTTTGCTTGTATACTTGAAAATGCTTTAAGAAGTTTAACCTTTCTATTTTCAAAGGTATAATCATTTAAAGCAAGTTCAGTAATTTTATGAACATCTTCTTCATCATCAACAACTAAAATTTTCCAAGGGCTTTTGAAGAATTCTTTTTTTTCTAAGTGGGATGTTTCATCAGCGAAAACAATGTTTTCTGAATCAAGAAATTTTTCCATTTTTTAATTAATTTTATTTTTGTTTGTAAAATAATAGTCAACTAATTTATCCGCAAGGCCAATATATTGGTGAACTATTAGATTTTTCATCCTTTCCTTGAAGTCTGTTGGTACTTTTTCTAAATTATCTACGAATTCAACAAGATCGTTCTTAGTAAGGCATTTCCCTCTTGTTAATTCTTTCAATTTTTCATAAGGATTTTCTTCTTTGAAAATTCTCATTGCAGTCTGGAAGGGTTCTGCTAAAAGCTCCTGGTTTGCATTAAGATCTTTATCTAAAATATCTTTATTAATCTCAATTTTTCCTAAACCTTTAAGTGAGTTTTTTATTCCTATCTGAAAATAGCCGAATACTACACCAAGATTTCTTAAAACAGTACTGTCAGTTAGGTCTCTTTGGAATCTTGATTTTTGAAGTTTGACTGCGAGATGTTCCATCAAAGAAATAGCAAGTCCCATATTTCCTTCACTATTTTCAAAATCAATTGGATTAACTTTGTGTGGCATGGTTGAAGAACCTACCTCACCTTTTTTTAGTTGTTGCTTAAAATACCCAAGGCTTATATATCCCCACATATCTCTGTTAAAATCTATCATAATTGCAGCAGATCTAATCATTGAATGCAAAACATAAGAAAGGGATGAATTCGGATTTATCTGAGTTGTAAAAATAAGAGGTTCGAGATTTAAATGTTTTGATAAGAAATTTTTAGAAGCATTAATCCAGTCAATGTCAGGGAATACAAAAAAATGAGCATTGTAATTTCCAGTAGCGCCATTAAGTTTTGCCTGAATTTTTTTATTTTTTAATATTTCAATTTCCTGGGAAATACGCCATGCATAATTTATAAATTCTTTGCCAACAGTAGTTGGGGAAGCGGGCTGTCCATGTGTTCTTGACATCATGGGAATTGATTTATATTTTAAAGCTTTCTTTTCTATATTAAGTAAAAATTCATTTAATAAATCAATAACAAGTTTTTTACCCTTTTGGAGCATTAGAGCGTAGGAAATATTATTAATATCATCTGAAGTGCAAGCAAAATGGACCCATTCTTTAATTCTGCTCAAATTAGAATTTTCAAGTTTTTCTTTAATAAAATATTCTACTGCTTTAACATCATGATTGGTTTTTTTTTCAATACTTTTTATTTTGTTAGCATCTGAAGGTTTAAAGCTTTTGTAAATCTGATCAATTATTTCTAATTCATTATTATTGATTTCATCAAAATTATATTCAGTTAAGATAAATTTCAACCATTCTATCTCGATTTTAACTCTGTGCCTTATGAGTCCATATTCTGAAAAGATATCACATAAGTTGTTAGTAAGATTACTATAACGACCATCCAGAGTAGAAATTGCTTTAATGCTATCCATAATTTCCTCAAATCAATCAATAAATTCCTGCCAAAAGTATATTCAACACTTATATCCACGGAATATTACTCTGAAATATCATTTTTTACAACCAATATATTCTTATCTAAATACTTGACAAAACAACTATAATTGAAGTATTTAACATCTTAATTTCTATAATTAAAAAATATTAATTGTTGCAGGAGTATAATAAATTATGACATTAACAAAAAATCAAATCACCGATACTATCCAAGACAAACTGGATTTATCTAAAACTGATGCTTATGAAGTAATGGAAGAACTGCTTGAAATTATTAAAGATACCATTGAAGATGGTAATTGTTTAATGATTAGTGGGTTTGGTAAATTTAGTGTTAATGAAAAAAAAGCTCGAAAAGGTAGAAACCCTGCTACAAATAAAGAAATGATTCTCTCAGAAAGAAGAGTTGTGACTTTTAAATGCTCAGGACAACTTAGAAAAACAATAAATACTTTAAATTAATTAAATCCTGTAAATGCATATTTCTTCTAATATGATCACATTTGTGATTTTATTTGCACTTTTGGGTGATTTTTTCCTAAACATTTTTGCAAATCATTTGAATATAAGGGAAGCCTTGCCTCACGAATTTACAGACTATTGTGATCAAGAACAATATAAAAAATCTCAGAAATACCTAAAAACTACAACTAAATTCGGACAAATTTCATCATGTTTTGACATCATCGTTATTTTGACATTTTGGTTTTTAGGTGGATTCCCCTTGCTTGATTCCTTTGTTAGATCCTTTGGATTTAATGCTATCATTACAGGGCTTTTCTATATTTTTATACTCGCAATATCCAAGTTTTTTTTATCCATTCCGTTTTCCATCTATTCAACCTTTTATATAGAAGAACAATTTGGGTTTAATAAAACAAAACCTTTACTTTTCTTTATTGATAGTCTTAAAACCCTTTTTTTATCAATTCTTATAGGCGGAACACTTCTTAGTTTAATATTACTTTTTTTTGAATATTCAGGAGAAAGCGCCTGGTTTATCTGCTGGGTAACTACGGCTTTTATTATATTAATTATTCAATATATTGTACCTACCTGGGTACTTCCTTTATTTAATAAATTTACACCTCTTAAAGAAGGAGAGCTACGCAATGCAATTTTTGAATATGCTGAGTCTATAAATTTTTCTTTAGATAATATTTTTATAATGGATGGCTCCAAGCGAAGTTCAAAAGCAAATGCATTTTTTACAGGATTTGGAAAAAACAGAAGAATAGTACTTTTTGACACATTAATAAAAGAACATTCCATAAAAGAACTTGTTTCTGTTCTTGCCCATGAGATGGGACATTTCAAGAAAAAACACATTTTAAAGAATTTAATTATAGGAATTTTGCAAATAGGAATAATGTTTTTTCTTTTATCTTTCTTTGTTTCTTATAAAGGACTTTTCGATGTTTTTTCAATGAATTATATTTCAATTTATGCAGGTTTAATATTTTTTGGGATGTTATATTCGCCTATTGATTTTTTCTTATCTATTTTAATGAAAATTTCATCAAGAAAAGATGAATATGAAGCTGACAAATTTGCCTTTAAAACATATACTGGTGCAGAATCGCTGATTGATGCACTTAAAAAACTTTCCATAAATAACCTTTCCAATCTAACACCACATCCATTATATGTTTTTTTGAATTATTCACATCCACCTGTTCTAAAAAGGATAAAAGCATTACAGGATCTTAGGGAAAGTTTATAAATCTATCAAAATGATCCCAAAAAACATCTCTAATATTTTGTTTTTCAAATAATATTTCATGATAAGCTCCTTTTATTGATACATACATACAGTTTGGCAAATTTTTATGTATCTTTTTTTGACTTGATCTTTTTACAAGCTTATCTTTTTGGGCATTTATAATTAAAACAGGAGTCTCAATTGTTGACGCATAATTTTTTTGTAAAAGTATATCAATCGAATTATAAGCAGCATTCAGCCAACCCCATGTCACTCCACCTAAAGCAAGATCAGGGTTTTTTTTTATTGCATCTGCTTGAATATTAAATTTTAAAGAATCGTGACTAAAAATGTTTTTCTTAAGATTGGATCGTGTTGAGTCATACTTTTTACCACCAAATACAAAATATTCTGAAAATCCGGAAGCGCACGCTATTTTCGTAATAGTTTGACTAATTAATCGTGCGACTGAAGAGGTTTTGATATTAAACATCGGAGAAACAAAAACCGCTTTTTTAATAATGTTTGGGTAATCATGTAAAAATTTTAAACCAATATGTCCTCCCATTGAGTGTGACAGCATAAACACAGGCAGCTTTTTTGGTTTGATTATTTTATCATAAAACAATTTTAAATCTATTAAATAATCATTAAAATTTTTTATGTATCCTTTTTGCCTGTTAGCAATTTCTCTATCTGAAAGTCCCTGACCACGCCAATCTAAAGTTACAACATCAAATCCCATATTCGCAAGGTGGTTTACAATTTCTTTATATTTTTCAATAAATTCGGCTCTTCCGTGTAAAAGGAGAACAAGGCCTTTTGATTCTTTTGTATTAATTTCAGTATAACCATACCTTAGTTTTAAAGAATCATAAGATATGAAATAATTATATTTTAAAGGATTTTGCACTTTTATGATTTCATAAGATTAAAATGGTTTGTAAACAGCTTTGTTCCGTCCTGTTTTTTTTGCCTCATATAGTGCTTCATCAGCTCTTAGTAATAAATCTTCAAAAGAGATATCTTTATTCGGTATTGTGCTTGATGTTCCAACGCTTAATGTAACATACTTAGCAACCTTAGAACTTTTATGTTCAAGCTTTAGGTTTTCTATGCATTTATTTAAATTTTTAGCGACTTTTAAAGCTCCTTTAGCATCAGTTAATGGTAGCACTACTGAAAATTCTTCCCCACCATATCTGGCAGCAAGGTCAGCAGGTCGAAATACAGTATCTTTAATAGCTTTGGCTACTTTTATTAAGCAATCATCGCCTTCCTGGTGACCATATGTATCATTATAAAATTTAAAAAAATCAATATCACATATAATAACAGCAAGTTCATTTTTATCTCTATTATGTCTTGCCCATTCATTAGCGAGGAATTCATCGAATTTTCTTCTATTAGGTATCTTTGTCAATCCATCCTGAACCGATAAAAGCATTAGTGTTTCATTAGCATCTTTAAGAGCATTTTCTGCACGGATCGTTTCACTAATATCAATGACAAACCCATTAAAACCAGTTATTCTATAATCTTTATCACGTTCTATTCTCGCATAGAAAACAGTCCACAAAGGAGTTCCGTTTTTATTATTAAGCTCACACCTGAATCGGTTTACCTCATCAGCTTCTTTTAAAAAATTTTTAAATTCATCTGCTTTTTTTGAATCCGCAAAAATGCTGTAAAAATTTTTTTTCTTTTTATTGATAAAAACGTCCGGAGAATCATAACCTAACATCCAGGCAAGCTCAGAATTTGCCAGAATAAACTTGCCTTCCATATCTGCTTTACAGATTCCAACAGGAGCAAATTCATAAATTTGTTGAAGTTGTTTTCTAAATTCCTTTAAGTCAGTATTTATTTGAATTTCTTTTGATATGTCTTTTACTAGTATGGATATACCTAATTTTTCACCTTTTATATTGATAATAGGAGTAATAAAAAAATCATACCAGATTTTATTTCCATTTTCATCGAGTACAGTTTTAGTGACTTCTTCAGGCTTTATACATCCAAGGAGTTCTGTCTTACTTATAAGAACAAGTGCATCAAGAGTCATAGAAGTAGCTTCTTGTTCAGAATACTTAAAAAGTTTGCTTGCGCCATTGTTCCATGTTATTATATTTAAATCATTATCCGATTCAATGTATGCCATTTCAGCAAGACCAAATAAATTTCCAAGAGCATGTACTCGATCTAAAAGTTTCATATTAGGAAATTTCAATATAAATACGTTGTTGGGAAGTCATATAGAGAGTTTATCCAATTTATTTTTTTTTAACAAGTGAAAATAAAATTATTAGGGGAAAGCTTTTTCCATTTTTCTATTATTTTATTAAAATCTTTTAATTTAAATGGCTTAGCAATAAAATCATCCATCCCAGCAGATAGGCAACGATCTCTAACTCCTTCCATGTTATACGCTGTCATTGCAATAATAGGAACCCTTGATTTGTTTTCAGACTCACGTATTTTTTTTGTTGCTTCATAGCCATCAAGTTTTGGCATTTGAAGGTCCATAAAAATAAGATGATATGGACCTTTTGATAAAAACAATTTAACTGCTTCTTTGCCATTTTTAGCAGTATCTATTTTATAGCCGGAACTTTGCAAAAGTTTTAATGCAATCTGGATATTTGTAGGAAAATCATCAACAAAAAGAATGCGGATATTTGAATTAGGAATGTTGTTGTGATTATTTTTATTAACATTGCTTGAAATATTTAAGGCTTGGTTTTTCAACATTTTTTCAATTGTATCAGCAGGAATTGGCGGACTCATAAGAAAACCCTGATAAGAATCACACCCCATATGCCTTAAAAATGGGATTTGAGATTCACTTTCGACACCAACTGCAATAATACTTTTCAATTCAAGTGCGATTCCCATAGCAGCTATTGCAGAAACCAGAGCAGCGTTGCTTGGATTATTAGTAATATTTTGTACAAACTCCCTGTCAATTTTAATTGCATCAATGGGGAATTTTTTCAAATAACCAATTGAAGAATAACCAGACCCGAAATCATCCATTATAATCATATTAATTTTAAGTTGCTTAAGACTGGTCAACGTATTCTCAACAATGTCATCATCTACAATAAAAACCCCTTCATTAATCTCTATTTCAAGATAACAAGGATCAAGTTGAGTGTCTTTTAAAATTTGTTTAATAATAATTGGTAACTTTTCATCGTGAAATTGAATTGGAGAAATATTTACAGAAACAGGCACTTTTGAACAACCTTTTTTTTGCCATAATATATTTTGCTCACACGCTTTTCTTAAAGCCCAATCGCCAATTTGGTTTATCAAACCAATTTCTTCTAAGAGGGGAATAAAGATAGTAGATGAGATAGTTTTATTTTCAGGATGATTCCATCTTAAAAGTGCTTCAACACCAGTAATTTGGTTTGTATTTATATCTATTCTGGGTTGATAATATAAATAAAATTCATTTTTTTCCAAGGCATCATATAATAATTTTCTAAGTTCAACTTTTTTGGAAATAAGAATGTCCATTTTATCAGTGAAAAATTTATAATTATTGCGCCCATGTGCTTTAACATCATACATTGCAAGGTCAGCGTTTCTTACTAAGATTTCAGAGCTAATATTTTCAGTGGACAGACTAATTCCAATACTTAAACCAACATAGGCTTCGTTATCATCCAGTAAAAAGGGTTTTTTAACTGAATCTAATAACCTTTTGACAATTTCTGTTACAGTCGATTTTTTTTCAATATTCTCGAGAATTATAAAGAATTCATCGCCACTCATTCTAGCAATTGTGTCAGTTTCTCTAACACACACTTGCATTCTTTTGGCGAGTTCAATGAGTAACTTGTCTCCAGTAGAATGACCAAAAGTATCATTGACCATTTTAAAATGATCAAGATCGGTTACTAAAACAGCAATTTGCAATTTGTTGCGTAAAGACCGTTGCATTGCCAGTTTTAGTTGTTCATTAAAAAAAAGTCGATTTGGAAGCTTTGTTAACGGATCAAATCTTGCGAGTTCTTTTTGTTTTGCAATTTCTTCTTTTAATTTTAGTGTCGCTTCTATTCTCGCCCGAAGAGTTGTTTTATTAACTGGTTTTGAAATGTAATCAATAGCACCGGCATCAAAGGCTTTTTTTAGGCCTGATTCATCATCAGTTCCGCTTATCATAACTATTGGAACCTCAAAAAAATTTTTATTGTTTTTAATATCAGTAATTATCTTACGGCCATGTTTATAAATTAGTTTAATATCCAATAAAATAATTTCAGTATCTTGCTCGAAGGAATTAAATAGTTTTTCAGGAGAGCTAAAGCCCATGAAATTTGTATAGCCTTCATCTTTTAAAACTGCCTCAAGAAAATTTCTTGAGGCAGTATAATCGTCAACTATTAATATTTTAATATTTTTATCCATAAACTTGAATTACACATATCCTTGAATTAACTGCTGTAGGTAATATCATAGAGATATTTTGCTCAAATTTCAAGTAAATTCGTAATGGTTAAAAATTACTCTTGGGTTTTATTAGAAATTTTGGTTTCATTCTCTAATGCGATTATCTGGGCAGTTCTTGTTGGAAGATAAAGGCTTAATTTTGAATCAGCAATTGTAAAATGCACTTGATCAGAATAAAGTCTATCCTTACCACCAAAGCCGGGCATATCAGTGTTAAATACCATTTTATATTTTCCAGGAGTAGCATTAAACGTGTAATCCGAAAAGGAATTTATACTATTAAAATTAAAAGCAAATATAAGATTATTACGTTTAAAGATTAAAACTCTATCCTGCTCATGGATAAAAACAAGCTCTGGCGAACTTGTTTTATAATTTATAAAATTTTTCGCAAATTCTATCATTTTTAAATCAAAATCACCAAGTTTTGAAAAATACAGGTTTTTGTTATATCTCAGCGACCATTGCCTTCTAGCATAATGATATGACCACTTATTTTTCTGCGATGGAAAGTCAATCCATTCAGGATGACCGAATTCATTACCCATAAAATTTAAATATCCATTCTTGGCTGTACAAATTGTAAGTAATCTGATCATTTTATGAAGTGCAACGGCTCTAAAAGATTCTATTGTTTCGTCATCAATTGACATGGAATCGTAAATATTTTGACCAAGAAGGCGCATCATTATAGTTTTATCTCCAACAAGAGCCTGATCATGGGATTCTGAATAACTTATAGTTTTTTCATCGTCTCGGCTTGAAATAAGTTCATGCCATAGGGTTCTTAAATCCCACTCTTCATCCTTTTGATCTTTCAAAAGCTTTATCCAATAATCAGCAATTCCCATTGCAAATCTGTAATCAAAACCTATCCCTCCTTTTTTTTGAGCAACTGAAAGTCCTGGGTACCCACTAACATCTTCGGCTATAGTCAAATAATCAGCAGAAATTTCATGGATCAATTTATTTGCCATGGACAAATATGCGAGGGCATCAAGGTCAACATCGTCATTAAAATAATCATCATAAGATACAAAGTTTTTTGCTATTCCATGATTTTTATAAAGCATGCTTGTAATTCCATCAAATCGAAAACCATCAACCTTAAACTCTTCTAACCAGTAACGTAAATTGGAAAGTAAAAACTTAATAACCATATTTTTTCCATAATCAAAGCATCTTGAATCCCATAGAAAATGAGTCCCTTTTTCTCCTTTGTGAAAAAACTGATAATAAGTATTGTCAAATTTTGATAAACCTTCAACTTCATTATTTGCAGCATGAGAATGTACCATATCGATAAGAACTCTAATCCCAATTCCATGTGCAGTGTCAATCAGGCTTTTTAATTCTTCAGGAGTTCCAAATCTTGATGAAGGAGCAAAAAAATTTGTTACATGGTATCCAAATGATCCATAGTACGGGTGCTCCAAAACTGCCATTAACTGAATTGTATTATATCCAGCATGCTTAATTATAGGTAGTATGTTATCTTCAAATTCTTTATAAGTCCCTACCCTGCCATCTTCTAAAGCCATACCCGTATGAGTTTCATATATCAACAAAGGTTGATGGCTTTGTTCAAAATCTTGATGTTTGAATTTATATTTTTTTTCAGGGTCCCAAACCTGTGCATTAAATATAAGTGTATCTAAATTCTGTACTACTCTTACCGCTGCGGTTGGAATTCTATCGAGTTCTATATTATCGCTGATCATTAATAATCTAAAATGTTGATTATGCTTAAAAGTTTTTTTTGGGAAAGTTTTATAAAAAGTCCCTTGTTCATTGTTTTTTTTAAGTTTAAAATCAATATTTTTCTTCCAATTGGTCATATCCCCAATAATATATATTTCATCAGCATTAGGAGCCCATTCTTTAAAATACCAGGTATTGTCGTTGTTTTTATGAAGGCCGAAAATATTATGGTAGTCTGCAAAATCATATAATGAATCATTTGATGTTTTAAGAATATTTGTTATTCTGTTTTTAATAAAATCATAGCGGTATAAAACAATATTTTTGTATGGAAGAAGATATGAATCCTGAAATAAACCGAGAGCCGGAATATTTAAATTGGAATCAGAAGAATTAGACAATGAATGGTCTTTTAAGCATTTTTTCATATAAGTTTATATAATTTCCTGCACAAATTGTATGGTTAAACTCAAGTACGCTATCTATCATAATTCTGTTTATCTGTGTCTCTTTTATTTTATTATCAAGTTTATAAAATTCCATAGCTTTATCAATAGCCCATTGTAATCCATCAGAATTATGAATATTAAATAAAAATCCATTTCCTGTATTATTTTCTATGTCTAATCGTTTAATAGTATCATGTAATCCGCCAGTATCAAAAACAATAGGCAAGGCACCGTAAATACATCCAATCATTTGAGGAAGTCCACATGGTTCAAAACTTGATGGCATAAGAATAAAGTCTGATGATGCAAATGCCTGGTGTGACAGGTCTTCATTAAAATCACATATGACAACATTTTTTTCTATTGAATGAAATTTAACAATGTCTCTAAAATGACCATCAAAACTACCACTTGCGACAACAACAATCTGGAGATTTATATCATGATAAAAATTAATATTGTTATACATAACATCTGCTAACAGTTGACATCCTTTTTGTACAGGATCAAGTCTGGATGGCCAAAATAAAAGCGGTGCGTTTTTATCAACTTCAAGATCAAGCATAAATTGAAGATGTTCCTTGTTTTTAATTTTCTTTTCATGATGATTTTTAGGTCCATAATTGAATCTGATTTTTTCATCAACAGCCGGGTTAAATTCAGGATCTGGTGCATTAATAATTCCTGTTGCACATTGAGCATAATATTTATTTGTAAGTTCTTGCTTGATTTGAGGTTCTACAAAAGGATGTTTACCTGCAATTATTTCCATTAAAAATGTATGACTTACAGTATTTACATAATGAGCTGAAAAAATTCCAGATGTTAAAAAATCAACTTTATTCCAATTCCTGCTTTCTTCATAATTATACGGAGGGGTCATAAAATAAAGCTGATTCCAGAATGATGCTGCATCAATTCCCCTGTCTTCTATTTCAGCCATAGTTGATGTTATTGTGTGAATATTATGAATAGTGAAAAGGCATGGAATATTAAACTGTTTTGCCATGGCAGGAATTAATCCTGTCATCCAGTCATTACAATGAATTATGTCAGGTTTAACCCTTGGAATGATATTGTTTATAACCTCTCTTTGAAAAGCAAGTGATACTTTTAAATCTTTATCAGAATATCCTGAATAAATGTTGTTTAAATAGTAGAATGCTCTATCTTCTGCAAGGTGAACTCTATCATCATCAAGTCGATCAATAATTTTATCAATTTCTTTTATAAATGTTTTTGGATTATTTTTATCGAATATTGACCTGTAATCCGGAAGAGCCACATGAACATCAGCATTTAAATCATAAAGAGCACTAATTAAAGCTGCTGATACATCTGCAAGACCACCTGCTTTTGCAGAATAGTCGTCAAGCTTACCCATATCTTCAGGTATATAGGTAACTTCTGGAGTTACAATTAAGATTCTAGGCTTTTTATTTTTTTTTGCCATAATTTTTTATATTTAAAGGATTTGAAAATTTTTTAGTAGCTTTAGTAATTGATAGTATCATTATTATTGTATATTTCACAACTTATTTTTTTGTTAATATATTTATTACACGAGCAAGTTCACTTGATCCCCAGGCTTGAGCATCACAGCCTCTTGGTGTATGCGGGGAATCTCCATCAAGAATTTCAGGGATATATCCTGCTGCTCCTTGTCTCATAATCGAAATTGAACTGCCTAACCAGGCAAGCGCTGTATCCCTACTCATCTCTCCAAATACTTTAAACCAAGCTTCGGAAAATAAAGGAAATTGCCAAGTCCAAGCAGTACCATTATGATAAGCAGGTTTTCTCCTAGTGTCTTCGTCACCTGCGTAAGTCCCCGAGTAAGGATAGTAAGGGTTTTTTAAAACTTTGTTATCATAAACAATTTCCAAAGGATAGGAAATCTCTCTGTCAGCAAGGCTTCTTATTGCACCGGGGACAAGAAGTTCCATTAATGTTTCCAAGGTTTTAATTAAGATTGTTTGATCTTTTATTACTCCCAGAGTAATTAATAAAAGTTGATTTGGACGCAAGGCATCGTCAGGGGCTGCCAGCAAAGCCGGTGTAGAATTGTCTGCATGGAGACAATCGGAAAAATAATTTTTATCTTTTATATAAAACAATTTTTTAATAGTATTTTGTAATATTAAAGCCTTTGCTTTCCATTCTTTTCTTTTTGTTTTATCGTCAATTTGGGATAAAAACTCTAAGGCATAGTGCCAGAGAGCTTGAATATCAACTGGATAGCCTTGCCTAGGAGAGCAAGCAGGGTAATTAGTATCCATCCATGTGTAATGTGAAGGACTGAACAAAAGAAATGTTTCTTTGTCTGCAAAAATTTTTGATGTTGTTCCTTTTAAAAACGAATCAGCTATTGATATAAGAATTTGTTTTACAGTTCTACCGTTGAGTTTATGGCTTAAAAAATCATGGCAATTTTCTTTTTCTACAATTTCCCTGCAACATGCAAAAAACCATAAAGGTGCATCAGAAGTTTCTCTATTTGCAGTATCTTCACCACAAATCATGTTAGGCAAAGTTCCATTTTGTTCAAATTTACCAAACAGCCCTAAAATTCCTTTTGCCTGATCAAATCTTTCAAGTTCTATTAATGCTCGACAAAAAATCAAACTGTCCCTACCCCAATCTAAAAACCAAGGAAAGCCTGCAATCACGCTATTTTTTCCATCTCTATTTACAATAAAAGCATCAAGAGTTTTATAAACTGCATCCTTAAATGAAAATTTTGAACCAGATTCTTCAATATTTAAGTTTTTGTCATTTTCTATAATATCTTTTGGATTGTCATCTGAAGTAAAAGCACATGCAGAAATATTTATGGTTTCATTCCCTGAAAGTTGAACACTAAAATATCCAGGACTAAATATATCAGAGTTTGAATCAAGACCTCTTTGAGCTTCAAAAGGATAATGAACATTATATTGCCATTCAGGTTCAATTTTAAAAAATCCGCTTGAGACCTCTATATAAAGTTTTCTGTTTATATCCGGTTCAAAAACAAATCCATTTTCAAAATTCTTTACTGCATTAATAATATTATGTTCTGGTCCTTTCCATGCTTTTACTGTTTCATGGAAACTTCTATCTTCGATATCTGGCCTTATTGTAAGGCTTATAAACTTTTTATCAGAGAGGACGTGCTTGTCATTGTTGGCCTTATTCCTGACAATTAAAAGTTTTACTGAATTATTAGTTTTTGAAGTTTTAAGAATTAATTCAATTGGGAAATAGTTACCTTCAGAAGTTGGAATATGGAAAAGCCATTTTGCTTCTCTATTGTTTAAAATTGAAAATTTTTCAAGACAATCTGGTGCAAGTTCTTTGGAATAGCCTTGATATGATGCCCAGATTCTGAAACGGGTAAGCAAAATCCATCTATTTTCAGGATATTCTTTATTTAAATTTGCGGCAATTAGTGCATCATACCTACTTTCGAGTTTTCCCCACCAGGCAGAAGCTCGCATCATACCGCCCTTATCAGTTGTTTGTAGAAATTTCAATGAGGGATCATTAACAATTTTTTTTCTTGTGAAAGATGTGTTGATAAAAAGATCTTCAAATTTTGCAAGAAAAAGTATGGATGAGTTATATATTTGAGTTTTTTCTTTTTTAAATATTCTTAACTTTAAGATTAGCTTCCTCGATTTTTTTGGAGTTTTAAATGGCATAAAAATAGCAAAGTATTTTTCAGAGGTTTGTCCTGTATTGTCAATTGGAAGGGCTTCCTCATATCCAAAAGTTGATTTGTTTTCAGAATTGTTTTTTATGATTTCTGCTCTGAAATTCGAATCTGATAAAATAAGTAAAAAATATCCAGGGGGAATCATAACATCACGCTTTGTATCAACTCTCATATTAAAGAGTATAACTTTAGTTTCCAAAGTTTTATCATTTAATGATCTTATGAATTCAACAGGGTTTTTTCCAAATTCTTTTGCAGCAGTGTTAATATCAAATTTCTTTATACTTTTATAACCATTTAAAGCAACGTAAATATTTAGAACCTTTGCTTTAAGTTTTTGTATGTATACTCTTTCAGGAATTTTAAATGCTGATTGGTTTTTTAAATCCTCAAGGTCATTTTTATCTTGAGAAAGTGCAAGCACTTCTCCTGGCGAAAGTTCAAAGAAAGAATCAGTTTTTATGGTGCTGGTCAAAATTTTATTTTCTGAGATAAGATCATAAAAAGGTAAATTAGGATCTTTGAAATATGAATTTTTCCATGTAACTTGAGTATTATTATTTATATCAAGGTTAATAAGAACCAAAAGTTTTTTACCCGCATTAATATTATTACGAAAAAGAGCAATGCAGTTCCCGTTATCTTTTTGAATTAATTTTAATTGAGTATCATTAAAAAAAGTAGGATGCGATTTTAAAATACTATTTAGTTTTCCAATGTGTGCTACCTGGTTTTCATTTGAACCCCAGTTTAAAGAATTAAACTCATGTACATCAATTTTCTCATCTGCATACCATTCTACTCCATTAGCAAAACCAAATCCGCCAGATACTGATAAAAGAGCTGACAATGAAGTACGCATTTTCGCATAGATTTTTGAGGTTGCTGCAAGCCTTGTATTATCATGGGTTTCAGCGTAATGAATCATATGGCCATACTTTGAAGAAATTTCATATGAATGCGGCAGGTAATTTTCGATCTGATCTCTTGAATAGTTTTGAAAGAGCTCAGAATATGCCCAATTAAAATTTGCTCTGTTTAAAATATCAGATGTTACATCAACAGAGCCACCAAGACCTTCAAGCAAAAACAAAGTATCAGGATATTGATGTCTTACTTTCGATATAATATATTTCCAGGCATTACACGGGATCATATAGCCTGCATCACATCTAAATCCGTCAACTCCTCTTGAACACCACAAAAGAAAAATGCCGGCCATGTATTGCCATAAATCTTTTTTTGAATAATCAAGTTTTGTTAAATCAGCCCAGGTTGTACCCCATGCACCTGGCTCTTCAATTCGACCCGTTTCATCCCTTACAAGCCATTCAGGATGACTTTCGTGAATGGAAGAACCCCATCCGGTATGGTTAATAGCAATATCTAAAAATAAGTAACCATGATGATAATGAACTGTGTCAACAAGTTCCATAAATTGCTCAAGCGGAGTAGCAGATGTATCAAATTCAATAAGAGCTGAATCCACATCTGTAAAATTTAGTGCTGCATAAGGGCTACCAAATCGACCCATTCGAGCATATGTTGTTGGAGTAGGATGAATTGGTAATAAATGGAGAACCCTGCAACCAAGATCAGAAAAAATAAACTCAACTCTTTTTTTTAAATCCCGAAATTTCCCAGATTCAGGAATTACAGTATAATTTTTTTTATCAAGTTGATTGACTAATGACAAATCATCATCTTTATTTCTTTTTGTTTTACCAAATTGTCTAACAAAGGCATTGTATATAATATTTGAACAACATGTCCCTGCGGATTCGACATTGATTATAGTATTCTCACCAGTTGGCCAGACAGGCACATTACTATTTTTTTTAAGAAAAAAACATTTAGCCTGGAAATGACCGACTTCATTTAAAGGTAATGTGGCAACAAATAAAGTGCTGGACTTTTTTTCCATTTTATAATCATACCAGGCACCATTCAGTTTAATTTCATCATTTTCAATTTTTTTAATTGATTCTGTTCTTGACTTTACGGCTCCTCCAAGATCAGTACGAACCCAGGCATCACCAATAACCTCAAAAGAAAGTTCAAGGGTAAATGTAAAAAGATCTCCACAAAACATGACAAATGGTTCACCAGGTAAAGGGTTCTGTGTTAGTTCAGGAAAATCTGTCATATATCCCTCTGCTTAGGATCGAGAACATAATAAATTGGACAAAAATTGTGAAGGATTTTGGTTCATCTGCAAGGCGCATTAAAGGCTTAATACTATACGTATTCGGCCTTTGGTGCAAAGCAGCAGATGGGCTAAAAGACAAGTAATTTCGTTCAATTTATTTGCTTTTCGATCCTTAATTAAATATTTATTTTTTCCAACCCCCTATAAGATGAAGATGGATATGAAATATAACTTGTCCCCCGCCTTTTTCAACATTGAAAACAAGTTTATATCCTGATTTATTAACATTTTCTATTTTTGCTATCTTTTTTCCAACCATAAAAATTTCTGAGATAATCTCTTTATCATCATCAGTTAAATCATTTATGCTTCTTATATGTTTTTTAGGGACAATTAAAAGGTGAACCGGAGCTTGGGGATTTATATCTCTAAATACTACAAAAGCATCATCCTCATAAAGGAACTCACTTGGTATTTCCTTATTGACAATTTTACAGAAAAGACAATCATCTACAGTCATAAAATTCTCCTTTTAGTTAGAGTTTTGAATAAATTTTAACAATTTAGTCATGGCTATTGTTGCTTTTTCATTTATAAAAACATCTGTGATAGAATCAGTATAAAGTGATTTAACTGGATTTATCTCAATGATTTTTGCTTTATTCTCTTTTGCAATTCTTGGAATCATATTTGCCGGAGCAACTTCTCCTGTTGTTCCAATAAGTATAAAACAATCTGCTACTTTAGCTTCTTCAAAAGAATATTTACTTGGATTTTCTGGGATTGGTTCCCCAAAAAAAATTACATCCGGTTTTAAAATTCCTTTGCATTTACTGCAAAGCGGAATAGTTTTATCAAGATCAATATCGTCTATTCTCACCAATCTTTTGCATTTAAGACATACGATTTTTTTTAAATTTCCATGGAATTCATGGACAATTTTGCTTCCGGCATCATAATGGAGATTATCAACATTTTGTGTAATAATGGCTTTAATTATTCCCATTCTTTCCATTTCTGCGAGAACAAAATGTGCTTTATTTGGTTTCACCTTACCAAAAAGATCGTAAAAAATAGTTTTAATTGCTGCCCAGGATTCTTTTGTATGGTTATTGAAAAATTGAATGTCAAAGGTTGAAGGATCATATTTATTCCATAATCCCCCCTCACCCCTGAAGGGGGGAATCCCACTCTCAACTGATATTCCAGCACCAGTAAATGCAATGCATCGCGAAGATGCTTTAATAATTTCACAGGCTTTTTTATACATGAAACTTCCCAAGTATTAATTTAATTTTATAATTTCAAACGAATTTGAAAACAAATCAACAATTAATAATTTATTTCTTAAAATATTTCCTTTTTTTAAAAGCACTTTAATACATTCTGAAACTTGAACTGAAGAAATAAAAAATGCGCAAAAAGCGAGGTTACCAAGTTCGTTTTCAATTCCTTTAGAATTATCTCGTCCTTTTTTCCCATAAATCAATTCAAAACCTTTGTCACTAGGGAAAATAACACTAACCTGCCCTGATGCACCAGCGATAGCCCCTGTTACTAAAGGTATACTTGCCTTTTTTGTAGCATTTTGTAAAACAAATCTAGTTTGAATAGAATCAAGGCAATCAATAACTATATCTGAATCTTTAATTAATTCGTAAGCATTTTCTTTTGTTAAAAGCTCTTTTTTACAATTTATCTTAATTTGTGAATTAATTGATTTTATTCTTTTTTCAGCAGCCTCTGCTTTTGATTTACCTAACAAATCTTCCTTGCTGAAAAGTTGCCTGTTAAGATTTGTTGAATCAAATGTATCATTATCCATGCCTTTAATGGTGCCAATGCCGATCCTTGCAAGCATTTCCATAACACAACCGCCAAGACCACCAAGGCCAATAATACAAACTTTTGATTTGCCTAAAATTTTCTGTTCTGTTTGTGTTAAAGATTTAAAATTTCTACTATATCTGTTAGTTAATAAACTATTGCCAGTCATTAGTAGCTATCATCCTCCAACAGGTGGAAAAATACCAACTTTATCACCATCTTTTAAACGGTCATCGTAATTCTTTTTCCTACTGTTAATAAAAATAATTTTTGCCTGATCAATATCAACACCAAGTTTTGAAATCAATTGCTTCACACTCATATTATTATCAATAGGAAAATTCTTAGAATTTTTGGGTGAAAACTTACTCAAATTAGCAAAAAGTCTCAGTTCAATATTTATCATTATTAATTTACTATTAAGGTTTTTTCAGTTATGATCAATAATCATATTATAGATATTTATGGCATGATTTGTTGAGTTTGTGCAATAGTTAATTTATTTTTTGGAAAGTTATGGGGCAGGTAAAAAAACAAGAACTCTTTGTTGAAAAATTTGGAGAAAACCTTTCGATTTTTGCTATTAATAGAGATGACTTAAAAGAGCTACTAAGTTTCATTCCAAAAAATTCTGAACTCAACCTTACAACTATTGAATATGAACTTCAAATTCTTAAAATAATCAGTGTTGGCTGGGCAATATCATTTTATATGTCTAAATCTGATAATAATAAAAAAGCTGTTTCTCAAATTTATTGGACACATATAAGAGAGATTTCAAAAAATATATCTAACTTAACTTCAGTTACATCTGGCAAGCAAATAGATTATTTTGAAATATTGAAAAAACGTCTCGACAAATATGTTGAAGTTTTACAAAAAAGCCAAGGTGCCAAATCAGGTACTCCGTCAATAATAGGGTCAGTTTTTGCTGAAATTTGTAATTTTGAGAATGATGCCGTAGCTATTCTAACTGGCACAAAAATGTTCGCTTTAACAATAGGAGCAGTAAAAGCGTATCTTGATGCTGTTGAAATAAAAGAATACAATGAAAAAGACAATGAAAACTAAATATTTATTAATTTCATGTTGTTTATTTATTTTTACATTAGGCTGCACCACTTCAGGGTCAAAAGTAATTACTATTAACTATATAGGTCAGAATACAGCTTCTATTAATGAAAACATAGGAATCGCCCAATTTTTGAATAAAAGAGACGTTCTCGAAAAAGGATATATCGGAAAACGTATTCTCAATTCCGGAAGTGAAGAATTGTATTTTGTAAAGGGATTAAATATTGCTTCAACCATAACAGAGGCTTTTGAAGTTTATTTTAAAAAAGCAGGATCAAGCTACAAAAGGATAGATAACTTTGAACCAAGTATTGAGGCAATAAAAAAAGCTGATAAAGAATATAAATATATTATAGCAGGAGATATTAAAGAATTTGAATTTTTTGCCAATAAAGGTTTTATAACTTCAATGGTTCTTGATATAAAACTTATAGTATATCTTGGAAATGTAGAGAAAGGTGTATTAACTACAATACCGGTTAATCTCAATCTTAAACGCACTGATATGAAGTTTTCAGAAAAAATGGTTGAAACTTTTATTAATGAATCTCTTGCAGAAGTAATTATAAAGGCTATGGCATCAGAAAACTTATAAAATTCCCAACTATAATTCAATGATTTTATTTTTTTTTAGATAGATTTACAGCCGGATTTGTAAAGGTTGCAACAAGAGAATTTAATTTTTTAATTATTTTTTCTTCAAAATTAATATGACTTAGTTTTTCTAAATCAAGTTGCTTTAGTTTATTTATTTTTTTTTTTATAAGTTCTGCCACTTTTTTAGAAGGTAGTCCTTTTAATGTATATTCGTAGAAAGTGTCCGTAAAAACATCTGTTTCATCATATCTTTGTTCATATATTGTTTCATATTCAAACCAGTAAGGGTTATTATATAAAGTTGCTAAAAATTCTATGGTTTCTTGAAGTTTTTTTTCCAATGGGATTATACTATAATTATTTATTTTCTTTTTTAATTTTTTAATTCTTAATGTAAGATTATGATCCTGATGGTATACCTCCATATCTTCAAGTAAAGAAAAATTTTCTACCAGTTCTATTTTGTCATAAAGATTAGCCTTATTTACAGATGTGACATACTCATCAATTTTTAATCTGACTTTAGCGATATAGTTATTCTTATAACCTCTTATATAGTTTAAAAAATTTAAACTTGTAATATATTTGTTTTTTAGTTTGTCTGCTAAGGCTTCCAATTTTAAAAGCGTAATCCCGATTTGCTCTAAATCCCCTTGTTTTAAAATTTTTTCAACTTTTTCTATTAAATTTTCAAAAGCCTCACGGTCTTCATCCCTAAAAACTGAAACAATATTAGATTTTGCTCTTAATTCACCTATTGCATTCTTTAGTTTGGCTTCAAGGATTCCAAGCCTTCTGATATCCTCTTTATATCTTATAATATTAGAAGCACTTAGTAGCACCTCACATTGTTCAGTAATATAGGATCTATCTCCGCTGCTAATTGCACTTTTAGCACTTTTTACAAGAAGGTAGTTAATTACCGAAGCAGGAGTATAAATATTAGGGATTTTATTTTTTTCAATTTTTTTTGAACCGAGGATTTTTTGATGTAACTTCACCATAATTCTAAAAAGGGATAGACATTTCAGAGTATGATCACCTTTTATTGGATCACCATCAGATATTCTTTTAAGTCCATTATTTAGTACATTATAGGCATTAAGGCTATGTTCATCATCACCTCTTTCAAAGGAAGCACTGCCCAGAGAAATTAATTTCAAAGTGCTTGACTGAACCTTTAAGTCTTGAGTCATAATAAATATACCTATATTGAATTTCATAAATGCCATTGTTGATGATTAATTTATAATACTATATTTTTTTAGTTTTAGGCAAGAGTGAAATTTTGTATAATGCTTTTACTTTCAATTAATGCTTTTGATATATTTTTTCTTTTTTCTCCAAGAATTATTTTGATACTATTTTTATTGATAAACTTAACTTTTAGATTTATATCAATTATTTTTTCATTAATTTTTTGTAAATCGTTCCAGTGATATTCAGAAAAGGTGATAGTAAGAACATTAGAATTTAGATCAATTCGCTCTATTCCTGATTTTATACAAAGAACTCTTAGCATAATTTTCAATAACATATTTTCTGCATGTTTAGGTAGTTTGCCAAAACGATCAATAAGTTCTGATTTAATTTTTAAAATTTCTGAAAGATTTTTAATTTTTGCAAGTCTTCTGTAAATTGTAAGTCTGAGTTCTATTGAATTTATATAATCATCAGGCAGATATGCTGACATGGATATATTGATTTCAGGTTCAAGTATTTCTTCAAAAGTTTCTCCTTTTAAATCTTTTACAGCATGATCAAGAAGTTTTAAAAACATATCATATCCTACGGCTGCGATGTGTCCTGACTGCGATGCACCTAAAGCTGTTCCTGCACCTCTTATCTGTAGATCCTTCATGGCAATTTGAAAACCTGACCCTAAATCCCGATGTTCCATAAGAGCTGCAAGTCTTTTTTTTCCATCCCTTGTCATTTTAGATTGATCAGGAATGAAAAGATAAGCATATGCTTGCTCCTCACCCCGCCCTATTCTTCCCCGTAATTGGTAAATCTGTGAGAGCCCGAATCTATCAGCTTTATCTATAACCATAGTATTTGCAGATGGAATATCAAGACCTGATTCGATTATAGTTGTACAAACAAGTACATCTATTTTTTGATTTACAAAATTATACATTACTTTTTCAAGGATATCATTAGATAGTCTTCCATGAGCGACATCAATTCTAGCTTCAGGTACAAGCTTTTTAATATTTTCAGCAGTTTTAAATATTGATTTAATATTATTATGAACATAAAAAACTTGTCCTTTTCTTTCTATTTCTTTTCTAACGGCTTGAGCAGCTATAGTATCATCATGTTCGCATATATAAGAAATAATAGGTCGGCGATCTTCAGGAGGTGTTGAAATTACGCTTATATCTCTCATACCTGTTAGCGAAAGATGTAATGTGCGTGGAATTGGAGTTGCAGTTAATGCCAGGACATCTATGGTTTTTCGCTTCTGTTTTAATTTTTCTTTGTGCTTAACACCAAAGCGTTGTTCTTCATCAATTATCAATAATCCAAGGGATTTAAATGATATGTCTTTCTGTAAAAGTCTATGGGTTCCAATAATAATATCAACTCTTCCTTCTGAAGTATTTTTTATAACTAGGTTTTGCTCTTTTCTGGTCTTAAACCTGGAAAGGCTTTCAATATTTATAGGATAAGGTTCGAATCTTTCTCTAAAGCTTGCAAGATGCTGTTCTGCAAGAATAGTTGTAGGTACCACAATGGCAACTTGTTTGCCATCATTAACAGCTTTATATGAAGCTCTCATGGCGACTTCAGTTTTGCCATATCCAACATCTCCACATATTAGCCTGTCCATTGGTTTCTCGTCTTCCATGTCTAAAACAACATCGTCAATTGCCTGTTGTTGATCAGATGTTTCTTCATATTGAAATGACGTTTCAAATTCCTCAAAAAATTCATCTGATTTGCTAAACGCGTTTCCTTTTTTAATTTTACGTTCTGCATATAAGTTTAAGAGATCACCTGCAAGTTTTTCAACTTCTTGTTTTGCTTTAGCTTTTGATTTTTCCCAGGTTTTTCCGCCTATTTTATCAAGTATAGGGGTATACCCATCAATACCAATATATTTTTCAACCATCTCCATTCTGTCTACAGGTACATAAAGTTTATCATCTCCCTGATAGACAATTAAAATAAAATCAGCTGATATACCACCAACTTTAATTGTTGACAGTCCCTGGTAACAACCAATGCCATGTAATTGATGAACTACTATATCTTTGTGCTTTAATTCTTCCGGAGTTATAAATTCTGATTTAATATCCCTTCTGCTTCTAGTTCTTTTTAAACGCCGCCTGGTACCAAAAATTTCTTTTTCGGTAATAAATGCAATTTTATTTTCTTTATGAATAAACCCGGACCTAAGGCACCCTTTAACAAAAAATATTCCCGTATTAATGTTTTTTTCAAGTGAATATTTGTCAAGATATTCAGGTTCAATTCCATAAGGTTGTAAAAGTTTAGATATTCTTTTTATCTGTGAGTCGTTTGTACAAACAATTATGGTTGATAACTTATTTTTTTGATTTATTTCAAACCATTCAATAAGAGGTTTGAAAAGATTATCAGAGTCAATTTTTTCACGCAAATTTAAACAAAGAGAAGTATTGTCAAAAAAATGATCTTTATTAAAATTTATAAAGCCTGTATTGCTTGATTTTTCATATATTTCAAGCTCTTTGAAAATAATATTGTTTCGACCATTAATGTTTTGTTCTACTTCATTATAAGATAAATAAAGAGCCTCAGGCTCCACACAAAGTCTATTTTGCGATTGAGCATTTTTAAAATTAAGTTCAATCTTCTTAATAAAATCTAAAGCACAAAATTTTTGTTCTTCCGGCGAATCAACTAAGAACAAAGCATCTTTTGGAATATAATCAAAAAGAGAATTAAGTTTTGAATAAACAATTGGTAATAACCCTTCTATACCATCAAACCGTTTATTTTCCCTTATTTGGGAAATATAATCTTGTAAACTTGATTTTTTAAGTTGAGATTTTTTAGCGGCCTTTCTCAACCTGGCTAATACATGTACAAGGGAATCATTATCCACAATTGCTTCATTGGCAGGAATTACAGTGAATTCTTCAAGCTCTTTCAGGGCTTTTTGTGTTACAGGAGAAAAAGTTCTTAAAGATTCAACCAAATCACCAAAAAATTCAATTCGTACAGGTTTTTTTGCACCTGCGGAAAACACATCAAGTATACCACCTCGTACAGCATAATCGCCCGTTTCTTCAACAAGAGAAGTTCGTTTATACCCGGTTTCTTCAAGTTTTGTTATCAAATCATCCCTTGAAATTTCTTCTCCATTAATTATCAACTCGCAAGAATTTGAAATAGTTTGTTTTGGAATAACTTTTTGAAGAAATGTATCTATATATGTTACGAGAATATAGTTGTCTCTTTGGTGAGTTAATAATCGATATAAAGCTGAAACTCTATCTGCAGCAGTTTGTGCATGAAAGGTTAAAGATTTAAAAGGTAAAATATTATAGGATGGGAAATAAATAATAAATTTTTTTATCTGAGGTAGAAAGAAAATCAACTCATCGATAAAATTTAATGCTTTTTTCCTATCTGGAAGAACGGAAATTACAGGGGTTTCAGAATTCAAAAATAAATTTGCTGTAATATAAGCTTTTCTTGATCCTGTTATCCCTGTAATTGTTGAACTTTTATCTTTTTGAGATAATATATTTGAGAAATTATCAAACATTATAATTTAAATATTATTTTAAAGAGAAATATTTTGGACTCCAGCACATTCCTTCAATGATCACATTTAAACGATCAATATTGTTATTATGCTTGAATTCAGAAAAAGCACTGTCTTCTTTACATACATCCCCTTTAATAGCTTCAGCTCCAACATACTTTGCAACTTTTATTGAAACATCGCGTAATTTTTCTAAAGGGGGGCATAATATTCCATCTTTGATTTCGTCTTCAGTTATATACTCTGCAACTGCATGAGCACTGGCAGAAAAAAAACTGGGCAAAACTTCTTTTGCTCCAGATGCAATAATGCCTAGGCCAACGCCAGGGAATATAAAGGCATTGTTCATTTGACCTATTCTATATTTTTTACCGTTATGCTCAACAGGATCAAATGGGCTTCCAGTTGCAACCAATGCTTTACCATTTGTCCATTTATATATATCTTTTGGCAATGCTTCAGCCTTTACAGTTGGATTGCTTAAAGGAAGTATAACAGGTCTTTTAGTATTTTTAGAAACAGCGTCAACTATCTCTTTTGTAAAACAGCCAGGTTGACCTGAAGTTCCAAGTAAAACAGTTACTTTTTCATTCATTATTGTATTTAAAAGCGTGTTATCTTCTGGCTTTTTAAGCCATTCAAGGCTATTAATATCCTTTGCAAATTTTTCTTTATAAAGTTCAAGCTTTCTGCCTGAGGTTACAATACCTTTAGAATCAAGAGTGAAAATTCTTTGATTAGCTTGTTCTTTTGAAAGTCCATTTTGAATAAGTTCGGCATGAATTTGTTCTGCAATACCTATTCCACCTGCTCCTGCACCATGGACTAAAAACACTTGATCTTTCATGCTTTCTTTTTTTATTTTCATCGCAGCAAGAATGCCTGCCAGAGCAACAGAACCTGTTCCCTGGATATCATCATTAAATGAAATTAAATCATTTAAATACGCATCTCTAATTGTAAAAGCATTCTGTTTTGAAAAGTCTTCCCATTGACATAAAGCATTTGGGAAAACTTTTTTAAATGCTTTTGAAAATTTCTCAATAAAATTTAAATAATCACCATTTTTTAATCTCTCATGTTTATATCCAAGATAGCTCGAATCCTTCAGAAGTTCGAGATTGTCAGTACCTACATCAAGTGAAATAGGAAGGCAATGCCAAGGAGCAATGCCTGCTCCCTGAGTATAAAGCATTAATTTACCGAGACAGATGGCAATCCCTCCTGCTCCTTGATCACCAATACCAAGAATACCCTGGTTGTCTGTAACAACAGCTACTCTAATATCATTATCTGAATAATTTCTAAAAATATCTTCTGCTTTATCAATATTTCTAGGATGAAGGTGAATACCATTTGCTCTTCTAAACATGGAGGAATATTGCTGACATGCTTGCCCAACTGTTGGTGTATAGATTATACTTAAAAATCTTGTTATATCAGTTGCAATTACAGCATGAGCGAGAACAACATTTCTATCGAAAAGACTTCTGATATATATAAACCGTTCTATATCATTGTTTTTATTATCAATAATATTTAAAGAAGATTGGATTTGTTCCTCAAGAGTTTTAATCCTGGGCGGGAGATATCCAATAAGCTTAAGCTTATCTAATTCATCTTCTGTAAATGCAGTTCCTTTATTAATATAATTGTATCTTAAAATATCTGGACCTGTGATATTAATGTCAATCCCAGTGGTTTCTCCAAAATTGCCATAGTTAAAATCGTAATTCACATTCTTCATTTCATATAACCCTTAATAATAATTTTAAAACCGGGCATTACTTATAACATAAAATCGAATTCAAGAAAGAGATTTATTTTTTTTAGGGCAACATTTTATTTAAAACAAAATTAAGAATACCGCCATTTTGATAATAGGTTAAATCCATTTCTGTATCGAGCCGGGATACAGTTTCGAAAATAATTATTTCACCATCTGTTTTTAGAGCTTCAATTTTTAAAATTGAACCTGGTGTCATTTCAGACAAACCATGTATTGTAAATATTTCATCTCCATTTAGGTTTAACGAATTAAAATTTTGGTTGTCTTTAAAAACAAGAGGTAAAACACCCATTCCTATTAAATTACTTCTATGTATTCTTTCAAAAGAGGAAACAATAACAGCTTTTACACCAAGAAGATTTGTTCCTTTAGCAGCCCAATCCCTTGATGAGCCAGTGCCATACTCTTTGCCACCAAAAACAATCAAATCGATTGAATCTTTTTTATATTCCATTGCAGCATCAAATATATATTTTTCTGTCTTTTCAGGAAATTTTAGTGTATATCCACCTTTTTTTGTTGCCAATGAATTTAGAATACGAATATTAGCAAAGGTTCCCCGCATCATTATTTCATGATTACCTCGCCTTGATCCGTATGTATTAAAATCTGAAGTTAATATTTTATTTTTATTTAAATATTTTCCTGCAGGGTAATCTTTTGGAATTTCTCCTGCAGGAGAAATATGATCGGTTGTAATTGTATCTCCCAATACCAAGAGGCACCGGGCATTTTTTATTTCTTTAGTGTTCTGTTTAGCACCAGAGTTAAGGTTAATTTTTGAATCAAAAAAAGGAGGTTTTTTTATATATAAAGAATTTTTATCCCAATTAAAAGTGCTTGTGTCTTCAAATTTTAGGGAATCCCACAATTCATCACCTTTAAATATTTCAGAATATACAGTTTCAAAAAACTCAGGTTTTACATACTTTTTAACATATTCTTTTATTTCTTTATCATCAGGCCAAAGGTCTTTAAAATAAACAGGTTTATTATTTGTTCCTAAACCAACAGGTTCGGATTCAAAATCAATATCAATTCTGCCTGCAAGAGCAAAAATAACAACAAGTGCAGGAGACATTAAATAGTTATTTTTAATAAGCTGGTGTATCCTTGCCTCAAAATTTCTATTTCCTGAGAGAACAGCTACAGTATTTATATTATTTCCATTCAATTTTTCTTCTATTGCAGGTTCAAGTTTTCCACTGTTCCCAATACAGGTCATACATCCAAAGCCTGTGTTATTAAAACCAAGTTTATTTAAGCTTGCCATGAGATCAGCATTTTTAAGATAATCTATGACAACTCTTGAGCCAGGCGAAAGAGAAGTCTTCACAAAGTTGGGGACTAAAAGTCCTTTTTCAACTGCTTTTTTTGCAACAAGACCTGCGCCTATCATAGTTTCTGGATTTGAAGTATTTGTGCATGAAGTAATAGCAGCGATCAAAACATTTCCATCTGTAATTTCATCATTGTCCGAGACGTCAAAAGGTGTTGTGTTATAAGATCTTTCTTCAATATTATTTAATAAAATTCTTTGATTAGGTCTTGATGGACCGGCTATTGCTAATTCGATTTTAGAAAGATCAACCTTAATGGTTTTGGTAAAACTTATCTGATCATTACCTGTTGTAAAAAAATTGCATTCTTTACTATATGTTTCAACAATCTTGCTAAGTTCTGTTCTATTAGTTTTTTTAAGATAAGAGATAGTTTCAGAATCTATTGGGAAAAAGGCTGATGTTGCACCATATTCGGGAGCCATATTAGAAATTGTAGCCCTGTCGGTAAGTGAAAGCTCTTTTAAGCCAACACCTGTAAATTCAACAATTTTTTCAACTACATTTTCCGCTCTTAATTTTTCTGTAATCATTAGAACAATATCTGTTGCTGTAATATTTTTTGCGGGTTTCCCTATAAGCTCAACACCGATTATTTCAGGAAGTTTCATATAATAAGGCTCACCTAGCATAACAGCTTCTGCTTCAATTCCTCCTACTCCCCATCCTAATACACCAAGTCCATTAATCATAGTTGTATGGGAATCGGTTCCTATTAAAGTATCAGGGAAAGCAACCATGGTGTCTTCTTTTTTGGTACATACTACTTTGGCAAGGTATTCTAGATTAACCTGATGACAGATCCCAGAGCCAGGCGGTACAACTCTAAAATTTTTAAAGTTTTTTGCAGCCCATTTTAACAGGCTGTATCTTTCTTTGTTTCTTTGATATTCTTTTTCAACATTGAATTTAAATGCAGTATCAGTTTTACAATAATCAACTTGAACTGAATGATCTATAACAAGGTCAACCTCAATGGAAGGGTTTATATCTTCAGGGTCAAGGCCTGCTTCTTTAACTGCATCACGCATTGCTGCAAGATCTACAACTGCTGGGACTCCTGTAAAGTCCTGCATCAATACCCTTGAAGGAAAAAAAGGTATAAGGGGAGTTATACTATTTTTGGGACCACAATAAAAATGTATAAAAGTTTTTATATGTTTTTGGTTAACATAAGAAGTTTTAAGATTTCTTAATAAATTTTCTAAAATTACCCTGGCTGAAAATGGAAGATTACTTATTTTAATATTTTCTGTTTCTTCAATTTTTTGAAAATCCACTACCTGATATTTTTTTTCTGAAAGTTCTATCTGCTTTAAAAAATCGGAATGATCCATTCTTACTTCTCCCTAATAACTAATTATGTTTTTTAAAAATTTATTGACACATGCAACAAAGGACTTTAACATAAAAAGATTAGACAATCAGGTCAAATCTTACAAAAATATGAATTGGAATAAACAAAGGACACTAAATGACGAAAAATATTATAATTATTTTAATATTGCTTCTTTTTATTTATTCATTGTCTACTGTTTATGCCATGGGTCCTATAGATAATCGTGATAACAATAACTACAAAAAATCTAAATTTAAATCCTCATCTACTCTTAACTGGGTTCATCCTAACTTAAGAGAATCTTATAAGGGTTATACAAAACTAAAACTTCAAAAACAACTCTCTCCAATGTGGCAGCATACAACCAATAGACCATCAGGGAATATCAAAGGAGGTGGTACAACTAAATATGAAGACTACACACCTTTTTATAATCCTTCTCAAAAAGCTAGGAAAAAAGAATAATACAAGCATTCAATCAAGTCAGATATTTTGTATTTGATTATTAATTTTCTTTTCGTAAATCTTTCCTTAAGATTTTACCAACATTTGATTTGGGAAGTTCTTCTCTAAATTCTATTTCAACGGGAAGTTTATATTTTGCAATACGTTCAGCACAAAATGAAATAATTTCTTCAGGCGTTGCGGTTTCACCACTTTTTAATACAATATATGCTTTTACAGCTTCACCTCGTTTTTCATGCGGGATTCCAATACAACAAGCTTCAATAACTTTTGGATGTGTATATAATACTTCATCAATATCTCTAGGATAAACATTGTATCCCCCAGAAAGAATCATATCTTTTATTCTGTCTACAATATAAAAATAGCCTTCTTCATCCATCTTGGCAACATCACCAGTGCACAACCAACCATCATCGGTTAGAGTCTCTTTTGTTTCATCAGGTTTATTTAAATATCCTTTCATAACTTGAGGACCGCGTATTAGAAGCTCTCCTGATTCTCCAAAATTCATCAAAATGTCTGGGTTTTTCAAATCTACTATCTTACATTCAGTTTCAGATATTGGTAAGCCAATGCTACCTAGTTTTCTTTTACCATTAAATGGATTAATATGTGTTACAGGTGATGATTCTGTTAACCCAAAACCTTCTACTATTATAGAACCTGTATTCTCCTGAAAACTATTTATTACTTCAAGGGGAAGTGGTGCACTACCTGAAAAACAGCCCTTTAAACTGGTTAAATCTTTATTCTTAATATCTGGATGATCCAGAATACCTATATACATAGTAGGGACAAGAGGTGCAAAGGTGACTTTGAATTTCGTGATTGACTCAAGAAGAGGATCAGGTTGTGGTTTTGGGACAAGAACATTTGTCCAGCCCATAAAAATGGCAAAATTCATGGAAACAGACATACCAAACACATGAAAAAAAGGAAGCGCGCCCAACATTATTTCAGTTCCTTTGTCAAATGCGGGAAACCATGCTTCAATTTGTTGAGTCTGCCAACTGATATTTCTATGTGTCAGCATCACACCTTTTGATACGCCCGTTGTTCCACCCGTATATTGATACATGGCAATATCATCAAATGTGACATTTTCCTGGGTATAATCAGGTGAATATTTAGCTATCAGATCTTTGAATTTATATAGATCAGGAGCTGGTGAAACATCTGCTGCAAGCTTTTTTTTCTTTGCGACAAGAGGAAATAATAAACCTTTAATAAAAGGTAAATATTCACCTATGGATGTATAAATGATTTGTTTAATTTTTGTTTTTTCTCTTAATTTAACCATTCTGTTACCAAGTAAATCAAGTGTTATCAACAATTTAGAATTAGAATCATTAAATTGATGTTCAAGTTCTACATCAGTATATAAAGGATTATTCATCACAACAATCGCGCCAACCCTGAGAATTGCAAAATAAGCTATAACACAGGGAATAACATTTGGAAGAAGTATTGATACACTATCCCCTTTTTTGATTCCAAAATCTTTTAATACAGCGGTAAATTGTGCCACTTTTTCATTTAATTCTTTAAATGAAAAAGAGAATCCCTGAAAAATTAGTGCGGTTCTATCAGGAAATTTCTCAGCACTTTGTTCAAGATACTGAGGGACTAATGTCTCTTCAAAATTGATCTTTTCCTTAACACCTTCTTCATAAAAGTCAAACCATGGTTTTTTTGAATATTCATTATTATCTGTCATTTAAAATCCTTTTTTTAAAGTCTGAAAACATTGATTTTTATATTCTATATAAATTGATAGTGAAAAATCCTATAGCTTGTCAAGGTAAAATTTTAATTTGGTTTAATTATCTAAAACTTGTCTTATAGTTTTTGAAAGGGTAATGAGCTTGTATGGCTTGGCAATATAGGCGACTGAGCCGATGTCTTCTAATATTTGTTTTTGGCCGTCAATTGAATGCCCACTTGAGATAATCACTTTGGCATCTGGGTTAATTTTTAGAAGTTCTATTAAACATTTCTTGCCGCCCATTCCTGGCATATTCACATCAAGGATTATCAAATCAATTTTTTTCTGTTTTATTGAATAAAGCTCTATAGCCTGCTCACCACTTAAAACTGTAAACAGTTTGTATCCTGATCTTTGTAATGCCTGAAATGCAAAATTCAATATTGAAAATTCATCATCTATAATAAGGATTGTTTCAGTGCCCACAGATAAGTTTTTGTCCTTTTTAATAATTTTATCACTGAAATATTTATCACTTTCTATCTGAGCAGGTAAATAGATTTTAAATGTGCTACCAATACCTATTTTACTATTACAAAAAATATACCCTTCATGTTTTTTTATAATACCATAAACCGAAGCAAGTCCTAATCCTGTGCCCTTCCCTATCTCTTTGGTAGTAAAAAAAGGTTCAAAGATATGTTTCAATGTATCTTGGTCTATACCCTGGCCACTGTCTGAGATATCAATTTGAACATAGTTACCAGGTAATACAAGCATTTGATTTTGAATCAATTGTTCGCCAAAAGTTATATTGGATGACTTTATGATGATTTTCCCTCCATCAGGCATAGAATCTGAAGCATTAGACCCTAAATTTAGAAAAACTTGTTCAATTTGTACTGCATCGCCTGTAACAAACCATAATTGTCCATCAAGTTGAAGTTCAATTTCAATCATTTTAGGCAGAGTTCTTTCAAGAAGACTTTTTGCATTAAGAATTTCATTATTAATTTTTAAAATTTTCTTTTCAGTTTCAGCTTTTCTACTAAAAAAAAGAAGTTTTCTAATTAACTGTCCTGCTCGTTCGACGGACTTATCTATAGCAGATAAATGCAAATAATCAGGGTCAGTTTCATCTCTATCTAAAATCATAATTTCGGTAAATCCATTAATTGCCTGGAGAATATTATTAAAATCATGGGCTATTCCACCTGCTAAAGTCCCAACAGCCTCCATTTTTTGGGATTGTCTTAGCTGCTCTTCAAGCTTTGTTTTCTCTTTTTCAGCATTTTTTCTTTTAGAAATATCTGCAGCTATTACTCTATATTCAAGAAGGTTATCTTTTATATCTTTAATGGCTTCTATAGAAATACTTACCCATAAGCTATAATTTTGTTTATGTTTAATCTCAATTTCATAATCTTTTATAGAATTTTCTTTTTTCAAAAGTTCATAGAAATATTTAAGAGTGTTTTCTTGATCTTCTTTATTAAAAAAATACTCAGATATTAGTTTGCCGAAGAGCTCTTTTTTTGTATAAGTAATTAAGTTTTCAATAGTTTTATTACACTTTATAATAATTCCATTTTTATCAATGGTTAAATATGCATTTGGTGCATTTTCGTATAAATCTTTGTATAATTTTTCTCTTTCAATGAGCTCAAAAGAAGTGTTTCTAAGTTGTTTTTCTTTTCGCCATAACAACTCGCTACCTCGTTTACCTTTTAGCTCACTTAAGTATTTAAGTGAGGCTGTTTCAACGAGATCTATTAAAACATCAAGTCGGTTAATAATCTCTTTTTCATACGTAAAGGAAGAGCCATTAAATTGTAAAACAGTTTCATTTCCACTATTGATAACCAAAATTCCATAGGAAGGAAGAAAAATAAAAATACAGTTTTTTGCCTGAAAATGTCTTACAATATTAAGATTTAGTTTTATTCTTTCCTTTGATTTCTTTATTTGTACTCCATTATAGACATAAAATGGGATATCAAGGTAATCAACGTCTTGAGCAAGGGTTTCTTCTGAAATTTTAGGGACTACAATTACACTTATGCCTTTTCTATAATATTCAGTACATGTTCTTAGAACATAGGCTATCATTCCATCATTCTCAACAATTTTATTATCTTTATCAAATTTATAAAAATATACCGGTGAGAGTTTTTTTAAAGAAATTATATATTTCCCAAATACTTTAATAAAGAACCCTTTGATGCCTTTACCATATAGTTTATCCATAACACCTCTATCCCAGTTTTCGGTAGGTAGAAATGCCATGCCAGTATGATTCGTTCCTTTAAGTATTCCTGTTTGTTCAGCTTCAAAAAGGTTTAACGAAATATTTAAAATCTTCTTGAATGGATTGTTATGGTTTACGAATCCAGTTTCATTTTTTTTTATTATATTATTACCATTAAACATTATTTAGCTTAATCGTTCTCCAATTATAATGGTTTTTAAACATATTAAAATACTAACACAATATGTATTTGTAACGGCATGAACCATAAAAACTATTTAATAAAGCTAAACTATATTTCGTTATAAATCAATAATAAATTAATTATAGGCGAATTTGAATTGGTGTGATGACAATAAATAATTTTTTTTTACTTTTTCAAGAAACTTCAAAAAAAATATATTATGTGATAAACAGTTCTCCATGAAAGTTATAAAAATAGGCGAGGGTTGTTTTAAAAAAGAACATTGCAATTATCTTTAAAAAACTTGAGAGGTATTATTTTGGGATCAGTTGATCCAATCATTAGAAGTGTTTCTTATACAAAAAATATTGCTATTTTAAAAATTCATGCTTGTGGATGAAGCTGATCTTGATAAAACAATCAAATCTTTACATTCATTTTTTTTGAGTAGCATATTAGCCCAGTAGCCCTGTACGTCGTGAGCTTCTATATGATACAGTGCGTCCTATTATCCAGCCTAGAAATATAACCCCGGCTCCAGAAAGGAACCATTTTATCATCCCAACTTTAAGAAGCGTTTTATTTTTCAATTCAAGAATTTCAAGTTTCTCTAAAAATTCTTTGTTAGTTTGTTTGATTTTTATATTTTCTTTATTGATTAGAACAACATTTTTTGATTTTTCTAAAAGTTCATTATATTGTTTATCAATTGACAAAAATTTATTTTTATAATCATTTCTTTCAAGAACTGATTTTGATAAAATCAGTTCTAAGCCTTTTATTTCTTGTAGAAGGTTGGTTTGTTTTTGATCATATTTTTTATTGGAAGACTTTATTTCTTCCAATAGTTGATCATTCTTAATCCTTAATTTTTCAAGTTTTTTATTAAGTTGTTTAATTATAATATGATTAGGTGTATCAAAGGTTAAATATTGAGCTTGAACCCATCCTATATCGCCATTTTTAAGTTGGATTTTTGAAAAGCTATCCTTCTCTTCTATGATTAACAATTGGTCACCACTTTCAATTGTTCTAAAAACTTCATAATTTCGTGCAGGTCCTTTTCTAACAGTAAGGATCAAGATATCCGAAACATATGCGGTTTTGTATTCTTCGGCATTTATTAAAAAAGGAAAGGAAAAAATTAAAATTAAAATAAATAAATATGTAGTTGTTCGATTCATAAACTATAACCTTTGTCTTCCATCATTTGTTAGCATTTTATCTTTCAATCTTTTCAATATTTTCAATATCAGTAAAACAATAATTTTACAATAGTTAAACCCTGAAACCAACAAAACACTTGCAAAAACACTGCTCAAAGTGTATTTATTTTGTATATGTTTTTAAAAAATGAGAAAAAAATGTAACCTTTGCAAAAAAAATGCTTGATGCAAAACTTACTCGTATAACTGTTGGACCAGTTAATAATAAATGACAAATATTATCTATCAAGACTTATGTATTGCGAACATTTTTAATGGCCTTGTTGAAGGTTTATCCAAATTTTCAAATCAAAGTAAGCTTGCTCTGATATATTCTCCTAATCCAGATAGTGATGTTTTTGTCTATGATCCTCAAGCGATTCTTAAGGAACATGAATCCATCTTAAAAGAAAAACACTTGGACACCAAACTTTCAACAGATTATCCTTCAAGCAGAAATTTTGTTGGCTCATCAGGCTATATACTTAAAAATTATTCTCTCCAGGCTATTGCTGATTATATAGTTGATGAAAGAAATTCTTTTTTTGATTATGATTCCAGACTGTTAATCCCTCCCATCCTTAACACCGTTCTTAATATATCAAAAACCAGAGAAGAAGGTTTATCACCAAGAGGTCAAATTTTTTTCACAGATCCGGATAAGGTTTCTACCATAGAGTTTATGACAAAAATTCAAAGGCACCAACGCCCATTTCTCAGTAATATTAAACATATTAGAAAATTGCTAACTGCAGTTGAAAACTCAAATCGAAAACTTGTTTCAGATGGAAATACTATTATAGGAATTACAGATTCTCCAGTTCCTGATTATGCTATTGCAGCTGATTACTTTGATGATCACGGTTTTTTAAAACTTGGTAAAGAAAAAATATCCAGCTTTTTCGGAGAAAATTTTCATTAGACAGACCTGTTTCAATTATATATTGTGGTTTGGAAATAAATGCATTTAGTTCTTGGGAACCACCGTTTTATAGCAATTCTATAAAACCTGTACTTATAAAAAAATATTTTAGTGGGGTTAAACAATGAATCATCACAATCACGATCATAACCATACAAAGAACGAACTTTCTTTTAAAGAAAAACTCTTATCCCTTTTTAAGCATTGGATTGATCACAATTTAAGCCACAAAGAAAACTATCTCACCTGGGCTGAAAAAGCTAAAAAGGAGAACCTTTCAGATATAGTTTTGTGTCTAGAACAGGCAAGTGAACTTTCTGATAAGATAAATCAAAAGCTTGAAAAAGCGTTAAAAGATCTATCTTAATTTAAAACTAAAGCTATTTTTTATTGCCCAGCCAATCTCCTTTTTTGTTATAATTAAAGGAGGTGCAATAACTCCGGCTTCTCCCTGAATAGGTTCAACCATAAATGCCAACTGTATTGTTTGAAATTATATCTTTAAGAGCCTTAGCGTCTCCATAGGGTATTGATTTAAACCCGGGAGTAAATGGTCCAAAACATCTAATAGCTGTTTCAACGGCTTCTGCACCACTATTCATAGGTAATACTGAATGAGAATTAGTAAGTTCACATTCAGTAAATTCTTTAGTTTTCATAATATATCTCCATATTAAAAACCATTTGATCTTTTATTATTTTTTAGCCTGAAAAGTTGCGATATAAGCATTCCTATTAAGATTAATATACAGCCGAATAATCCTCTACCAGTTAAAACTTCATTGAGAATGATCCATCCGGCAAGGGCTGCAAAAACAGATTCAAAACTCATTATGATAGAAGCATGGGCAGGATGACTTTTTTTTTGACCATAAATCTGTAATGAGTAAGCTATTGCTGAAGAAAAAACTCCTCCATAAAATATTGGTACAGCAGCATTTATAATCCCTTCCATATTAACATCTTCTACAGCAAAAGCAATTATCATACTTATTACTGAACATATTATACTTTGAATAAAAGATAATTGTATTGCTTTATGTTTTTTTGCAAAATTTGCTATAGCTAAAACGTGCCCAGCAAAGCAAAAAGAACATACTAAAATTAAAAAATCACCAAAATTTATAGTGAACTGGTTTGTAACACTTAAAAAATACATTCCAATTGTCGCAAGAATTGCTCCAAGCCAAGTATTAATTCCTGTTTTGTGGAGCTTTAAAATAAACCCAAATATTGGAACGATTACAACATATAATCCGGTAATAAATCCTGCTTTTCCAGCAGTTGTATAAACAAGCCCTACCTGCTGGAAAGAAATACCTGCAAAAAGAAAAAAACTTGATATAACTCCAAACTTAATCAATTGAGTTCTGTTTTTATTTTTTGTTTGAGCAGTAATTTTTTTTAAATCTTTTTTAGAAAATATCAAAAAAGGAAAAAGTGCTACGCTTGCAAGAAAGAACCGCAACCCATTAAATGTAAAAGGACCAACATGCTCCATTCCGGTTCTTTGGGCAACAAAGGCAACTCCCCAAATCAAAGCTACTAAAAATAGAATTAAATCTGATTTTAATGTATCTATTTTCATGGTATTAATCTTTTAATTATTTTTAAAGAAAAGAGTTGTTGTATATTTACCTATAATATAAGTCAAGAAGATATTAACAAAATGGAAAAGAAGAAAATTATTAGTAACTTAGACAATTCTTTGCTTGCCGGTCAAAAGTTAATAGTTGGATTTGATGGACTGCACTTTAACTCTGATTTGGAATTTTTAATTTCAGAACTTAAAATTGGTGGGATTGTTTTGTTTTCAAGGAATATTGAGTCCCCTTATCAACTTAAAACTCTTTTAGAAAAAATTAAAGAATTTACAGCTAAACACCGACTACCAAAACTATTTATATCTATTGATCAGGAAGGAGGTGAAGTTGCAAGGCTTAAAAAACCTTTTACTCTTTTTAAAGGCAACCCATTTATAAAGAACAGAAAAGATGCTGAAAAATTTGCTAAAGCCCAGGCCATTGAACTTACGGAACTTAATATAAACATGAATTTTGCTCCGGTTTTGGATGTAATACCGGAAAATTATAAAAGTATTATGGAAAAAAGAGCATTTAAAGGAAGTGCTGAAAAGGTTGCAAAACTTGGATGTTATGTAATCAGCTCATTCCAGAAATTTAACATCATGGCTGTTGCAAAACATTTTCCAGGTATTGGAAGAACATGTATTGATTCACATTTTGAACTTCCAACTATTGATCGCAACAAAAAACAACTTTTTGCAGAGGAACTTATACCGTTTGAAAATGCAATCAAATCTAATGTTTCAGGAATTATGCTTTCTCATATTTTTTATCCGGATCTTGACCCAAAATGGCAGGCAAGCCTATCTCCAAAAATCGCAAAGAATCTTTTAAGAGATGAAATGGGTTTTAATGGACTTATTATGACTGATGACCTTGATATGAAATCTGTAAAACATGATATCAAAATATCAGCAAAACAGATTTTATTATCTGACATTGATATTGTCCTCATCTGCCATAAAGGACCAGATATTGAAAATATGTCAAATGAGCTTAAAGAATTAATTAATCAAAACAATGAATTTTTAGAATCTGCAAAAAAATCATTTAAACGAATAATAGATATTAAGGATAAATATCTTAATTAATAAGAGCTATTATTTCAATCCGGCCGAATCTATCTTATTCCTTGAAAAAACATCATGATGAAATTTAGAATAGTTTTTATTTATAAGCATTCTGTAACCTCTTGCTGCAATCATGGCTGCATTATCTCCACAAAGTTCTTTTTTTGGTGCAAAAACGTTTATTCCGTGTTTTTGGGTATCATTTACAAGCTGTTCATAAAAGGTTCGATTAGCAGCAACTCCCCCGGTTATTGCAATATTGGTACAGTCTCTTTTTAAGCACGCATTTATAAGTTTGAATTTTAAAACATCCAGGACTGCTGCTTGAAAACCAGCAGCAATATCAGGTTTTAATGTGTAAAGATTTTCCTGATGTTCCGTAACAAATCTTAAAACTGCTGATTTTATGCCGCTGAAACTAAAATCAAAGCTTTCTTTATCAAGATATGTTCTTGGAAAATGAATATTTTTTGAGTTCCCATTTTTTGCAAGTTCTTCAATAACTGCTCCACCGGGATACCCAAGCCCCATTATTTTAGAAACTTTATCAAAAGCTTCTCCTACGGCATCATCCCGAGTTTGCCCCATAAGTTCAAAGTTTTCATATGAATCCACATAATAAATATTTGTATGTCCGCCTGATGCTACAAGAGAGATAAAAGGAAATTTTGGGATGTTTTTTGATAAAAAACTAGAATAAATATGACCTTCTAGATGGTTAACACCAACAAGTTTAAGATTTCTTGCATAGGCAAAAGCCTTGGCAAATGAAAATCCTATTAGAAGTGCTCCAATTAAACCAGGACCTCTAGTTGCTGCCACACCATCTATCTGTTCTATAGAGAGTTTAGCTTTAAGTAAAGCTTCTTCTATAACAGGTACTATTGCTTCAATATGCATTCGTGAAGCAATTTCAGGGACAACCCCACCATATTTATTATGTATATCAGTCTGGGATGCTATTACAGAAGAAAGAATTATATTACCATCTTCAACAAGAGCTGCGCAAGTTTCGTCACAGGAAGATTCAATTCCAAGAACAATCATTAGATATTATCAAACCCATTTTGTTTGTTTTTCTGAACCGTTCCTTGAAACAACATCTCCAATAAGAAATGCTTTTTCATTCATAACTGCAAGCCTGTCAAGAACATCTTCGGCAGAGTCTGAAGGGACCACAAGAATCATTCCAATACCATTATTAAAAGTTCTATTCATTTCGATATCAGATATCGAACCTTGTTTTTTCAGAATGTCAAAGATAGGTAAAATATCCCACGAACCTTTTTTTATAACCGCCTTACAGGCCTCAGGTATTGACCTGATAATGTTTTCTTCAATACCACCGCCTGTAATATGTGCCATCCCATGAATTGGTAAATTTCTTAGAAGACTTAGAATAGCTGAAACATATATTTTAGTTGGTTTTAATAGTTCTTCGCCAAGGGTGGTTCCAAGTTCTTCGATTTTTGTGTTAACATCATAACCACATTTTTCAAAAAAAACTTTACGTACAAGAGAAAAACCATTGCTATGTATCCCACTTGATGCGAGACCTATAAGCTTATGTCCATTTTGAATGTTGGAACCATCAATCATTTTTTCATTATCAACAAGCCCAACAGTAAAGCCGGACAAATCATATTCATCTTTTTGATACATTCCTGGCATTTCAGCTGTCTCACCACCAATAAGTGCACATTCTGCCTGGATACAACCTTCGGCAATACCATTAATAACAATTTCTGCAGTTGTGTTATTAAGAGTACCCATTGCAAGGTAATCAAGAAAGAAAAGTGGTTTTGCACCTTGGACTAGAATATCATTTACACACATTGCAACAAGGTCAATTCCAATTGTGTCATGTTTATCCATTTTAAAAGCAATTTTGAGTTTTGTTCCGACACCATCTGTAGAGCTTACCAGTACAGGACTTTTAATATTTGATAAATTAGGAGAAAAAAGTCCACCAAACCCCCCTATTCCGCCTATCACACCAGACCTGGGTGTTTTTTTAACAATTTTCTTAATCTTTTCAACAAGCTGGTTTGCTTTATCAATATCTACTCCGGAATCTGCGTATGTTAAACCCTCTGTGGAATCATTCATTACTTTAACCTTTTAAAATATTTATTTTTTGATAAAGTAATATACAATAATTTTATTAATTTTTAAAGTCATAAGCCTTTTGACTTCAACTTTATTATAATGTATTTATAATAAAAAAAATTTGAATTGATCTGGAGTAATATAAAATGAATGAAATAAATATAGGAATTTTAGGATGTGGCGTGATAGGCACTGGTGTAGCTAAAATTTTAATTGAAAAAAGTGATTTACTCAGTAAACGCACAGGAACAAAACTTAATTTAAAATATATTTCTGATCTTGACACAAATAGAGAACGAGACGTCAAATTTGATAAAGGCGTTTTAATCTCAGATTCTGAAAAAATAATCAATGACCCGGAAATAAACATTATTGTTGAGCTTATAGGTGGGCAAACTATTGCAAAAGAGTTTATAATCAAGGCGCTGAAAAATGGAAAACATGTAGTAACTGCTAACAAAGCTCTTTTATCAACCCATGGGAATGAACTTGTGAAAATTGCAAGAGAAAACCAGGTTGATCTTGCTTTTGAGGCAAGCACAGCTGGATGTATACCAATAATAAAAACACTAAAAGAATCTCATATTGGAAATCACATTAAATCCATTTCTGCCATACTTAATGGCACATGTAACTATATTCTCACTAAAATTTCAAAACAAGGTTTCTCTTTTGAACAAGCATTGAAAACCGCCCAAGAAAAAGGTTTTGCCGAGGCTGACCCAACCCTTGATATTGAAGGAATTGATACAGCACATAAGCTCGCAATTTTAAATACTATAGCCCATGGAATAGATTTTAACTTAGAAGACATTCACGTCGAAGGAATTAGCCGGATTACACCACTGGATATTCAATACGCTTCTGAATTAGGATATACTATTAAATTGCTTGCCATCAGCAAATTTAATCCAGACAATATTGAGGCAAGAGTTCACCCTACTATGATTCCGGTTTCAAACCCTTTATCAAATGTCGATAACTCAATGAATGCAGTTGTGGTAGATGGAGATGCCACAGGGCATACTATGCTATATGGGCATGGAGCAGGCATGATGCCCACAGCAAGTGCTGTTATTAATGATATTGCTGATATTTCAAGAACATTTCTTGCTGGCTCCAAACGAAGAACACCTATTTTAGGATTTCCTGAAAAAAATATTAAAAAAGCAGTAATACTTCCAATGAAAAACCTTACAACACGTTATTATTTAAGATGTATAGCTGAAGATCATCCTGGTGTTTTATCCAAGGTCTCAGGCATTCTTGGTGATGAGGGCATAAGTATTGAAACTGTACATCAAAAAGGCATGAAATCAAATGGAACTGTTCCTGTTGTCATGGTCACACATATAGCAAAAGAAGAAAATATGTTAAAAGCTCTAAATAAAATATCACAGCTTGATTCCATACCGGAAGAGCCTTATTTAATACGTATTGAAGATAATAAGTAAAGAGAATTCATAATGAAATTATTTTGCGCGGATCTAGAAGGAGTATTTTTACCGGAAGTATGGATTGAAGTTGCATTAAGAGTTGGTATTGAAGAATTAAAACTTACAACCAGAGATATTTCTGATTATGATGTTTTAATGAAAAAACGACTATCAATTTTAAATGAAAACAATCTTAAAATACAAGATATAGTCGATGTTATCTCAACGATTGACCCTCTTGAAGGTGCAACAGAAACCCTGGATTGGATAAGAGAAAGAACCCAGATAATTATTCTTTCTGACACATTTGAAGAATTTGCCATGCCTATGATGAAAAAACTTAATTATCCGGCACTTTTATGTCATAGTCTGACAATTGATAATGATGGAACCATTAAAAACTATAATATAAGAACAGAAAGTCAGAAAAAAACAGCAGTTCAGGCTTTCAAAAATATGAACTATACTGTAACTGCTTTTGGGGATTCATATAATGATACTCAAATGATATTAGAAGCTGATAATGGCTTTTTTTATAATCCACCTGAAAGTGTGGTAAGAGATTTTCCAATAATACCGGTAACAAAAAACTATAATGAAGTTAAAACAATGATTGAGTCTTTTTTATAATTATGACACTTGATATTAATAAATTTAAAAACCTTAAGGTTCTCGTGCTTGGAGATTTAATGATTGATGAGTATGTCTGGGGTAATGTAGACAGAATCTCTCCTGAAGCTCCTGTTCCCGTTGTATCAGTAAACAATACAAGTTTTACACTTGGCGGTGCAGGCAATGTTGTAAACAATCTTGTTTCCATGGGAGCCTCTGTCTCTGTTGTTGGTACAGCAGGTACAGGAGAAACAGGCAAAATTCTCACTAAAAAACTCAAGGAATTTAAAGTTGATATTGAAGGTTTAATTGAAGAACCTTATCGGCCGACCACCAGAAAAACTAGAATTATTGCATCAAATCAACAGATGCTCAGAATAGATCATGAAATAACAGAAGAAATTAAAACAGAAACCTTTGATAAACTTAAACAAGTATTATCTACAAAAATTCCATTAGTTGACCTTATAATTATATCTGATTATGCCAAAGGACTTATAACAAAAGAAATTGTCAACTTTGTTGTCGATTCAACCAAGACAAATAAAATTCTCACTATTGCAGATCCTAAAGGGCTTGATTTTTCAAAGTATAAAAACGTTTCAATTTTAACCCCGAATCAAAAAGAAGCTGCATTGGCATCAAATATTGAAATTAACAGTATTGATGATCTATTTAATGCAGGTCAAAAATTATTAAGTCAAATTAACCTTGAAAAACTTCTTATTACCTGTGGCAGAGATGGTATGGTTTTATTTGAACATGGTACGGAGCCATTTATAATCAAATCCGAGGCCAAACAGGTGTTTGATGTGTCGGGCGCAGGAGACACTGTTATTTCAATTCTTGGATTGGCACTTGCCTCCGGTGCTACATTTAAACAAAGTGCCATTGCTGCAAATAGAGCTGCTGGAATTGTAGTTGGAAAAATCGGAACTGCAACTCTTTCCATTATTGAATTAAAAAAAGCTCTGAATTAAAAAATAAAAATATTAATCAGTAAATTTTGTTGACAAATTTATAAAATAACTATATATTCTTTTTCTGTTGATGCGGGGTGGAGCAGTCTGGTAGCTCGTCGGGCTCATAACC
>JAGLHT010000017.1 GCA_023143455.1 Desulfobacterales bacterium
GAAAATATCATTTCATTTGTAAAATCTTCTGCTGTCACATAATATACTCTTTCAGAAAGGTTGGCAGAAATTATATAATGCCCTACTGACTGAGCAAGATGGCTTTTCCCGAGACCTGTGCCCGAAAGAAGATATAACATATTATCAGTACTGAACTTGCCCTTAGCAAGCGATAAAGAGGCTGAGTATGCAAAATTGCTATTTTCTCCAACTACAAAATCCTTAAAGGTAAATCTTTTTTTTAAAAACCTACCGCCATTGAACCTGATATCCAAACCAGGCAGGGGCATCTGCTTGGTCCTAGTAACCATATTCTTCATGGGGGCTGCTGCATAAGAAGCCTTATGGTTATCATTTTTCTGATCATCAATTTTAAATTCAATTTTTATTTTATCATGCCCAAGATTTGAAAATTCCTTTTGAAATTTTAAAAAATAATTTTCTTTGATCCTTTTCATTGAAAAATCATTAGGACATGAAATTTTAATACAATTATTTTCCGATTTCAAATATCTTAATGGTTTAATCCACATTTTATAACTGTGGTCAGGAATACTATTTCTTACTGTTAATTTAACAATTTCCCAAGTATTTTTCATATGCTCTCAAAAATAAAGTTATAGGGTTGATATTTTATAAAAATATCCATAGTATCCGAACAGTATCAGTTGTTTGCAATTAACAAACTAATCTAAAAAGCGTAATTAAATTTTTAGTGTATATCAATAATCAGGTCAAACCTGATAATACCATGTTAGAGAAATATTCAAACAAGCTCTATCCCAATAGCGTAACCATATGATTTTATAAACTAATTACCCGTGAAACAAGTGAATACCCTTAAATTCCAGCACCTTCGATAATTCACTTAAATTTAAGGATATTTTGCCGATTTCATAACTTTCCTGTCTAAGCCCAAAAAAAAATTATCGGCTGTTTAATCCATTTTCCTTACTTTTTCTTTGTTTTTCAATTAAATCGTCATTATTTTTCTAACCCTTGAACTTTCCAATGGTTTCACAAATCAAAAAAAATTTGGATTTACTTAACCACTAATAAATTGTATATTGCAAACTGTTTTTACATTTATTGAGACCCTTAATTATTAAAGATATTTTATAATGAAATCTAAAAAAAAAATCCCTGTAATCGGAATTACAATGGGCGACCCAGCAGGAATTGGACCAGAAATTACAAGTCTTGTAATTTCAAATCCTAAAATTTATAAACTCTGTTGTCCAATAGTGTTAGGTGATATTAATGTTTTGAAAAAAGCTTCTAAGCTTTTAAAAATAAACCTTAAACCTAAAAAAATTAATCTTGTGAAAGATGCTTGTTTTAAATTTGGTCAACCTGATATTATCTCTCTTTCAAATATAAATGCTGATCTTTTAATTCCTGGAATTTCTACTTTGGAAAATGGCAAAGCCATGCTCTCTTATATTAACAAGGGTATTGAACTTGCTATGAGCAAAACAATTGATGGGGTAGTAACCTCCCCTATTACAAAAACAGCATTAAAATTAGCCGGCTCAAATTTCCATGGTCATACAGAACTTTTTGCAAAAGCAACTAAAACTACAGACTATAATATGATGTTTTTAGGAAAAAAATTGAAAATTGTTCTTGTAACTATACATATTCCTCTTTCTGAAGTTCCAAAAAACATAACTACTGATAAAATTTTTCAGACAATCAAAATTACAAATGCATTCCTAAAAAGTAAATTTGATATTAAAAAACCTGTTCTTGCGGTTGCCGGATTAAACCCTCACGCAGGTGAAAATTCAATGTTTGGAAATGAAGAGTATCAGATTATAGCTCCAGCGATTAAACTGGCAAGAAAAGCGGGTTATAATGTTTCTGACCCTATTCCCCCTGATACTTTATTCTATAATGCATTAAACAATAAAAAATATGACTGCATTGTCTGCATGTATCATGATCAGGGTTTAATACCTTTTAAAATGCTTCATTTTGATGATGGAATAAATACAACAATCGGCTTGCCGATTATCAGGACATCCTGTGATCATGGAACTGCCTATGATATTGCCTGGCAATGCATAGCAAACCCTAAAAGTCTCACAGAAGCTGTAAAATCAGCAGCGTTTCAAGCAAAAACTATTAAAACAAGTGAAAAACTATAATGAATTCAGATAGAATAATCATTAAAGGTGCAAGAGAACATAATCTTAAAAATATTGATATTGAAATACCAAGGAACTCTCTTGTTACCCTTACCGGGCTTTCAGGCTCAGGCAAGTCTACACTTGCCTTTGATACTCTTTATGCTGAAGGGCAAAGAAGATATGTAGAATCCTTATCAACCTATGCAAGACAGTTTTTAGGTCAGATGGACAAACCTGATGTTGACTCAATCACAGGTCTTTCGCCGGCAATTTCAATTGAACAAAAAACAGCGAGCCATAACCCAAGATCTACGGTGGGTACTGTTACAGAGATTTATGATTACATGCGTTTATTATATGCAAGGGTTGGAACTCCACATTGTTACAAATGTAATAGCCCCATATCTTCCATGTCAATAGATCAGATAATCGATAGAATTCTTAAATTCAACGAAAAAACAAAAATAATAATACTATCACCCATTGTTAGTAACAAAAAAGGCACGTATGAAAAAACTTTACTAAACATCAAAAAACAAGGCTTTGCAAGGGTTAGAATCAATAAGGAGATATATTTAACCGAAGATGTTCCTAAGCTTGAAAAAAATAAAAAACATTCCATTGATATAGTTGTTGATAGATTAGTTATTAAAATTGGAATTGAAAAAAGGCTTACAGATTCCATTGAGCTTGCACTCTCTCTTTCGAATGGTGTTATAAAAGTTTTAAAACTGTCTGAAAAAGAAGAGATTCTATTTAGTGAAAATGCATCATGTGTAAAATGTGACATCAGCTACCCTGAGTTTACTCCTGCAAGTTTCTCATTTAACTCTCCCCAGGGAGCATGCCCGAAATGTGACGGGTTAGGCTCTGTCACAGAATTTGATCCAGATCTTATTGTACCAAATAAAATGTTATCTTTAAGAGATGGGGCAATTATTCCATGGGCAACAAGAAATTCTGTCCAGTTCATAGAATTTCTTGACGCTTTAACTTCTTTTTATAATGAGGATATCTATACATCTTTTAATAACCTTGATCAAAAATTTCAAAACGTCCTTCTCTATGGATCAAAATCAATTAAAATCCCTTTCTATGTTGAAAGGGACGGTAAAAGAAAAACCTATAATAAAAAATTTGAAGGTGTTATCCCAAATTTGCAAAGACGCTATCTTGAAACAGGGTCAAACTGGGCAAGAGAAGATATAAAAAAATATCTTAATTTTAAACAATGTTCCTCCTGTGACGGAGCCAGGCTGAACAAGGCTTCAAATTCTGTTAAGATAGAAAACTCAACCATATCTCAATTGACCAGCTTTTCAGTAGAAAAAACAAAACAATTTATTTCTTCAGTTCAACTTACAGAAAAAAACAAAATAATTGCCAAGGGAATTATTAAAGAAATTATTGAAAGAATTGAGTTTCTTCAAAATGTAGGCCTTGAATATCTTACTCTCAATAGGTCTGCTGCAACTTTATCCGGAGGAGAGAGTCAAAGAATCAGGCTTGCAACCCAGATTGGTTCGAAATTAACAGGAGTGCTATATGTACTTGATGAACCAAGTATTGGGCTTCATCAGAGAGATAATCAAAGACTCCTTCAGACCCTCATGAATCTTAAAAATCTCGGTAACACAGTTCTTGTTGTTGAACATGATGAAGAAACAATTATGTCATCAGACTACGTGATTGATATGGGACCAGGAGCAGGCATAAACGGTGGAAGCGTGGTTTTTCAAGGAGCTCCTGAGCAACTTATTAAAGCTTCAGGCTCACTCACAGCTGATTATCTTTCAGGTAAAAAAAAGATTGAGGTTCCTGTAAAACGAAGAAAAGGGAATGGAAAACAACTAAAAATTCTTAAAGCATCCTCTAATAATCTTGCATCCATTGATGCATCGTTTCCTTTGGGTACTTTTACCTGTGTTACAGGAGTGTCAGGCTCAGGTAAATCTACACTGGTATTTTCAACTCTTTATAGAATTTTAGCTGCACATCTTCACAATGCTAAAACACCTCCTGGAGTTTATGAAGGAATAGATGGCCTTCAATATCTTGATAAAGTTATACATATAAATCAATCACCCATTGGCAGAACACCAAGAAGCAATCCGGCTACATATACTCAGGTTTTCACATATATTAGAGAACTCTTTTCTGTAATAAACGAGGCAAAGGCAAAAGGTTATAAACCCGGAAGGTTCAGCTTTAATGTGAAAGGAGGAAGATGTGAAGCCTGTAGAGGAGATGGAATACTCAAAATTGAAATGCATTTCCTCCCGGATGTTTATGTATCCTGTGATGTTTGTAATGGTAAACGATATAATAGAGAGACCCTTGATGTAAAATACAAAGGAAAAAGTATTGCTGACATATTAGATATGACTATAAACCAGGCATCAAGATTTTTCAGTAAGATTCCAACAATTAACACTAAGCTCAAAACTCTTATCAATGTAGGAATAGGCTATATTAAACTTGGTCAGTCTGCAACAACTCTTTCGGGAGGAGAAGCCCAAAGAATCAAGCTTGCAAAAGAACTAAGCAAAAGAAGTACTGGAAGAACAATATTCATCCTTGACGAACCTACAACTGGACTTCATACTGATGATATTAAAAAGCTCTTAAATGTCCTAAACAGACTGGTTTTATCTGGGAACACAGTTATTGTTATTGAACATAATCTTGATGTTATTAAATATGCTGATTATATTATTGACCTTGGACCTGAAGGTGGTGACAAAGGCGGAAAAATTATTGCTGTTGGCACACCAGAACAAATAGCTGCGACTCCAAAATCATACACAGGAAATTATTTAAAGGATGTATTAAAAAAACAAGGGGGGAAATAGACAGCTATTTTAAAAATGAAATACAAGTTTGTGCAGCTTGTTTAATCACGCCAGGTTTTCCAATCATCTCTTTTACCTGATTTAAGGATTGCAGTACAGAATCTAATTCTTGTGGATTGTTTTGCCACTCTGAAACTTTTTCTGCGATCTTTTTTTCATTAATTTCTTGAACATACTCAGGCAAAATTTCTTTTTGGGCCAAAAGATTAGGCATTCCAATATATTTGATTTTTACAATAGACTTTGCAATTTTGAATGTTAGCCAGGGCAATTTATACATTATTATCATAGGGATTCCCAAAATTGTATTTTCAATTGTTATGGTTCCTGATGCTGTTAAACAAAAATTCAGTTTTGCCCTTAGTGCAAAATTCTCTCCATAAATTATGTCTACATGTTCATTAATCTCAGAAGATTCGCAAATTTGTTGTATTGCTGATTTTTCAAGGGATCCTGCTGCAAACACTAAAATCTTTGCAGATTCATATGCTTTGCTTATCCTTATAATATTAAGCATAGGAGCTAAGAGTGTTTTTAATTCAGATTTTCTAGAGCCTGGCATTAAACCGATAAGATTCATGTTTTTGTATTTTTCCATTAATGAATCAGTATCTTCTGTTTTAAGTTTATGTTCTATAATATCAACAAAGGGATTACCAAAATACTCAGCTTCAACTGAATATTTTTCATATATTTTTTTTTCAAAGGGGAAAATACATATAACTTTGTCAACATACTTTTTAATATTTTTAACTCGGTATTCTCTTGAAGCATATACCTGGGGGCTTACATAATAAACTACTGGTATTGAAAGTTTTTTTGCGTATTTTGCAATGTGTATATTAAACCCGTAAAAATCAACCAGAATTATGAGATCTGGTTGATTTAATTCAAAATAAGATTTAATTTTATTGTTTAATAAATTTTTAAAAAATAGATACTTTCCAAAAAGCCCGTTAAGCCCAAATCCTTCAATACTCAAAGTATCAGCAAGAAAAACATCAGAGTTCTCCTGCATTTTTTTTCCGCCTATACTAGTTGTCTGGATATTATCAAAATTATTTTCATTTTTATTTATTTGTCTGATTGTGTTTATTAAAGCACTTGCATGCAAGTCACCAGAATAATCACCAGTTGAAATAAATATATGTTTATTCATAAAATTTAACTTAAAATTAGCTATTGTTCTTCTGTTTTCAGAACAAAGCTTTTTATTCTGTTACCATCTTTTTCTCGAACAATTATGGTACATTTCTTAGTTTTTATTGCTTCACCGACTTCTGGGATTCTTCCTATCATGTTAAGGACATAACCAGAAAAAGTGTCATAATCACTTGCTTCAGGGATTGAAAGACCGGTTTTTTTATTTAATTCATCAATATCAACTTTACCAGCCACAACCCAGCCTCCATCTTTAATCTTAATAATATCAGGCTCTAGCTTGTCTGTCTCATCTGTAATTTCACCGACTATTTCTTCTAACACATCTTCAAGAGTAACAATTCCAGCCATGCCTCCATGCTCATCAATTACTACACCTATGTGATTCTTCAATCTTTTAAACTCACGCATAACAGAATCAAGTTTTTTTGAATCAGGAATAAAATTAGGTTTTTGCATTATTTTTCTTATATCAAGATCACCTGAACCATTCTTAATACAAAACTCATGGAATTCAGCAAATAAATTCTTAACATTAATAATCCCTACAATATTATCGATATCACCTTCAATTACTGGTATTCTAGTAAAACCTGAATCAATAATGGATTTAATATCAATCTTATTTTCAAGATCAATAACAAAAACGTCAGCTCTGGGTGTCATAATTTCTGAAGCACTGGTATCATCAAATTCAAAAATATTGGTAATAAACTCTTTTTCTTCTTCTTTGATTTCACCATCTTCTTCTACAACTTCAACCATTGTTATCAATTCACCTTCAGTAATAAGAGGCGATTTATCAAATACACCAATAATTTTTGGAATAAAATTTAAAAGAACAATTAAAGGTAAAAATATTTTTGAAAGCCAGAAAATTGGAAAAATCACAACTCTTGCTACAATAATATTATTATGTGCTGCAAAAGATTTTGGAATTATTTCACCAAATACAAGGACAAGAAATGTCATTGTCCCAGTTGCAATTCCAACAGCATTTGATTGAAAATATTCCAGGGCCATTTTTGTTGCAAGAGCTGATGCACTGATGTTAACAAGATTATTACCGATCAGAATCGTTGTAAGAAGTTTATGGGAATCTTCTTTCATATGCAATATCAATTTATCAACTTTTGATCCATCCTTTGAAAGGTGCATAGCTTTGACCTGGCTTATTGAATAAAGAGCTGTTTCAGAAGATGAAAAAAATCCAGATAAAAAAAGACAGATTATGAGCATAACCATTTCAGTTGTAATCAAAGTAAAGTGTTTACCTTTTTATAAAATTGATTTAATAAAATACCTTAAACTAATAATATCTTAAAAAGATTGCCAAATCAAAACAAAACCATTTTCACTTAATTTAAATGAAGTCACTATCTTCCATTGCCTGAATACAGATATTATATTCCTCAGCAAGTGAAATCATGTTTTCACGGTCAAAGGATATACTCTTATCGGCTTCCAAAATAAGGGTAGATGCGCCAGCTTTATGCATTGTCTTAATAGTATCACATCCAGTACAAGGCAGATCAAATCTTAAATCCTGGGTTGGTTTTGAAATTTTTACCACCACAGTCTCTTTATCGGCAAGATTTCCACCACGCAAAATAGTTGCGTCTGTACCATCTATAGCTTCAACTGCCAATATGACGCCATTGCTTACAACGACACATTGACCAACATCAAATCTTCCAATTTGTTTGGCTATTGGCCAGCCCGCTATAATGTCCTGAGCCTCAGATTTTGAAGGCTTTCTCTTTGTCCAACATCCTTTTTTGTTAATAAGTTCTGGTAAAAGAAAGGTGGATGGTTTGATTATAATACCCTCTTTTTCAAGTAAATCAGCAAATGAAGTTAGAATTGAGTCATCATGGGTATGTTTTAATTTTGCAAAAAATGCAAGGGCCCTAAAGTCAGGTTTAATATCAGAAAAAATCCTTGTTTTTTTTATTGTTCCAAGCATTACAGCTTCATCAACATTATTCTTTTTGAAAAACTTTATTACACGGCTAATCTGTCCTAAACACAACCATTCTATTGAGTCTGTATAATCTTTTAAATCTTTATCAGCTTCGTTGGTGTATGCAACTACAAATACTTTATATCCTTTTTCCAAAGCTTTTTTTAAAAAAAGCTTTGGAAAAATACCTCCACCTGCAATAAGTCCTATTCGCATTAGTTATCTAGTCACACCTCTACTAGAATTTTTAATGAACTTCATAAAATTTTTAACCTCAGGTATCTGTTCTACTTCAGCTTTGACACGTTCTGAAGCCTGCTTGGTTGTAAGACCTATTCTGAATACAATTCTGTAAGCTTTTTTTATTTCTGCGATTGATGCTTTGGAAAAATCATTTCTTTTCAAACCAACATTATTTAAGCCATGCAGACCTACACGATCACCAGCAGCAAGAACATAGGGAGGAATATCTTTGAATACAGCTGATTTACCACCAATATAAGCATAGTCGCCAATTTGTACAAATTGATGCACCGCCACAAAACCACCAAGTGTAGCATTCCTACCAACAGTAACATGTCCACCTAAGGTTGCATTATTTGCAAGCACGACATTATTTCCGGTTATGCAATCATGGGCAATATGTGTATATGCCATTAAATAATTGTTTTCACCAACCTCAGTATATCCACCCCCAAGCTCAGTACCTCTGTTAACTGTAGCAAATTCTCTGATAATAGTTCCACTACCAATTGTCAGATATGATTTTTCTCCTGTAAACTTCAAATCCTGGGGAGCCGCTCCAACAGATGCGTATTGAAAAATCTGACAGTCAGATCCAATAGTAGCATATTGATCAATAGTCACGTATGGCCCTATTTTTGTTCCAGATCCTATACATACATCACTCTTTATAATTGAAAAAGGTCCTATTTTTACATTGGAATCAATTTCTGCTGATGGATCGATAATAGCTGTTGGATGAATCATATATACTCCATATTATTTTTACTTTTTTTCAATCTTATCCATTCTTTTCTCAAGAGAAAAAAGTTTTTTTCTTAATTGGGGAAGTCTTGGAATAATCCTTGATATTTTAAGCCATAATTTATGAGGCATATGCGGCATACCAGAAACTATTTCATTCGGTGATACATCGTTTAAGACACCGGTGCATGGTCCAATTATTGAATTGTCTCCTATAGTAAGATGCCCTGAAATTCCAGCTCTACCAGCAATGATAACATTTTTCCCTATTTTAGAGCTTCCTGCAATTCCAGCCTGGGCAATTATAAGAGAATTTTCATCAATTATTACATTATGAGCAATATGCACAAGATTATCTGTCTTAACACCGTCTTTAAGCCATGTCTTCCCAAAAGTACCTCGGTCGATTGTATTACAAGCACCAATTTCAACATTATTTCCTATACAAACATAACCTGCATGAACAATCTTTTCATGTACAAGGTTATTTTGAGTAAATCCAAATCCGTCACTCCCTATAACAGTGCCTGAATGGATTAATACAGAACTTCCAATCTCAGAATTTTCCATTATTGTAGTATTTGGTTTAATAATTGTATTTTCCCCAATGTTTACGTTACCTCCAATATAAACATTGGGCATTAAAACAACACCATTACCAAGTACTACATTATCACCAATATAGACATTGCAATATATTGAAATGTCCTTACCAAGCTTAACATTAGTACCAATATATGCATTAGTTGCAATACTCTTAGTAAATACTTTTTCAGGATTGAAAATATTAAGAATTTTAAAAAAATTATACTTAGGATTATTTGTCTTTAACAGAATCGGCTCAACCTTTTGATTGTCAGAAATTTCATAATCTTCTGGAATAATGACAGCGCCTGCTCTGCTTTTATCAAGCTTTTTAAGAAATTTAAAATCTGATGCAAAAGTAAGGGATTGTTTATCTGCATCTTCAAAAGCAGAAACTTTATCAATAATCAAAGTTTCATCCCCAATAATTTGTGCATGAATTATTTGGGCTATTTCTTTTATACTCAATTGCATGGCGTGTTTCAATATAGTTACTTCTGTTTGGCGGATATTTTGTTATATTCTTTAACTACTTTGTCGGTCATATCAATAGATTCGGGATGATATATTACCCCGGCCGTCTTCTTTTCAATGACTAATAAATATCCTTCTTTTTTCCCAATTTTTTGGACAATTTCAAACACATTTTTCTGCATTTTATTTATTTCTTTATTCTCAAGGTCTTTAAGGTCATATTGTAATTTTTTCTTTTCCTGATTAAAATCATTTACTTTGATTCTATATTCACGTCCTTTTTCATCTCGTTTATCCTGACTTAATACCATGGATTCTCTTTTAAGATTTTTCTCTAATTCCACAATTTCTTTTTGCATATCTTGTAACTTTTGAGAAAATTCATTCCCTTTTGCCTGTAATTTTTTCTGAATTAACTTACCCGCGCTTGAATCTGACATGATTTTCTGGAAATCAATTATTCCAATTTTTGCAACATCTGCTGAAAATGCAAAAAAGGTTGTTGAAAAAATAAACACTAAAGTAAAAATTACAAACCCAATTGTTTTCTTCATTATATTCTCCTAATAATATTTTTGTTTAAAATTTTGCTCCTACGGAAAACTGGACTCTACCACTTCCTGTATCCTCAATCCCTTTTCCATTATCCACTATTCCATATTCTAATCTCATTGGACCCATGGGTGAAGCCCATCTAAAACCAAAGCCAAAACTTGAATAATTATCAGACAGGGTAAAATCCTCATTTTCCAGAAAAACATCACCCTGATCATAAAATAAAACAGCACTTACTCCATACTCTTCAACTAGGGGAAAGGTAATCTCAGTATTTAGTTGAATAAGCTTTTCTCCACCACGTTCTTCTCCATTTATAAGGCTTGCGTAAATATCTCCGTTTTTAAACCCTCGAATTGAGTCTATACCACCCAAGTAAAATCTTTCATAATCAATATCTGGGATACCATTGGTTCTGTCATCCAGATGTCCGCCTTTACCATGGAGAACCCATGTAAATTTCCAAAAAATAGGTATATAAAGTCCAACCTCAACAATGGTTTTTGTAAAACTAATATCACCCCCTAAGGCATCATCAGCATATTCAAAAGATAATTTGGAAAAAATCCCTTTTCTAGGGGAAAATAATCTGTCCCTGGAGTCAAAGACTATATTAGGAGTTACACTGGTTGTTAAATATCTGCCTGGATCAACTGTAGTATATACTGGTTGAACATTGCTGATTGTAAAATCTTCATAACTATATTTTATTCCAATTTTTAGGTCCTCAAGAATTTTATATGAAAAATCAAGACCCCCGCCTTTTGATTCCTTATCATAATAATCATATTCATTTTCTTGATTATATATTTCTCCCCCAGTTGATAATGGTATATCAAACAGCCATGGTTCAACAAACCTAACTATATAGAGTGCTGATTCTTCTGAAATTTTAGTTTTTACTGTAAGGGTTTGCCCGCGACCAAAAAGATTTCCTTCGGTTATTTCAATACTGCCAAAAGCGGCTTCTTGTGAGCTATAGCCAGCTCCAAATGTTAGGCTACCAGTATCGATTTCAGAAACATCAATATTTAAATCCATCTTATTTTCGTCCGAGCCTGGGGAAGGTTTAATATCAACATTGTCAAAATATTGTAATCTCTGTAAATTGTTCAGGCTTTTTTCGACCTTCTTTTTACTGAACAATTCAGTTTCTGCTATTTTCAATTCACGTCTTATTACTTTGTCACGAGTACGAGTATTTCCATGGATAATTATTCTTTCAAAATAAATTGGAGGACCTTTTTTTATAATAAAAGTAAAGTCAACTTGATGATCTTTTAAATTTCTTTTTACAACAGGAGATATGTCAGGTTTTGCATATCCTTTGTCAATATATATGTCATTAAGAGTATAAATATCATTCCTTAAAACATCTCTTGAATAAAATTTTAAATTATCAGTTTTGATCTTCTTAAAGAGTTGTTTCTCTGATAATATTAAATCTCCCTGAAATTCTACTTTATTAACCTTATACCGAATCCCTTCATTAATCTCAAAACTAATCAGAATACTCTTCTTGCCATATTTTATTTCAGGCTCAGAAACTTTGGCATCCATAAAACCTTTGTTTTTATAAAATGATTCTATTTTCACTACATCTCTTTGAAGTTCTGCTCTGTCAAGATCACCAGAAGATGAAATAAAAGAAAAAATACCTTTCTCATCTGTTCCCATTTCGCCACGAAGATCACCGTCATCAAAGTGCTTATTACCTTCAAAGGCAATCTCTTCAATTTTTAGTTTTTCACCTTCATCTATTTCAATAATTATATCAGCCTGATTGTTCTTTAATTTTTTTACCTCTATCTCTACTAAACAATTATGATAATTCTTTGTTTTATATAGTTCTTTAATTCGTAAAGTATCTCTGTTTATTTTGAATATATTAAGAATAGAACCTGTGCCTGTAGTAACTACCTCACTTAATTCTTTTTCATCAAATTTTTTATTGCCTTTAAACTTTATAACTCTTACTGATGGTCTTTCTATAACTTTAAAAATCACTTTAATACCAGTATCTAGTTTCTCTCTTTCAGCTTTTACATCCTCAAAATAACCAAGTTTATAAATATTTTTTATGTTTGAAGAAATTTTACCTAGGTCTACAATATCTTTAGGCTTTATATCGATGACTCTCAAAATTGCATCATTTTCGATTCTTATATTCCCTTGAATATCAATTTTTGCAATAATTTTTTTATGAAAAATTTCAGAGATAAGTTTTTTACTCAATTGGTTGACGGCTGAATATAAATTTTCAATTCCTTCGATTTGAATAAAAAAAGTCTTTGCCGGAGCTGACTTATAAATATCTATCATTTTCATATCAATACTAATTTTTCCACCAGCCTCGAACAGAGAGCCGACAATTAGGTAATCAACACCATATTCAATACCAATTTTGTTTAACTGCTTATAGTCAAATTCTTCTTCAATAAATTGTTTATCTAAGAATACAGATTGGGCTCCGGCTTTTTTGATTTCTTCGGCAAGCATCATGGGAATTTTATTTTTAAGGGGCTGAATATTAGTGTTTGCATAAATATTAAATGGAAAAAATCCAACATGAATATTTTTTTCCGCATACACATTTAAAGGTAAAAAACAAATGATTAACAATGACAAAAAAAATGATTTTTTAAACATATTTATTTTCAATGCTGCCTTTTCAATTTTCATTTAATTTAAATTGTTGTAATTTTACCGCTCGTAATGGTAACCTTTTTATCCATTAAGTCCGCAAGCTCTTCGTTATGAGTAACAATTACAATAGTCATTCCCATTTCTTTATTTAATTCACTAATCAATTGATGCACCCCACGACTATTTTTTTTATCCAAATTTCCTGTAGGTTCATCAGCTAAAAGTAGATCAGGTTTGTTCACAAGTGCCCGGGCAAGGGCAACACGTTGTTGCTCACCACCGGATAAATCCGCAACTCTGGATGATGTACGATGTTTAAGTCCTACCCGCTCCAGTATTTTTAAAGCTTGTTTTTCAATATTGGTTTGTTTCTCCATGTCTCTTTTAAAAAGATTTTTCCCATTTATACTCGAGCTTATCATACATGGTATTGCAACATTTTCAAGGGCAGTAAATCCAATTAAAAGGTGATGGAATTGAAATACAAAACCAATGTTTTTATTTCTAAATTTTGCAAGCTCAGAGTCTTTTAACAAAAAAAGATCCTTATCTTTAAACATAAGACTTCCATTATCGGGTTTATCAAGAGTGCCTAAAATGTTTAATAAGGTTGACTTACCAATTCCTGATGCTCCAACAATGGCAACAGTTTCACCTTTCTTTACACTAAAATCAGTATTTTCCAAAATATCTATTCTTGCTTCTTTTGAATAAAACCCTTTAGAAGCAGATTTAAGATGTATTATCGATTCGGTATTATCCATAGCGCAAGGCCTCAACCGGATCCATTTTAGATGCTTTCCTTGACGGATAAATTGTAGAAACAAAACAAATAAATATAGCTGAAAAGGCTATAACAAAAACATCTATAAAGTTTAATTCCACAGGAAGAGTTCTAAACGGATATGCTGCTGGAAGTTGAATGAATTCATATCTTTTAAGCAAAAAACAGATAACAACTCCTGATATTGTTCCAACTGCTGTCCCTAATGTTCCAATAATCATTCCTTTGATGATAAAAATTCTTCTAATAATTTTGTCTGTGGAACCCATGGCTTTTAAAACTGCAATATCTTTTGTTTTCTCCATTACCATCATCATAAGAGCACTTGCAATATTAAATGCTGCAACGAAAATTATAAGTATAAGAATTATAAACATGGCTGTTTTTTCAAGCTTTAATGCTGAAAAAAGGCTTTTATTAATATCCATCCAGTCTCTGATATAAAATTTATAATCAAGCATGGATAGAATTTCTTTTTTTAAACTATTAACTGAATAAATATCATCTATCCATATCCCTAAAGCAGATATACCATTTTTATTTCCTGTAATTTTTTGAGCTTCAATAATATTTATATAAATAAGTGCACTATCATATTCATACATTCCAGATTCAAAAACTCCAGTCACCTGAAATCTAGCCATAGAAGGAATATGCCCCATGGGTGATATAATCCCGGCAGGAGACATCAAAATAATTTTACTCCCAATTGCAACACCCAGACTATTTGCAAGTTGTTTCCCGATAATAATTCCTGGGTATTTATGGTCATAGTTACTTGGTCTTAAAGCATTTTGTAATTCTTCAGGACTAAATCCCTTAATAAGTTTAATTTTACTTAAAGGGTCAATGCCTCGCAACATAGCACCAGTGAATGAGCTTGAAGACCTAACCATGATCGGACTAAAAAGTATAGGAGATACATTTTTAACCTGTTCTATAGTTTGCACCGTATCAATAGTATTTTGATAATTATCAAATTGCCCTGAAAAATTCATAACAAGAAGATGCGGTTCCAAACCAAGTATTTTTTCTCTAAAGCTATTTTCAGCTCCACTCATAACCGATATAACCACTACCAGAGCCATAACACCAACTGCAACTCCTGCAATGGAAAGGAAAGTAACAAGGGAAATAAAGCCTTCTTTTCTTTTGGCTCTAAGATATCGAATTGCTATGAATAATTCAAAAGGCATGTATTATTTACTCTTTCTCATATGGGGAAAAAGTATTACCTCTCGAATAGAATCTGAGTCAGTAAGGAGCATTACAAGCCTATCGATTCCAATACCCTGACCAGCTGTTGGCGGCATTCCATATTCTAGTGCCTCAACATAATCCATATCCATAATATGTGCTTCTTCATCTCCTTCATCCCTTTGGGCAGCTTGCTGAAGAAATCTTTCATATTGATCTTCAGGATCATTTAATTCTGAAAATCCATTTGCAATCTCTTTGCCTGCAATAAAAAGTTCAAACCGGTCAGTAAAATCAGGGTTTGAATCACTTTTTCTGGAAAGCGGAGAAACTTCAACAGGATATCCGGTAATAAATGTTGGTTGTATAAGTGCTGGTTCAACCAGTATATCAAACAGTTTTGTTAAAACCTTCCCATAATTTTCTTTTTTCTTAATTTCAATATTATTTTTTGCAGCGAATTTTAAAAGTGATTCTTTATCTTTAATTGTTTCAGAGTCAATGCCTCCAATTTTGATTAATGAATCTATCATTGAAAGCCTTGTCCACTTTTTAGAAAAATCAATGGATTGTCCTTGATATTCAATTATTTCTGACCCTGTCACCTCTTTTGCAACAAATGAAAACATTTTTTCAGTAAAACTCATTAGGTCTTTATAATCAGCATATGCCTGATAAAATTCAACCATTGTAAATTCCGGATTATGCTTTGTTGAAACACCTTCATTCCTAAAATTTCGGTTTATTTCAAATACTTTTTCAAACCCTCCAACAACTAATCTTTTCAGATAAAGTTCAGGAGCAATCCTCAAATACAACTCCATTGAAAGTGCATTGTGCCAGGTTTTAAAAGGAGTTGCTTCAGCTCCGCCTGGCAGAGGCTGCATCATAGGCGTCTCAACTTCCATAAAACCATTATTTTCAAAAAAGCTTCGCATAGCACTAATAGTCCTGCTTCTTTTCATAAAAATATCTCTGGTTTCTTTATTCATAATAAGATCAAGATATCGTTGCCTGTATCTTTTTTCAGGATCCTTTAAACCATGAAATTTTTCAGGAAGGGGTCGCAAAGCTTTTGAAACAAGTTGAAACTCCTGGGCAATTATTGTCCACTCACCTGTTTTTGTTTTGAAAAGAGGTCCTTTAATACCTACAAAATCACCAATATCAAGTTTTTTAAAAAGAGTATACTTATCATCACCAATAACATCTTTTTTTAGGTATGCCTGGATTTGTCCTGTTCCATCTTTATACCTGATAAAAGATGATTTGCCCATTTTATTAACAGCCATCATTCTGCCAGCAACAGAAAAAATTATACCATTTTCACCTAATGATTCAGGATCTTTTTCTATCATGAATTTTATTTCTTCAATAGAATGAGAATTTTTAAAATTGTTTGGATAGAGCTGAATATTATTCTGTTTTAGTTCATTAATTTTAACTTTGCGCTGTTCAATAACCCTGCTCGTATTTTCATCCATAATATACTATCTTTCTTTATATTTTCTAAATATTTAATCTAATAAATCAATTAGAAATTCAAATAAGCTAACAAAATTAGCCTATTTTTAATTAAAATTCAAGATATTGTTGTAATTTTTATTATTATACAGGAATCAAAAAATGTTATAGCAAAATAATTCATACGATAGATATTTATGAATCTTCGGCACACCCTTTAAAAATCACCGTAAAAGCAGTGCCCGAACCTGATAATGATTCAAAATCGATTGTTCCATGATATAAATCAACCAGCTTGTGTACTATTGAAAGACCAAGTCCTGTCCCTTCCTCTTTTGTTGTAAAAAAAGGATCAAAAACTGAAACCATATTTTCTTCTTTAATTCCACAACCTGTATCAATTATATTTAAATAAACGCGATCTTTGGAAGGCTGGTTCAGAGTTATTCGAATTTCACCGGTATTATCCATTGCCTGGGCTGCATTCATTAAAAGATTCCACATGATCTGTTTAAAATGTATTGGGTCTATTTCAACAAGTATATTATCATCAACTTTTGTAACAACTTTAATGTTATCATTATATTCAGGAGCGTTTAAGAAAAGTTCAACTATTTCTATAATTGCAATATCAAGCCTTGTTAAAGTAGCACCAGTTGTCCCAGGCTTAATAAACAAGCGAAAATTATTAACAATACTTTGAAGTCTTTGTGTCTCTCTCAAGACTATCTGCATCAACCTATAGTCTGATGATCCAGGTTTAGCATTTTCTTTTAAAAGTTGAATTGATCCAGACAAAGAAGCTAAAGGATTTTTAATCTCATGTGTAATGCCTGAAAGCATCTCGTGCACAGCCCCCATTCTTTCAACCCTTTTGAGATGTCCCTGGGTAACTTTTAAATCATGCTTTGTGTTTTTCGCATTTAAAGAAAGGATACCACTTAAAATTGCAATTGCATAACATGCCACCACAACAATAACAATTTTCAATATAATATAATTGTCGCTATAAATTGATGTCAGATGTAATGTTTGTGTAAAGACATTTACAATCCCATAATAATCTAACCCGACAAGAGTGCAATATTGCAAACTTGCAATAGTAGCAACAATCAAACCGCCTTTATAAAAAAGGGATATAGTGGAACACATAATCACAATCAAATAGAGAAAAGTAAAAATGCTCTCAAAACTACCAGTAATATATATAATTGAAGTTACAAAAAAGGTTTCAATAACTGCCCAAAGATAAATAAGGTTCAAATTATGTTCTCCTTTATTCAGCAAAATAAAATAAATAAGGGAAGTTATTAAAATTAATATCGAGACTACATATAAGGAAATAAAAGGTTGGGTTAACAGAGGGATATTTTTACCAATACAAAATAACAAAGTTGAAAAAACAAGTACTATTGCAAAAAGAGCTCTAAATAAAAATATCCATTTTAATTCATTGTTAATGTTTTTTTTCATAGAAAACAAAATAGAAAAATTTAGACTACGCTTGCCATTTTAAAAATTGGAAGATACATAGAAATTACAAGTCCACCGATAATCACCCCTAAAAATACTAACATAAAAGGTTCTATCAATTCAGTAAGATTACCAACAGCCTGATCAACTTCATCATCATAAAAATCTGCAATTTTACTTAACATGATATCCAAGGCACCGGTTGACTCCCCAACAGCAATCATTGAACATACCATTGAAGGAAAAACTCCGCTTTCAAGCAACGGATCTGACATAGACCGTCCCTCGGAGATACCTGTTTTAACATCCAAAATTGCAAACTCAACAGATTTATTACCTGATGTTCTTGCAACAATATCTAAGGTATCAAGAATGGAAACGCCACTTGATAACATTGTGCTTGCAGTTCTTGTGAACTTTGCCACTGCAACTTTTCGAATTAGTATTCCTATAATAGGAAGTTTTAAAAAAAAATCATCTAAAATAATTCTTCCTCGATTATTCTTATAAATTCTACCTATTATTATTGGAATAAGAAATATAAGACCTAAAATAATCCATTTGTATTTAACAGCAGCATCACTAAGTCCTACAACAATTTGTGTAGGCATTGGCAGAGCTTTATCCATGGATGAAAACATCTGTGTAAAAACCGGAATAACAAATATAAGAATAATCGCTAAAACAATAACTGCAATTATCATTGTTACAGCAGGATAGATCATTGCGCCTTTTACCTTCTTTTTTAACTTTGCCATTTTTTCCATATATGCTGATAATCTACTTAAGATAACATCTAATATACCGCCTGCCTCTCCTGCTGCAACCATGTTTACAAACAATTCATTAAATACTTTTGGAAATTTTTTTAATGCATCAGCAAATGTTTCTCCTGATTCAACACTTATCTTTACCTGTTTTATCATCCTTTTAAATGTAGTATTTTCCTGTTGAGAATGTAAAATCTCAAGACATTGTAGTAATGGCAAACCTGCATCAATCATTGTAGAAAACTGCCTGCAAAAAACAATAACATCGTTTTCTTTAACCGGTGGTTGAAGAAAGGCAATGTTTTCGAGGATATCTTTTGGTTTTTTTTTAACTTTTATTGGAGTGATTTTTCTTCTTTGCAGGCTTACTCGGACCTGATCAGCACTTTCAGCTTCAACTTCCCCTTTTATTTTCCTGCCTTTTGGATTTTTTCCTGTCCATAAAAATACTTCAGGCATAATTTTCCTCTTCTTTATAGTAATTTGTTAGTTAAACATTATCATAGACACAATAAAGAGCAATTGTAAAATAATTTTTATTATACTATAGATATATTTTATACATTGATTACAATGGATGTTCAATCTTGACAAAAAAAAAAATTAAAGCTGATACTATAATCACAAGCCATATTAATGCTGATTTTGATGCAGTTGCATCAATGCTTGCGGCTCAAAAACTATATCCTGACTCTGTAATCATTTTTCCAGGCACCCAGGAAAAAAACCTTAAAGATTTTTTTATTAGCACAATGAGCTATCTTTTTAATATGGCAAAGCCCTCTACTATTGACTTCTCGTCAGTTAAAAGGCTTGTTATTGTTGATACAAAACAAAAAAACAGACTTCTTGGTGTCGAGAAACTTTTAGAGAAAAAAAATATTGATATTCATATTTACGATCATCATCCGCCATTTAACGATGATATCAGAGGCTCTTTTGAACTTATTCATGATTATGGCGCCACTGTAACTATTTTAAGTAAAATAATCAGAGAGAAAAAAATCAAGCTCACAAGTGATGAAGCCACGATCATGGCCTTGGGCATTTACGAAGACACGGGGCTTTTTACTTATGCCTCAACAAAACCTGAAGATTTTAAGGAAGCAGCCTTTCTTTTGTCATGTGGTGCAAGCCTTGATACCATCGCAAATCTTGTTGTGAAGGAAATAAGATCTGACCAGGTGACCTGGCTAAATGAGTTGTTAAACGAAATGGTCTTACATAAAATCAATGGAATTGATGTCCATATATCGACCATCTCTTCACCTAAATATATTGCTGATCTTGCTTCAATTGTTCAAAAAATTGTAAGAATGGAGAATCTGGATGTTTTTTTCACCATCGTGTTAATGGACAATAAAGTAAATATTATTGCCAGAAACCGTTTGCCTGATATTGATGTTGGGAAAATTATGGCAAATTTTGGCGGCGGCGGGCACTTATATGCTGCCTCTGCCAAACTACATAATAAGACCCTTGCCCAGGTTGAACAGCAACTCTTAAAATTGCTTACTAAGAATTTTAAATCACACTCTCTGGCAACAACACTCATGAGCTCTCCTGTAATTACAATAGACCCTGATATGAAATGTAAAGATGCAAGCACTCTCATGACTCAATATAATAAAAACGTACTCTTAGTTATTAAAGAAAATTCAAAATTCCCAGAAGGATATATAACAAGACAAATTATTGAAAAAATAATTTACCATAATCTTGAGCACTTATCAGTTAAAGAATATATGAATTCTGAGGTAGTCACAATAAGTGCCAATGCTACCCTTTCAAAAATCGAACAAATAATAATTGAAAATGGACAACCCATTTTACCCGTTAAAAGCAACAATAAAATTAAAGGGGTAATAACTAAAACTGATCTATTAAATTTTCTTGTCCAACACAATAAAGATATTAAACAATCGGAAAAAGAAGATATAAATACAATTAAGGAAGCAAAAAAACGCAAAATTAATAATATAATTTCGCAAAGATTGGATAAATATCATCAGGATATCTTAATATCTCTAGGAAATATTGGAAATAAGTTGGGATACGGAACATATGTTGTTGGAGGCTTTGTAAGAGACCTTCTTATTAATAGAAAAATTGATGATATTGATATTGTTGTTGAAGGAGATGGGATTGCTTTTGCTAAAAAATTTGCTGAGATCAATGGGCTAAGAACGCATGGATACAAAAAATTTGGTACTGCTGTAATAATTTATCCCGATGGTTTTAAAATTGATGTTGCCTCGGCAAGATATGAATATTATAAAACCCCGGCAGCCCTTCCAACAATAAAAATGAGCTCCATTAAATCCGACCTTTTTCGAAGAGACTTTACAATCAATACTTTTGCGATTTGCCTTAATCCTAACAATTATGGAACAATTATTGATTTTTTTGGGGCAAACCGTGACCTTAAAGATAAGGCTATCAGAGTAATACATAACCTTAGCTTTGTGGAAGATCCTACAAGAATTTTTCGTGCTATTAAATTTGCTAATCGATTTGACTTTACAATTGGAAAGGTAACATCTTCTTTAATTAAAAACGCAATTGATATTGACTGTTTTAAAAACTTAAGTGGATTAAGGGTTTTATCTGAATTAAAACAAATTTTTGAAGAAGAGAATCCTATCCCTGCGATCAAGAGCCTTCAACATTATGGCCTTGAAAAAATCCTTCACCCTGAGCTTAATATTGATAATGACACGTACAAACTCTTTGATGAAGTTTATAAAGTTTTATCCTGGCATGATCTGCTTTATACGGATGAAAAATTTTTAAGATGGTCTTTATATTTTATGGCACTGACAAAAAAATGTTCCTTCAAAATCGCAGGTCAACTATGTACACGGCTTAAACTCCCTGAAAAAGAAAAAATAATCATATTGAAAAACAGGCTAAAAGCTCAAAAACATCTATCAATTCTTGAGAATAATTTTCCATTAAAGAATAGCGAACTTTATAAACTACTTTCTGTTTTTAAAACTGAACTAATTCTCTATATGATTGCATCTGCAAATACACAAAACACCAAAAAAGCAATTACCCATTATTATACAAAATTAAAATCTGTAAAAATATCTATTCGGGGAAAAGACCTACTTGCCATGGGGCTTAAACCCGGACCTTTTTATAGTGATACTCTTACTGCAATTTTAAATGCAAAGCTTGACAAAGAAATTAAAACCAAAACCGATGAAAAAAAATATGCTGTAAAATATATTAAAGGAAATAAATTGATTGATTCTTAATAGGATTATATGTTAATTCCTCTTGGAAATTTTGTTAAAATCAAGCTACAGGATAATAGACAATGAAAAATGCAGATTTTTTAACCGGGATCACAACAAGCGGTACCCCTCACCTTGGAAATTTTGTAGGTGCCATCCGACCTGCTGTTAAAACAAGTAAAGATAACAATTTAACATCATATTATTTTCTTGCTGATTTCCACTCTCTTATTAAATGCCATGACCCTGAGCGTGTAAAAAAATCAACACTTGAGATAGCTGCTGCCTGGATAGCTTTAGGTCTAGATACTGATAATTGTATCTTTTACAGACAATCTGACATACCTGAAATACCAGAACTAACATGGATATTAACCTGTATCACCCCAAAAGGCTTAATGAATAGAGCCCATGCATACAAAGCCAATGTTGATGAGAATAAAAATACAGGAAAAAAAGATCTTGATATAAATATATCAATGGGACTTTTCAGTTATCCAATACTTATGGCAGCGGATATTTTAATGTTTAATGCAAAAAAAGTTCCAGTAGGGAAAGATCAGATTCAACATCTTGAAATGACCCGGGATATTGCAGCAAAATTTAACAACCAATATAAAGAACTTTTTACTTATCCAGAGGTTGTAGTTGATGAAACAAGTTCTGTATTAGCAGGTCTTGATGGAAGAAAAATGAGCAAAAGCTACAATAATATTATCCCACTGTTTGATACGGAAAAAAATCTTAGAAAGCTTATTATGAAAATTAAAACTAATTCACAGGAACCTGATGAGCCCAAGGATTATAAAACATGCACATTGTTTTCCATATTTGAAGCTTTTGCATCTAAAAATGAAATTAAAACTATGAAAGAAAAGTACAGCCAGGGTATTGCTTGGGGGACAATGAAACAGGAACTTTTTGAATATATTAATGAAACCTTAAAAGAGTCAAGAAAAATATATAGCCAACTTATTAGCTCACCTTCTGATATTGAAAATATTCTTAAAAAAGGAAGAGATAAAGCAAGGGAATATTCAGTGCCCTTTCTTTCAGAAATTAGAAAAGCAACTGGGATTCAATCACTTGTGTAATAGTTGAATTTCTTTTTTATTAAGATATCTCCAGCTTCCAATTTTTAGATTACCAAGCTTAATATTTGACACTCTTATTCTTTTCAGGCTCTTTACCCTATTCCCAACTTTTTCCAGCATTTTCCTTATTTGACGATTTTTTCCCTGTTTTAACACTATATTGAAACTATATTTCGAAAGCCTTGTAACCTTGGATTCCCGTGTTTTTCCACCCTCAATAATAATTCCCTGCTCCATCCTTTTTAATGCATTATCAGAAATAATTTCATAAGTTATAACATCATATTCTTTTTCATGATCAAATGATGGATGGGACAGTTTATTGTGGAGATCACCATCATTTGTTAATAAAATCAATCCTTCAGAATCCTTATCAAGCCTTCCCACAGGGTAAATTCGTTCCTTTATATCAATTAAATCAAGAATGATTTTTTCTTTTCGGTGGGAGCATGATGAGATAAAACCTCTAGGCTTATTCAATGCAATATAAATATTTTCTTTTTGAGTATTGAGAATTACCTCATTATCATCAAATAAAATATTATCATTTTCAGGATCAACTTTAATTCCAGGCTCAATAATTATTTTATTGTTTACGCTAACTCGGCCTTGAGAAATAAACTCTTCTGCTTTTCTTCTTGAACAGACACCAGCATTAGCAAGAAATTTTTGTAACCTCATTATCATGATCGATAATTTGCGTTAATTGTTACATACTCTTGTGAAAAATCACAAAATAAAAAATAATCTTCGAAGTTACCAATATTAAGGTCAAGAATAATCTCATATTCATTATTTTTCAAAACTAAATTTGCTTTAATCTCAGCATCCTTTCCACACCATTGTCCTTTGTCAACTATTAACACATCATCAAACTTAAGATCAATTTGCTCCATCACAACTTGGGCACCTGATCTTCCAGCGGCGGCAACAATTCTACCCCAGTTCGGATCTTCACCAAATAATGCTGTTTTAACAAGATTTGAATCAGCAATGGTTTGAGCTGCCATAAATGCATCCTTGGGGTTTTGAGCACCTTTAACAATTATTTTTGCAAGCTTTGTAGCTCCTTCTCCATCTTTCACTATTTTTTTGGAAAGATCAAAAAGCACATGGTCCAAGCTTTTTTGGAATATAACAATATCGTCTATATCTTCTACAAAAGCTTGAGACATACCATTTGCCAAACATATTACCGTATCATTAGTACTGGTATCACCATCAACACAAATCCTGTTAAAGGAACTATCACAGGATTTGTGTAAGATTGGCTGAAGCACAGAAGATGAAATATTTATATCCGTACATATAAAAGCGAGCATTGTCGCCATATCAGGTTTAATCATGCCCGAACCCTTGGCAACTCCGGTAATAGTAAATCCCTTCCCCTTAATAACACCTTTTGTTATCACCTTTTTGGTTGTTTTATCTGTTGTAAGAATAGCTTTTGCAAAATTATCGATATTTCCTGAGTCAATTTCTTTGATCAGCAAAGGAATCCCTTTTTCAAAATTCTCCATGGGAAGAGGCAGGCCAATAACACCAGTAGAAGAAACTATTACAAATTCTGAAGAAATACCAAATGCCTTTGCTACCATATTTGATGAATCTATTGCATCTTTTAATCCTTTTTCCCCGGTAAAACAATTTGCATTACCGCTATTTACAAGGACAGCCTGACAGACACCTTGTTTTAATTTTTCTTTGCCTAAAATAACTGGAGCTGCGATAATTTTATTTTTGGTAAAAACTGCAGCCAGTGTGGCTGGCTTTTCTGAAAAAATAATACCGAGATCTGCTTGGTTGCCATGTTTAATCCCAGCATCTATCCCATGAAATTTAAATCCTTTCATTTTTATTGCTCCCAATTTCCACTATTATTAGTAAAGCCATTCTAAATTGAATAAATTCTGAAAATATTTACCTTAAATTACTACAAAAAAGAAAAAAACACCATGATTCCTACTTTTACAGCAGTTTTATATTGAGAAAATAAAATACATTTGCGTTTTTTATTGGCATTATTTTGATATTTATAGTAATAATATAATGATATATATAAAAACAATTAATTTATATATAATAATTAACCCTAAAAATAAAAAAAACAATGTTTAAGCCAAAACAATTTGGAAAATATTTACTTGTTGATAAAATTGCAGCTGGTGGTTTAGCTGAGCTTTTCACGAGTAGAGTTTCTGGCGCTCAGGGTTTTGAAAAACTGATTGCTATAAAAACAATCCTTCCTCATCTCGCCCAGGAAAATGAACTGATAAACTGCTTTATAGATGAAGCCAAGCTTGCAGCATTGCTGAATCATCAAAATATTGTGCAAATTTATGATTTTGGAGATATTGACGGCACTTTTTATATTGCCATGCAGTATCTTTTTGGAAAAGACCTTCGAAGAGTATTAGATAGAGCAAAAGAAAAAAAACTTTCTTTAGACCTTGGATATAGTCTTTATATAACCTCACTGATTTGCTCTGGGTTAGACTATGCACATAATCTAAAAGATCTTAAAGGGACACCCCTTAAATTAATTCACAGAGATGTCACCCCTCAAAACATTATCCTTACATATGACGGGGATGTAAAAATTGTTGATTTCGGTATTGCTAAAGCTGCTGCCAGAAGCACATTAACTCAAATTGGAACAATAAAAGGCAAAGTTGCTCATATGTCCCCTGAGCAAGCGTCAGGGCAAAGCATTGATCACCGTTCTGATATTTTTTCGACGGGTATTATTTTATATGAATTAGTTACAGGCAAAAAGATGTTCACCGGTGATACTATGGAAATTTTAGCTAAAGTTCGCGACTGTAAGTTTGAACTTGCTGAATACATTATTCCTGATCTTCCAAAAAAAGTATACTCAATTATACATCGTGCCCTTGCTAAAGATCCTGATAAACGTTACCAGTCTTGTGGTGAAATGCAAACTGATCTTGAAGATTGTATCCATGAGCTCACTGTTTGGCCGACTTCTCGTGGTTTAAGTAAAACCATGAATTTAATCTATCAAGATGACATTACTGTTGAAGAAAATGTTATGCGGAAAACTGCAACCATAAACATTCGTAATGTTAATCAACGTGAAAATGAAATTGATTATGAAGGAACAGCTGGTGAAATTATTTTCGAAGATGCGGCATATGATAACGCTACCAAAATTCAAGATTATGAAAATATTAATGCCACTGAAAACTTAACTGGCTCTTTCACAAAAGTAATCAAAAAGCATGAAGGATCAAAAGTTCCTGTTCTGATGTATGCAATCATTGTAATACTGGCATTGGCTTCAATTATCAGTATTTTAGTTTATATGCCCAATATGAGATCAATACCACAAAATAAACTCTTACAAACTGACACCTTCACACCCTTTAATTTAAATGTTTCTAAAAAATCAACAATATCATCAAATACTAATCCATCATCTCTATCAGATAAATCTCCAATTGAAAAAATTCAAAAAAAACAAGCAGCATCTAAAAAAACCACCAAATCTAAAACAACAAACAACTCTGCCTCAGATAAAAATTTATCAATTATAGAATCTGTTAATTCAAACTCTGACCTGCTTGAAAATGAAAATTCATTATATAATTCAATAGTCATTACAAAAAGAATACCTAAAAAAAGCAATGTTGAAACAATTTTAGAAGTAAAAAATGCAAAAAGAGCGTTAGATAATAACGAATACAAAGATTCAGTAGCCTTTTTTGAAAAAGCTATTACCAACCATCCAGCCCTTGCAACGGAAATTACCAAATTTTACGCATTTAATTTCCGGGAAAAGGGAATCAAGATACAAAGTACAAACAAAATGCAGGCTAAAGTATATTTATCCAAAGCTATAAAAATTGAACCTTCAAATCCACACAATTATTTTCAATTAGGACTTTTATATATCCGATTAAATGATTTCTCATCCGCAATAGATGAATACAATAAAGCAGTTAACTTAGATTTTAAATCCCCAACAATCTATTTTAATATGGGATATGCGTATGCCAAACTAAAAAAATATAAAGAAGCTGAAGCAATGTTTGTTAAATCAATTAATCTTAATCCTCCATACAAAGATGAAGCTTTGTTTAATTTAGCTGTGGTACAAACTTTACATGGGAAAAATAATGCAGCCGTTAAAAATCTAAAAATAATTCTTCGGGCAAATGCTAATAACAAAAAAGCTAAACTACTTCTTTCAAAAATTAAAAAAGAAATAGGGCAAACATAATTAAAATGAATATCCTTTTTAAATACATATTTTGGATTTGTCTTTTATCATTATTCATGTCCTTTGGTTGTACACCAAAAAAAAATCCTCCTGTAGAAACAAAACAACATACTAAGCAATCCCTCCCTGACCCTGCAAAAGAACAAACAAAAAAAATGAAAAGTATAAAACAAATTTATTATGTTCATGTTGTTAGATGGGATGGAGAAAGCCTCTCATTAATCTCCAGGTGGTATATTGGAAATTATAAGGACTGGAGACTTCTTGCCAAGCATAACCCAGAACTTAATCCATCTAATATACATGTTGGAGATAGAGTCTGGATTCCAAAAGAAAAAATGAAGATTTTCAAACAGATGCCTGAATCCTTTTTAAACAAGGATAATAAACAAAATGTGAAAAAACAATTAGAACTATACGGTCCAAAAGATCATAAAGAAAAGACTGAAGAATATAGCCATGACCAATAGAAACCAAACAAAATGGAAGTTTTGAACAATGCCAATTGATTTTGAAGTTGCGGGGCAAACTGACATTGGTAAAAAACGACAAATAAATCAAGATGCTTTTCTAATTGATGAAGAAAAAGGATTATTTATTGTCGCAGATGGGCTTGGCGGTCATAGAGCTGGTGAAAAAGCAAGTTTCTTAGCAACTCAGACAGTTCAAACTTTTTTTAAAGATCACTTTGAAGAAAACCAATCCATGGAAACAAATAAAATTGATAAAAGTCTTTCACCGACTGCACACACTTTACAACATTCCATTGAAAAAGCTAATCAATTAGTTCATTTAAAAGCGTTAAATTTTTCCCAATACAATGGGATGGGCACAACCATTGCTGCTGTTTGTCTAAAAGGAAAAAACCTTATTTCTGCCAATGTCGGTGACAGCCCAGTTTTCCTGATACAAAAAGGAAAAGTCTATCCTCTTTCAGAAACCCATACTGTAGAAGAAGAACACAGTATTCCCGAATCTTCTCAACTTAACACTTTTGGAAAAAATTATTGGAAAATGCTTACCCGGGCAATTGGAATTGAGGAAAAAGTTAAACCGTATCTTTGTGAGATTCCAGTTTATGAAGGCGATACATTTGTTTTATGCTCAGATGGGCTTTCAAAGGCAGTATCTTTTGAAGAAATAGCAAAAACAGTCAAACGATACTCTGCCAAAGACGCCTGTTCATTATTTGTTGAACTTGCAAATACTCGTGGTGGCAAAGATAATATAACTGTAATTGTTATAAAAATAAAAAAGAGTAGACTATCTTGTTTGAAATTAGTATATTGGGCTTCAAAAATGATAAGAAGAGTAATATCACATAAATGACACATAAATAGACAGAAAAGAAAATATGGTTACATTAACGCTTATTTATGGAAAAAAACAATTAAAAAAGTTTGCTTTGAAAAAGGGTGAGGCTTTGACTGTTGGTAGAAAAAATACCAATAATGTAACAATTGACAATGTTGCGGTTTCAGGCAGCCATGCAGAGATTTTATACCTAGATAAAGGGTTACTTGTTACTGACTTAAACAGTAAAAATGGAACATTTGTTAATAAAAAAAAAATAAATGCCCATTGGCTTCAAAATCATGACAGAATTTCTATCTGCAAACATACACTGATTGTTTCCAATCTACATGTTCAAAACTCTGCCCATCCAGATAATGCATCTGACTCAACTATTATTGGCTCTGGATTATATAATGATGAGACAATGATCCTTGATACAAATGCACAAAAATCACTAGTAGAACAAAACAGAACAAAAACTCGAATACGACTAAATAAAAAGAAAAAATCTCTTGGTGTGCTTATTTATTTATCAGGTGGTAAAGGCAGATTAGAGCTAACCAATAGAATTATAAAAATTGGAAAAAGTGATGCCTGTGATATCCCTGTAAAGGGTTTCTTTGTAGGAAAAACTATGGCAACAATTGTAAAAAGACCAGATGGATATTACTTTAGTTATTATCAAGGTTTTACTAAACCAAAGATAAATAATAGACCAATTACCGGCTCGGTAAAATTAAAAGCACATGATAAGATTAAAGTTGGGCCATCAGTCTTAGAATTTTATTTCAAATAAAACATTTTAAGAACCCTTTCTACCAACAAATCATGAGAACCAATTTCAAAATTGTTGTTGAATATGATGGCAGGAAATATTCAGGGTGGCAAATACAAAAAGACCGAATAACAATCCAATCAGAACTTGAAAAAGCCCTTTCTATAATTTTAAATCAAAATATAAAAGTTTTTGGCTCTGGTAGGACAGATGCTGGTGTCCACGCCTATGGCCAAGTTGCAAATTTTATTGCAAACACAGAGCTATCCTGTGAAATAATTAAAAAAGGAGTGAATAGTATCATCAAAGGCTCTGTTGTTATAAGAAAATGTGATATTGTTCATGAAGATTTTCATGCAAGGCATGATGCAGTTAGTAAAGAATACCATTATCACATATTAAACAGAGATGATCCCTGTGCCATACAAAGACATTATATGTGGCACGTTAAAAAAAAGCTTGATTTAAAACAAATGCAAGAATGTTGCAAAATAATAAAAGGCAAGCATGATTTTAAATCTTTCGAAGGGTCGGGTAGTCCAAAATATACTACAATAAGAGAAATATTTTCTGCTGAGTTTTTTATGGAGGCAAACCATAATAACCATGACAATGATAACATTGACAGAATAATTTTTAAAATATCTGCCAATGGATTTTTGAAATTTATGGTAAGAAACCTTATTGGAACAATTGTACTTGCCGGACTTTTAAAAATAGATACACAACAATTTAAAGATATCCTGAATGCAAAGGATAGAAACCTTGCAGGTCCAACAGCTCCAGCACACGGACTTTTTTTAATGAATGTTAAATATCCTTAAATTGTGCCTTATAATCGAAGATCATTTACACCTTTTACAATTATATCAAAAAGAATTTTCAAATCTTTTTCTTCAACACATGAAAACGCTATTCTTAAATTATTTTCTCCAATGGAAATCAGTCCCAGACCATATTTTTCTAAAAGATGTATCCTCAACTCTTCAGCATTGTTTTCTTTAAGGCGTATGCACATAAAATATCCGGAATTAAAAGGATAGACATCAAATGCATCTTTATATTCAGAATTTTTTAGAATTTCTTTAATTTCAAAACATCGACCCATGAGCAAGTCAAATTTTTCTTTCTTTAAGTCCAAGTAATTCTCACTATCCATTGATTTCAAAAGAATTGTCTGGCTTAAATGAGATACGTTTGAGACATTCCCTCGTATACATCCAGCTGTTTTTTTCTCAAGCGCCTCACAAATTTTATCACTATTTTTTTGAGCCAAAAAACCATAAGTAATAAAACCTATACGGAGTCCCCATACATAATCTTCTTTTGTTGCCCCATCAAGTTTAACAGCAAGAATTCTTTCATCAATACCTGAAAGCAATGAAAAAATAGATTCTTTCATTGTCTCTTGTTCATAAAAAAGCCCAAAATATGCATCATCACACATTGCAATAACATTTGTTCCTTTTTGTGCAATATCGCATAAGATATCTGCTATCCTTTTCCCTTCTTTAACAGACAAAGAATAGCCAGTTGGGTTATGGGGAAAATTAAGAATTACAATAATTTTGTCAGAAGACTCAGCCTCTTCTCTAACCATATTTTCAAATGAATCTATATTATATGAAGAAAGCTTTGAATCAAAAGTAGTATATTGTTTAACTTTTACACCCTTTCGCACACCAAAAGTCATGTTATAATTGCCCCACATCATATCGGGCAAAATGACTATATCTCCAGGGTCTGTCCAAAGATCTGAAAACATGCTAACTGCATGGGTAATCCCTGAGGTAACTACCGGAAGGCTGATATTTTTTCCATCAAGAGATGGATTTTTATGAAAAAGTGCCTTTTTCCATTTTTCCCTAAGCTCAGGCAAACCAAATGAAGAAGCATATGGAAGATATTTATCAGGGTCAATCCCATTAATAAATTGAGTGACCGAAGAAAGGCTCATAACAGAATTGTCCTGCTTTGCAATGCCGATAGTCGCATTGATTTTATAGGCTTTCTCCTTTGCCTCTGCACTCTGGCTTAAAATTCCTTTTGGGAAAAAAAGCTCTTTTCCAATATTAGACAACATATCATAAATATAAGGATTAGATGCCTGAATTTCCTTATTTAAATCCTGTGCTAGTTTGTTCATAAGATATTATCGTCTCTTAGAAGCTTTGATTGGATTAATCTTCTGTGTTTTTACTTCTACAGTTGTTTTCACATGTGTAGCAAGGTTACAATTTCCGTTTTTCCATTTCAAAGCAGGGTCTGGTGCTGCATCACAATACGTGCCGGTTTTAAATGTTTTTGATCTGTTACAGCCATCACATGATTCAATCACTGCTTCACACTTCCCATCATTGTATTTGCAGCCCGAAGCTGCCATAAACACACACTCATCACCTTCTCTTACTGTTGTACAAATCATTATAGACTCTCCTTTTGGGTTTAATATAAACATAAAAAAAACCTTAATACTATATCAAATTATTAAGCATAGGTAAAGAAATAAATTTTACAAGGCAACCTTCTGAAATTCAATATGAATGGAAGTTCCTCCTGATTTGAAACAATCATCTGGTGTTTTACATGCCCCGCACAATTTAATATCACCGGGACAGATATCATCATCATTAGGTATAACACCACACCTGTTTGAATCGATCCATATTTTAAAATTACATCTTTCAGAAAAAACTTTTATTCTTAGAAGATCAAATCCCCTGCCGCCGGCATTAAAATCATAGGGGGTTTTTGTAGAATAATTGATAGATTCTGGAGGACTAAAAAAATTTTCAAATATTAAGTGTAATTTCTCTTTAGTAAATCCGATTCCATAATCTTTGACAATCAATTCCGGGCAATTTCCTCTGTTTTTCAGAATAATATCGATTTTACTTTCATCAGGGGTGTATTCAAATGCATTCCGGATTATCCCTTTTGTAATGATGTCAAGAATTTCAGTCGGGATATTAATTGTGGCAGCTGTGTCAATCTGCAAGTTTAAGAGGCATTTACGATGCTGAAATTCTGGACGAAGTTGCTCAATCTGTTTTGTCAGGTATTTATCAAAAAAAAGAGACCTGGATTGAATTTCTTTTTGACCAAACAGGCTTTCTATAGTTTCGCGCACTCTATTTATAATATCAATGTTTTCAGTTTCGCTTTCAAACAAGGCAGTTAATTCATCTTTGCAAGCATCAAGAAGTTTGTTGAGAATATTATATGCCTTATAATCTTTTTTTCTTAAAAGGTCTTCAACTTCATATTGTATATCTATAATCCTGTTAAGATTTCTATGTGCTCTGGTGAGAATTTTTTCCATAGATGGATTTTCTAATCCTAATGCTTTAAGTTTTTTTGACAAAAGTGCCATGGATGCGCTCAAAACTGAAACAGGAGTTTTGATTTCATGGGCAAGATGGTTAATCACCTTATCTTTTGCATTATTCAATATTTTTAGTTCTTTATAGGATTTGCGTAATTCTTCATGTATCCTGGTATTTTCAATAGGTAGCGCAATAGTACTGGTCACCATGCTTAGAAGTTCAATGTCAGTTTTATCAAATTCTCCGTTATTTTTATTGACAACAGTTACCACACCAATTGTCTGATCTTGAAGCTTTATAGGAACAGATAAAATATTTTTTGTCACAAGATCGGTCTCATCATCTACTCTTTTAAGGAAAAAAGAACATTTAGATACATCTGGAATAATCATGGGTTCGCCGGTTTTATAAACACGTCCGGTCACTCCCTGATCAGCTGAAAACCTGATCTTTTTAAACTTTTTTTCTGATTCAAGATCCCGATATTGAACTGAAAAGAAATATAGTTGATCTTTTAATTTATCTGCCAGCAGAATAAAAGCTCCTTCAACTGATATCAATTCTTGTATTTCTTTGTTGATAAGGACTATAAGATCTCCAAGTTTATGATAATGATGAAGTGCCTTGGATATCCTGAACATGATCTGGTTGCTTTTTGCAATACGTTTTTCAATTGTTATGTCCCGCAGTATTAATATCTGTCCCGCTGGCTTGTTATGATCATCATACAAAATTGAGCCATTAATCAATATATCAAGGGTTCGCCCGTCTTTAGTATACCTTTGAGTTTCAAAATCGTGAACCATCTTATTTTCAAAAAGCTGTTTCATCCCCTGTTTTGCTTGATTTTCCATATGAGCCGGAATGAATTTGATATTTTTTCCCTTTACCTCTTTAAGGGTCCATCCAAAAATTCTTTCAAACGCAGGATTTATATATTCAACCGTGTTATTAAAGGTAAATACAAATACTGGGTCTGGAAGAAACTTTAGGAGTGTATTGAGCCTTTTCTGCGCAAGACGGCTTTCCTGATACAATAACTTAGTAGTTTTTTCTGAATTCTGCGCATCTTCAATAGCTGATTGTTTGTCCGTCAATTTCATTTATACTCCTTTAATAACTGTCTGTGAATAATACATGGTTAGTTCAGCTGAAAGAAACACACCTGCTTGCCCTAGTACATATAATTCACAAGGTCCAAAGTCTGAAGTTTTATTCCCCTTGGATAATTCTTTTTTGGATACTTTATTACACATATTCATAAAATATTCTCAAATCTTTTACACAAAACAAGGTAAATGCTACTCTGGTTAACCTTCCACTAAATAAATATTTTATAAGCTCTATCATGTCAAGGATATATAAATATTGTTTCTATACAGAGAAACATTTTTGTTGACAAAAAATCAAAGATGATTTAGTGTATGACCCAAATTTGAATGAATGCATACGAGTATAGTAATTATGGAAACATTGAAACAAATAAAAGTAATTAATAAAATAAAACGGTGGCAATGTTGGCGTATCAGTAAGCTGCTGTCTTATTTTTAAAAATATTTTTAAGAATTTTAGACCGCGGCGTGTCACGCTTTCGCGGTTTTTTTTATTTTATAAGGCTGCCAAAGATAATATGGTAAGCCTTTTTTTATTTTGTACATTATAATTAGGACAAAGAGTATGATTTTAAACAATTTTCCTACAAAAGATGAATTCATTGAACTTTCAAAAAAATCCAATGTGATTCCTGTTTGTGCAGAAGTACTTGCAGATACAGAAACCCCTGTATCAATTCTCCAAAAATTTTATAAAAAAAATAAACCTCTTTTTTTGCTTGAAAGCGTAGAGGGACAGGAACGTTGGGCAAGATACAGTTTCCTTGGAGTATCAGCAAATAAAGAAATAAAAATATTCTCCAAAGAGGTTGAAATCATCAGCAAAAAAACCTCAAGAACAATTATACACCATGGGAATCCTCTCAATGTATTAAAAGAGTTTTTAAGTGAATATAAATCAGCTGAAATTCCAGGGCTTCCAAGGTTTTGGAGTGGCTTAACAGGTTTTCTAACCTATGAAATGATATCATTTTTTGAAGATGTAAAAGTAGCTCTGCCTCCAGGAACACCATATGCTCATTTCATTATACCGGAAGTAATGATTATTTTTGATAACATGAAACATACAATGACATGTTTGAATATTTGCTATCTTGATAAAAATTGTAATTATGAAAAAGAATATGAAAAAGCACTAATCGATCTTAATGAAATAATTTTGAGTATTAATAAACCATTTGTAAAAGAAAATATAATTATCAAAGAAAAGTTTGAATTAAAACCTGAAATAAGTGCATCTCAATATATTAACGGAGTTAAAAAGATAAAACAATATATTGTTGAGGGCGACATTATCCAGGCTGTTTATTCCCAGCCTTTTTCATGCAATGCCCCACCTGACCCTGTAATGATTTACAGAGCTCAAAGGTATGTCAACCCCTCGCCTTATATGTTTTTTATGAATTTTAAAGATATTACAATTGCTGGCTCATCACCGGAAACAATGATCAGACTTGAAAATAGCACTGCAACGCTTCGTCCCATTGCAGGAACACGACCAAGAGGCAAAACTGAACAACAAGATAGAATGCTTGCAGATGAACTGCTTAATGATGAAAAAGAACGAGCTGAACATGTTATGCTTGTTGATCTTGGACGTAACGATCTTGGACGAGTTGCTAAGCCAGGCACTGTCCAGATAACAGATAATATGTTTATAGAACGCTACTCCCATGTAATGCATCTTGTTTCGAATATAACATGCGATCTAAAACAGGGCGTTGATGCATTTGACCTTATAAAAGCAACATTCCCTGCAGGGACTCTGTCTGGCGCACCAAAAATACGAGCAATGGAAATAATTGCTGATCTTGAGGATTCTCCCCGAAATATTTATGGAGGAGCAGCTGGATATATATCTTTTTCTGGCAATATGGATCTTGCCATCACTATCCGAACTGCTGTTATGGAAAATGATAAACTCACTATTCAGGCAGGCGCAGGTATTGTTTCAGATTCTGACCCTCAAAAAGAACTTGAAGAATGTATTAATAAAGCAAAAAGTGTTGAAGCTGCTTTAAAACTTGCTACAAATAAGCTTGATAATTGTAATAATTCTGGAGGTAACTCATGTTAACAGCAGTAATTGATAATTATGACTCTTTTACATTTAATCTTGTTCACTATATTTTACATACAGGCTCGGCAGTAGAAGTCTTTAGAAACGATAAAACAACAATTGACGAACTGAAAAAATTAAGCCCTGATGCTATTGTAATTTCCCCGGGACCAGGCAGACCTGAAAATGCTGGAATATCCATAGATGTTGTAAAAGAATTTTCAGGCAAACTGCCATTGCTTGGAGTATGCCTTGGCCATCAAGTTATTGCCACATGTTTTGGTGGAACCATTATACATGCAAAAAAAATAATGCACGGAAAAACGTCAACAATTACAGCAGATGGGAAAACTATTTACTATGGGATTAAAAAGCCTTTTTCTGTCATGAGATACCACTCCCTTGCAGTATCCAAACAAGATCTTCCAACCTGCTTGGACATAACCTGCGAAACTGAAGATGGTGAAATAATGGGGTTAAGACATAAAGAGCACAAAACAGAAGGAGTCCAATTTCATCCTGAATCATTTATGACCATTGTTGGAAAACGGCTAATAAGAAATTTTATTAAAGGAGTATGAAATGAATTTCACAGAAAATCTCAACCAGATTATCAATCAAAAAAATCTTTCCCAGGAAAATATGGAGTCCATGTTCATGGATATTTTTGCAGGTAGTATAACCGATGCCCAGATTGGAGCATTTATGGCTGCCCTTGCAACAAAAGGAGAAACATTTGAAGAACTTGCAGGAGCTGCAAGAACTATGAGAAGAAAAGCTGTTAGAATTCAAACAACTTCAAATATTATTGTGGATACCTGTGGAACTGGTGGGGATTCTACTGGAACATTTAATATTTCAACAACCACAGCATTTGTTGTTGCAGGATGTGGTGTAACTGTTGCAAAGCACGGTAACAGAAGCATATCAAGCAAGTGTGGAAGTGCTGACCTACTTGAGGAACTTGGCGTTAAGATCGACACTGACCCTGAAATTATTGAAGAAGCAGTAAATGAAATCGGAATCGGATTTCTTTTTGCTCCAAAATTTCACAGTTCCATGCGCCATGCAGCAAAAGCAAGAAAAGATATTGGAATAAGAAGCATCTTTAATATGTTAGGTCCTCTTACCAACCCTGCAGCTGCTAAACATCAACTTATAGGGGTTTATGCGCCTGAGTTAACTGAGATGTTTGCCCAGACTTTAAAATTATTGGGAACAAAAAAAGCGTTTGTGGTTCACGGACATGATGGAATGGATGAAATTACTACAACAACGTCCACAAGAGTGACAGAACTAAATAATGGTGTGATAAAATCATATGATCTTGAGCCTTTAGATTTTTTTGATTCCTATGCAGATCCAAAAGACATTAAAGGCAAAGACAAAAAAGTTAATGCCGAGATCACCAGGTCTATTTTGAAAGGCAAAAAAGGTGCTAAAAGAGAGATTGTTCTCTTGAACGCTTCCGCCGCCCTTGTAGCGGCAGAACAAGCTGATGATATAGCTTCTGGCATTATAATGGCAGAAGAATCAATTGATTCCGGCAAAGCAAATGAAAAACTCAATGCATTGGTAAAATTCACCCAGGACAATTAATAAAATAATCATAGTTCATATAGCTTGGAGAATTGATTTATAAATGGATAAGCTTAAAATTCAAGGTTTTTTAAAAGAAATTATTGAACTGAAAAAACAAGATATTGATGAAGCTATTGGTAAGACATCTTTAAACCATCTAAGAAAAGAAGCTGAATCAAGACCAATTGAAGCAGATTTTATAGAAGCTTTAAAGAAAAATTCACATACTCATGCAGGGATTATTGCAGAAATTAAAAAAGCATCTCCTTCCAAGGGGATGATTAAAGAAAATCTTGATGTTGCGTTATATGCAGAAAAATATACAGAGGCTGGTGCCTGTGCTATTTCAGTCCTAACTGAAAAACATTATTTTAAAGGTAGTCTTAATGATCTTGAAAAAGTGAGAAAAAATAGCAATCTTCCGATTTTAAGAAAAGACTTTACTATAAGCTCCTATCAAATTTATGAGGCGCGAGCCAAAGGAGCAAATTCAATTTTGCTTATAACATCAATACTTGGGAAAGATCAGCTCCATGGCTATATAAGCCTTGCAAGGGAAATTAATTTAGAGCCCCTTGTTGAAATACATACTGAAGATGAACTTGAAAAAGCAGATTTTTGCAAAGCAAAAATTATAGGTATTAACAATAGAAACCTTTCAACTTTAAAAACAGATCTCAGTGTATCCAAAAGGATTGCTCCGCTTTTTGAGAATTACCATATTCCCATAGCAGCCAGCGGTATCTCCAAAAAAGAAGATATACAACATGGACTTGATTTTGGGATATTCAATTTTCTTGTTGGTGAAAGCATTGTAAAAGCAGATGATACAATAGAATTTATCAAGGGATTAATTCATCCTGAATAAAAATTAGAACAACTATGACAAAAAGAAAAAAAATTGAGCTCATTAAAATATGTGGAATTACCGATCCGAAAACTGCTTTAGCATGTGTTAATTTTAATGCGAATGCTATTGGACTCATTTTTTTTAAAAAAAGCCCAAGACATATTTCAGATGAACAAGCCTTAAAAATATGTCAGACTCTCCCAACCAATATTATTACAACTGGTGTTTTTGTTGATGAAGGCTTTGATTTCATTAATGATAAAATTGAGAAATTATCCCTCAAAGCTGTTCAACTTCATGGCAATGAAAGCCCTGAACTTATTGCTGATTTACGCACAAAAGATGTTATTGTAATTAAAGCTATTTTTGCTAAAAAAAAGCCATACTTTAAAGATGCTTATTTATACAACCAAGCCTCCTATCTTCTCGCAGAATGTGGAAAAGGATCGCTGCCAGGCGGAAATGCTGAAACATGGAATTATGCAGAAATTGCACAAATTAACACAAAACTACCTGTAATACTTGCAGGGGGGCTCGACTCATCTAATATTATTAATGCACTGAGTATGGGAAATGTATCAGGAGTTGATGTAAGCTCAGGGGTAGAATCTTCTCCTGGCATAAAGGATTTAAATAAGGTTGCAAATTTTATAAATCAGGTAAAAGCATTTCAATAAACTTATTTCACCAACAAATTATCCCCGGGATAAATATTGGCATCTTTAGGCAAATGATTAATTTTCTCTAATTGTTTAACGCTTGTACCGTATTTTTTACTTAAACCATAAAGAGTATCCCCTTTTTCAACAGTATGAAAAATCGATTCTTTTTTTTTGCTCACAGCTATTTTGGTTTCTTTTTTTTTGCTGGTTTTTATAGAGGGTTGTTTTACAATGCTGGCTGAACTTTTGTTATAAGAATCAAGTTTACGTGATAAATTATCAATACCTCTCTCAAGTTTAGTAATCCTATTTGCTAAAGTCTCGTATTTTATTGAAAGCGACCCTTCAATCCGTTCAATCCTTTTTGCAAGATCATCATAAGCAAGACTTGTTGTTTTTTCATTTGAAGCTGTTTTATCAATAGTAGCGTTAGACTTTTCACCCTCTTTTAAAGTTGTTTTTTCCACCATGTTTGAAAGACGATCAATTTGGTTTTGAAAATCTTGCATTGTCACAGGTTCATTATTTTTTTTTGTTTTAAAGAGATTGCCATCCCCGGATGGTTTTAAAAAAACAAAAAATATTAGTAAAGATATAATTCCTGCTCCAAGAAGCATGATTATAATCTCATATCTCTGTAAAAAAAATACTCCAGGATTATTTGAGGAATCAATTATTTCTGTTTTTACTCTTCTTTTAGAATTTTTTTTGGAGTTACTTTTATCTATCATCAACAGACTCCTTTATAAAAGAAATAAGTGGTTTATTGATTTCATACCATTAAATCAGCTTTTAGAAAACACATAATTTGATATTTATATAATAAACAATTGGAGTATTAATCAAAATTATTGTAATATATTTAGTAAAGAATGCCAAATATATAAAACATGCTGGATAATATGGAGACATTAGATCAAATGAAAAAATTCATCCTGTTTTTTTTATTTTTTTTCTGCTTTTTCTCTTTTCTAAAAAATGGCATTGCAGAAGAAGTGATTACGAATTCGCTTGGAATGCGTTTTGTGCAGATTTATCCAGGAACATTCAAAATGGGAAGCCCAAAATCTGAAACAGGACACCGATGGAACGAGAAAGAACATACAGTTAGAATATCAAAATCATTTTACATGCAGGAAACAGAAGTTACCCAAGGACAATGGAAAAAACTTGTTGGATTCAACCCTTCATCTTCAAAAATATTAAACAAAAATTATCCTGTTGACACTGTGTCATGGGACCAGTGCATAGAATTTATAAAAGTGTTAAATGGTTTTGAAAAGACCAACAAATATAGACTCCCGACTGAGGCGGAATGGGAATATGCCTGCAGAGCCGGCACTGCAACAGCATTTTCCAGCGGCAAAATCACAACATTCTCATGCACAACAATTGATCCTGCATTAAATAAAACAGCCTGGTATTGTGCTAATTCTGGAGAACAGAACCCACCAGGAAAATTTCAAGCACATCGTGTGAAAACAAAACAACCAAACGCATGGGGGCTTTATGACATGCATGGTAATGT